>NZ_JAMSHW010000011.1:0-173811 GCF_023757525.1 Pseudomonas sp. MWU13-3659 | reverse complement strand
CCCTGTAGGAGCCGGCTTGCCGGCGAAGCTGTTCAGGCTCGTGGTTTCTCAGCAGGTTGCCACAACACTTCGGCCACACCTTGCCGGCGCCCGATGATCCGCGCCGCCACGAACAGCAGGTCCGACAAGCGGTTGATGTACGCCAACCCGACGCCCTCCAACGGCTCCACGGCATTCAGCTGCTGACAGCGCCGTTCCGCAGCCCGCGCCTGGCTTCGGCACACATGGGCCTGGGCCACCAGCGCCGAACCACTGGGCAGGATGAAGTTCTGCAGCGGCCCCAGTTCTTCGTTCCATAAGTCGATGGCCGCCTCCAGTCGTTCGACTTCCGCGACCTTCAGTGCCTGATAGCTGGGCATCGCCAGCTCGCCTCCGAAGTCGAACAAGCGGTGCTGACAGGGCGCCAGTACCTCGAACACCTCAGCCAGCCCGGCGTCGGACAGCCCCGCCAGCAGCACCCCGAGCTGGCTGTTGAGGCTGTCCACCTCGCCGATCGCCTCGATGCGGGGATGGTCCTTGGGCACCCGGCGACCATCGCCCAGTCCGGTTTCACCTTTGTCCCCGGTGCGGGTGTAGATCTTCGACAGGCGGTAGCCCATGTCATGCCTCCGTCTTGCTGGCGGCCGGCTGGCCGAGGGGCAGGCGCAGGGTGAAGCAGGTGCCCTGGCCGGGCGTGGACTGCACCTCCATCTGCCCCTTGTGGTTGTTGGTGATGATGAAGTACGAGACCGACAACCCCAGGCCCGTGCCCTGGCCGATCTCCTTGGTGGTGAAGAACGGTTCGAAAGTACGCTTGCGCACCCCCTCGGGCATGCCGATGCCGTTGTCCTCGACCTGGATCTCCGCCCACGGCGGGTTGAGCCGGGTGCGCAGGATGATCCGCCCAGGCTCGCTGGGCTGCGGGCGCTGGTGGATGGCCTGGGCGGCGTTCTTCAGCAGGTTGAGCAGTACCTGTTCGAGCTCGTTGGCGGTGCAGGGCACCGGCCCGAGCGTCGGGTCGAACTGGCGGACGATGGCCTGGCCCTTGAAGTCGAAGCCGATGGTCAGGTCGAAGTCGTTGCCGGCGATCTCCACCGCCTGGTCGATCAGTGCCGGCAGTTCGCAGGGTACCAACTGGCGGTTGCTGCGGCGGCTGAAACTGAGCATGTGGGTGACGATCTTCGCCGCCCGCGCACCGGCCTGCTGGATGCCGTCGAGCAATTTTGGCACTTCGCGGCTGTCCAGGTAGCGGTTGACGCTGGGCAGGTCGATGCCCAGCTCGGCGGCCTGTTCCTGGTTGCGTGCAAGTTCCGGTGACAGGCGCCTGCGGATGTTCTGCACGTTGTGCAGGATCGCCCCCAGCGGGTTGTTGATCTCGTGGGCCATGCCGGCGGCCAGCCCGCCGACCGAGAGCATCTTCTCCGACTGCACCATCATTTCTTCCAGCGACAGCCGCTGGGTGATGTCGTCGATGCGGATCACCACGCCGCGCCCGCCGCCGCCGGTCAGCGGGTAGAAGGTCAGGGCGTAGTGGCGCAGGTCATCGTCCTTGGGCCAGGTGATCCGCTCGATCTTTGCCACCCGGTGTTTCTCCACGCTTTCCTTGAGCTGCGGCAGGAACGGTTTGAGGGGCTCGAAGGCGAGGAAGATCGGCTGGTTCAGCGCTTCGTCCAGGGGCGTGCCGGAAAGCACCGTGGCCTCATGGTTCCACTGGGTGACATAGAGCTGCTCGTCGAGGGCGATCAGTGCCGAGGGCATGGAATCGATGATGCTGTTGAGGTAGTTCTGGAAGCCCGTGAGCTTTTTCTCGATCTTGCTGCGCACCTGGACTTCCAGTTCCAGCTTGCGGTTGGTGTGGCGGGTTTCCTCGGCCAGGCCCTGGGCCTGGTCGTAAGCCGACTGGAACTCGTCACGGGTGCGCTTGAGCTGCTGCTCGCGGGCCTCGATGCGCGAGAGCATGGTGTTGAATGCCTCGGCCAGGCTGCCGATTTCGTCGTCGTTGCCGCGTTTGGCGCGCAGGGCGTAGCTTTCTTCACGGGTAACCTGGCGCGTCAGTTCCTCGAGGCGGTTGATCGGCAGGGTGATCAGGCGCTTGATCTGGCGGGCGATGACCAGCCACAGCAGCACGCTGAACACCAGGATGGCCAGGCTGGCCGACAGAGTGCCGGTGTAGAACGCCGTGGGCAGTTCGCTGCTGGCCACCAGCAGCAGGTGCGCCGGCGGGCCGCCGTCACGGGGCAGGCGGATCAGCTGGGTGCTGCGAAACTCCGTGAGCCGCCAGCCGTCGATGTTGCGAAAGCGCTTGGGCAGGGTGAGCGTGTCGCCGTGCTGGAGCTGGGCGAGCTGATGCCCATCGCTGGCATAGATGGCGGCGGCGCGCAGTTGCGAGTAGCTGTCGAGTTCCTTGAGCAGCGCGTTGGCAGCCTCGGGTGAATCCCCGGCCTGCGAAGACAGCTGCGGGTTGGATACCAGCTTGCCGATGGTCTGCAGGGCTTGGGGTGCCATGCTGTCCTGGGTGATCCAGTAGGCGGCGCTGATGAATGCCAGGTTGGCCACCAGCAGGATGGTGACCAGCAGCACCAGCAGGGCCGCCAGCAGTTTCTGCCCGACCGGGAGGTTGTCCAGGCGTTGGCGCAGGGTCATGGGCAAGGCGATTTCCATCTCCGTTGGGTGGGTGGCATCAGGCGCTGGGCAGGTTGCGGGCCTTCAGGCTATCGACCAGGCGCTGGTGCAGGTGTTCCAGCCGGGGCACGTCCGCGCCGTGGCGCTCAGCGGCGCGGCAGGCATGGCCGAGCAGGTAGTGGACTTCGGTGCGCCGGCCATGGCGGACGTCCTGGTACATGGAAGAGTAGTTGGCCGCGGTGGCGAGGATGACCCGTTGCACTTCCTCGTGCAGGTCGTCGGCGGCCTTGGGCTGGCCGCAGCGACGCAACAGCTCGGCCAGTTCGTCGCACAGCCCGGTGACTTCGACCAGGTGCTCCAGCAGGCCGCCGTTGTGGCAGTCGTGCAACACGGTGAGTGGGTTGATCGCGCAGTTGAGCGCCAGTTTGCGCCATAGGCGGGGAAGGATGTCGACGGTCCATTCGGCAGGAATGCCAGCCTCGCGCATGTCATCGAACCATGTGGGCGTGGCGGGGTTGCCGGGGTCGCCCAGCCAGTTGAAGCCATGGCCGGCGAAACGCACCTGCCAGTCGGTTTCGCGGAACGCCCCTTCGGTGCTCGAGGCAAAGATGCAGCGGGCGTGGGGGACCTGCTCGGCCACTTCGTCCTGGCTGCCCAGGCCGTTCTGCAACAGCACAAGTTCCGCGCCATCGGCCAGGCGCGGGGCGAGATGGGCCACGGCGGGCGCGGCATCATAGGCTTTGCAAGCGACCAACAGGCGATGGATCGGGCCATTGGCGTCGCCGGTTTCGGCGGGTATCGCGTAATGGCTGGCGTGGTCCTGTTCGACCAGGGTCAGCCCACCTGCTGCTTGATAGGCGGCCAGGCGCTGCGGATCGCGCAGGATCAGGCGGACCGCCTTGCCGGCGCGGGCCAGGCGGCAGGCCCAGAGGCTGCCAAGGCTACCGGCGCCGAGAATGTGCCAGGTGCTGCTCATCTGCGTTTCGCAACCCGTTATAATGAGTCCGCATTTTAACCATCAATCCCGACGCGCTCCATCTTCAGACGAGCGCGCTTTCTTTTCTGGAGAACACCCATGCCTTCGTTCGACGTGGTATCGGAACTGGACAAGCACGAAGTGCAGAACGCTGTCGACAACGCCATCAAGGACCTCGATCGCCGCTACGACCTCAAAGGCAAAGGCAGCTTCGAGTTCAAGGACAAAGAGCAGACCGTGCTGCTGACCGCCGAAGAGGAGTTCCAGCTCGAAGCGATGCTGGAAATCCTGCGCCTGGCGCTGGTCAAGCGCAAGATCGACGTCAAATGCCTGGAAACCAAGGACCCCTACGCCTCGGGCAAGGAAAAGAAACAGGAAGCCACGTTCCGCGAAGGCATCGACAAGGACCTGGCCAAGAAGATCGTCGCCACCATCAAGGATGGCAAGCTCAAGGTCCAGGCCGCCATCCAGGGCGAGCAGGTGCGCGTGACCGGCAAGAAGCGTGACGACCTGCAGGAAGCCATCGCCCTGCTGCGTACCAAGGAATTCGACATGCCGCTGCAGTTCAACAACTTCCGCGACTGATCGTGCGCCGGCCCGGAACCTTGATGGCGTAGTGATGTCCATCGGGTCCCGGGCCGCTTTCGTTTCGCGGCCTGCTTCACTGTGTACGTGCCGCTCGGCATCAGGAGAAAAACATGGATTTGAACGCTGAAGTCGATCAGCTGGTTCGTCAATCGTAGACCTGGATCCCCTTGATCATGGAATACGGCAGCCGCCTTCTGCTGGCGCTGCTGACACTGGCCATCGGCTGGTGGATCATCAACAAGCTCAGCACCCGCCTGGGCAAGCTGGTCGGCCTGCGTGCCGATGCGGCGTTGCAGGGCTTCATCAGCTCCCTGGCCAATATCGTGCTGAAGGTGCTGCTGATGGTCAGCGTGGCTTCGATGATCGGTATCGAGACCACCTCGTTCGTCGCCGCCATCGGTGCCGCGGGCCTTGCCATCGGCCTGGCCTTGCAGGGCAGCCTGGCGAACTTCGCGGGTGGGGTGCTGATCCTGATGTTCCGTCCGTTCCGTATCGGCGACTGGATCGAAGCCCAGGGTGTCGCGGGCACCGTGGACAGCATCCAGATCTTCCATACCGTGGTGCGTACCGGTGACAACAAGACCGTGATCATGCCCAACGGCAGCCTGTCCAACGGCATCATCACCAACACCAACCGCCAGCCGACCCGCAAGGTCGTGTTCGACGTGGGTGTGGATTATGACGCCGACCTGCAGAAGGCGCGCAACGTGCTGCTGGAATTGGCCCAGGACCCGCGGGTCCTGCAGGACCCGGCACCGCAGGCGGTGGTATCCACGCTGGGTGACAGCTCCATCACCGTGTCGCTGCGTATCTGGGTCAAGACCCCGGATTACTGGGACGTGCTGTTCATGCTCAACGAGCATGCGCGTGACCGGCTCAAGGCCGAAGGGATCGACATTCCGTTCCCACAGCGGGTGATTCGCGTGGTGCAGGAAGCAGCCGTGCAGTAACGGCATGGCATCGTCGGGGGCCGCCACGCGCCCCTTCGCCGGCAAGCCGGCTCCTACCGGTCTGTGTAGGAGCCGGCTTGCCGGCGAAGGGGCGCGTGGCGGCCTCGTTGTTTTCCATCCCATTACACTTGTTCACAGCCAACCGCCCGGCACATCTGGCATATACCCTGACTCCACTGTCCACACCCGATAGCCATCATGAAACCTCTGCTGTACATCACCCCCCTGCGCGCCTTGCTGTTCGGCCTGACCCTGGCGCTGTTCGAGTTGCTGACCTACCTGGCCAGCGACGCGGTCATGCCGGCCATGCCGGTGGTGGTCGACGACCTCAAGGCCAGCCCTCAATACATTCCCCATGCCCTGAACCTGTACCTGTTGGGCGGCGTGGTCCTGCAATGGCTGATCGGCCCGCTGTCCGACCGCTTCGGCCGGCGGCCCTTGCTGTTGTCGGGGTGCGTGCTCTTCGGCGTGGCCTGCCTGGCGACCTTCTGGGCGAACGATATTGGTTTGTTCAACGTGTTGCGCCTGCTGCAGGGCATCGGCCTGGGCTTCGTGGTCACGGTCAGCTACCCGGCGTTGAACGAAGCGTTCAGCGAGGCCGACGCGGTGCGCATGATGGCCCTGCTGGCCAACATCGCCCTGCTATCGCCACTGCTGGGGCCGTTGGTCGGTACCTTGCTGCTGGAGTGGCTGGACTGGCGCTGGCTGTTCGTCGCATTTGCCGCAGGCGCGGTGTTGTGTTGGGTGCTGCTGTACCGGCTGATGCCCGAAACCCTGGGGGTGGAGCGCCGCGACGGCTCGCGCCTGCCGTTCACGCCGATCCACCTGCTGCCCTTGCTCGCCGGTTACGGCCAACTGCTGAGCAACCGCCGCTTCGTCGCCGGCAGTGCGGCACTGGGGCTGGTGGGCCTGCCGCTGATCGGCTGGATCGGCCTGTCGCCAGTGCTGTTGATCACCGACGAGGGCCTGAGCAGGATGGAATACGCCTTGTGGCAGCTGCCGGTGTTTGGCGGGCTGATCCTGGGCAACCTGATCATCAACCGCATTGCCGATCGCTATCCGCTGCCTGCACTGGTGCGTGGGGCGCTCCTGCCTTACCTGGCGGGCCTCGGCCTGATGCTCCTGGCGACCTGGCTCTGGCCGACGGTGCCCAGCGTGGTGGCCGGGATGTCGCTGTATGCGCTTGGCCTGGGCGTGGCCAACGCGGTGCTGTACCGCATGACGCTGTTCTCCAGCGAGCAGAGCAAGGGGCTGGTGTCGGCGATGCTGGGGATGATCACCATCGCCTTGCTGGGGTTGGGCGGCGCGGTGCTGGCGATGCTGGGTGCGGGAGCGAGCTTGATGCACTTTGCCCTGGGCGCAAGCGTGGCGGGCGCCCTGGCGCTGTGGCCGCTGTGGTTCGTGGTGGGCCGGCGGGCAGGGGAAGAGGCTGTCGCACAATAAGCGAGTTGGCCTGGTTCGCCGGCAAGCCGGCTCCTACCGATAGGCGATACCTGCAGGAGCCGGCTTGCCGGCGAAAAGGGGGCATGGCCCCCTTCGGTCAGCTTTGTTCAGCCGCGGGGCTCTGGACCGGTGCCTGCTTTCCCCGCCCGATCTCCTGGCGCCAGTGCAAGGCGATCAGCACCAGCGTTGGTACGCCCAGCAGGGCGGTGATCAGGAAGAAATCGTGATAGCCGAACTTTTCCACCATCACCCCTGAATAGCCGCCGATCAGGCGCGGCAACAGCAGCATGATCGAGCTGAGCAGGGCGTATTGCGTGGCCGAGAACTTCAAGTTGGTCAGGCTCGACAGGTAGGCGACGAACGCCGAGGTGGCCAGCCCGGAACTGAAGTTGTCCAGCGAGATGGTCACCACCAGCATTTCCAGGTTCGGACCCATGTCGGCCAGCATCAGGAACAGGATGTTGGTGGCCGCCGAGGCTGCGCCGCCGATGAACAGGATTGGCAGGATGCCGAAGCGCACGATCAGCAGGCCACCGGCACCAGCGCCGACCAGGGTCATGATCAGGCCGAAGATCTTGCTGACGCTGGCGATCTGGTCCTTGGTGAAGCCCATGTCGATGTAGAACACATTGGCCATTACGCCCATCACCGTGTCCGACATGCGGTACGTGGCGATCAGCCCGAGCAGCAGCAGGGCCTGCCAGCGGTAGCGGGTGATGAAGTCGTTGACTGGCGTGAGCACCGGTGCCAGGCCGCGACGACCCATGGACGACAGGCACAGCCAAGTCAGCAGTGCATAGAGGATCAGGCGCAGGAAGGCACGGTCCTCGAGCAGCAGGTCGAGCAGGGTCGAGTCGCCGAACACCACGCTGGCCCAGTCGGTGTTGTACATCTGGGTGAAGCTGGCGGGCACCGAGACCAGCAGGATGATCAGCACGAACACCGAAGCCAACTGGTGCATCAGCCCGTAGCGCGCCGCCGACAGCTGGGTGCGCAGGGGAACCGGAGGTTCACGCATCACCAGGGTGGTGAACAACGCCGGCAGCATCAGTACGCCGAACAGCACGTAGGTGCCGGTCCAGGCCTGGTGAAGGTAGCTGAAGCCTGTGGAGCCGAACCATTCGGCGAAGAACAGCGCGCCAGCGGTGGCCAGCAGCGCGGCAACCCGGTAGCCGGCCATGTAGCTGGCGGCAAGGGCGGCCTGACGTTGGTCGTCGGCGATCTCCAGGCGGTAGGCGTCGACGGCGATGTCCTGGGTGGCCGAGGCGAAAGCCACCAGTACGGCGAGAGCGATCAGCCACGACAGGTGCTTTTGCGGGTCGCAGAAGCCCATGCCGATCAAGCCCACCACCACCAGCCCCTGCGACAGCAGCAGCCAGGAGCGACGACGGCCCATGCCGCCGAGCAGTGGCAGGCGCCACTGGTCGAGCAGGGGCGACCACACCCACTTGAACGCATAGGCCAGGCCGATCAGGCTGGCGTAGCCGATGGTCTCGCGGGCCACGCCCGCCTCGCGCAACCACACCGACAGCGTCGAGAACACCAGCATGTAAGGCAGGCCGGCGGCGAATCCGAGCAGCAAAAGCACCAAGGTTGACGGGCTGGCATAGGCAGCGAGCGCAGCGCGCCAGGTTTTACGGGGCATGGGCCAACATCTGCCTCAAGTTAGCGAAAACAAAGCGCGCACTCTAACCGCTGTGCTCCATCGGGCGCCAGCCATGGCGCGCCATATCCACACGATTATTGGTCAGGTTGACGCCTTCTGCGCGCAATCGGGCGCGTTGTTCGTCGCCCGATGGCGTGCCCAGGGCCAGGCTCAACCGCCCGCCAGCGCCAAGCACCCGATGCCAGGGCAGGCGGGTGTCGGCGGGCAGTTGTCCGAGGGTGCGGCCTACCCAGCGTGCCGCGCGGCCGAGCCCCGCCAGTTCGGCGAGTTGGCCATAGCTGACCACCTTGCCCGGTGGGACTTGCCCCAGCACCGAATACAGGGCCGTTCGTCGGGCCTTGGCATTTTCGTGGCTGAGGGATGTGTCGCTGGACATCAGACGACTCCTGACCTGTGGATGAAAACGGATGAACGGTGGTGGGTAATGAGAATTGAACTCGTCGGCATGACCTCGGTCTGTCCTTGCTCAAGCCGTGTCGATCCGGATAATGCCCGGCTTTTTCGCCAAATCGAACCAGTAGTCCGCTTATGCATTCTAGAACCCTGCTGTGCCTCATCGCTGCCTCACTCTGCGCCCCGGCGCTCGCCGACACCGTATGGATGAAGAACGGAGACCGGCTCAGCGGCAAGATCAAGGTCTTCGACGGCGGCAAGCTGTTGCTGGAGACGCCTTATGGCGGCTCGATCGCGCTGGACTGGAAGCAGGTCAAGACGCTGGAGAGCGACCAGGAACTGCTGGTCAAGCAGGACGCCTACAGCGGCGAGAAAGCCAAGTCGCTCAAGGCCGCGGAGCCTGGCAAGGTGACGCTGGCCAACGGTGAGGCGCCCAAGACCGTCGAGCTGGCCAGTATCGAGCAGATCATGAAACCCCGGCCACTGGTCGAGGATTTCCTGTGGAAAGGCAATGTCGACGTGGCGATGGACTACAAGCGCGCCGAAACCAACAGCGACGACTACGACGTCAGCTTCAAGACCACTGCCCGCCATGGCCGCTGGCGACACAATGCTGAAGGCGAGTACAACCGCGAGACGAAGGACGAGGTCACCACCACCAACAACTGGAGCGCCGAGTACGCCCTGGACCGCTTCATCACCGACAAGTGGTTCTGGCAGGGCCGCCTGGAGTACAAGCGTGACCAGATCGAGGACCTGGCCCGCCAGCGCACCGTCGGTACCGGCCCGGGCTACCAGTTCTGGGACGATGAACTGGGCGCGTTCTCCCTGGGGTCGCTGATCAACCGCACCGATTTCGAATACCGCGACGGTGGCAAGGACAACTTCTATTCCGCCGCCGTGAAGTGGGATTACAACCGCTACCTGATCGGCAAGCGGGTGGAATTCTTCACCAATGGCGAGTTCGGCAAGCCGCTGGGGGGCGTTGCCGACTTCTCGCTGGATGCCGAGATGGGCCTGCGCTACAAGGTTACCGAATGGGCCTCGCTCAACCTCAAGGCCGAGAAGGACCTGATCAAGGGCACGCGGGACAGTGACCTGGACAAGACGCGCTATACCGCTGGGTTTGGCGTTACCTGGTAGGTTGCCGGGGGCGCGGTGCGCCCCATCGCCGGCAAGCCGGCTCCTACAGGTCCAAGGTAGGAGCCGGCTTGCCGGCGAACCGCGACCTCTGCAGATCCTGTGGCAGGGGAGGGTGATAATGCTTATCTTGTCATCCATCGAATCGCTGCCAGGAGCCCACGCCAGTGAGTACCAACGCCCTCCGCCCCGCCCGGGAACTGCTGCTCAAGGAATACCGCGGCGTGCTCTCGACCCACTCCAAGTCCATGCCCGGCTACCCCTTCGGTTCGGTGGTCCCGTACTGCCTGGATGCCGAGGGGCATCCGCTGATCCTCATCAGCCGTATCGCCCAGCACACCCACAACCTGCAGAAAGACCCCAAGTGTTCGCTGCTGGTGGGGGAGCGTGACGCCGAGGATGTCCAGGCGGTCGGCCGGCTGACGGTCATGGCCGAAGCGCACAAGCTGACCGACGAGGCGGCCATCGAAGCGGCGGCGGCACGCTACTACCGGTACTTTCCCGAGTCGGCGAACTACCACAAGGCCCACGATTTCGATTTCTGGGTACTTGAGCCGGTACGCCACCGCTACATCGGCGGCTTCGGTGCGATCCACTGGCTCGACCAGGTCACCCTGGCCAACCCCTTCGTTGGCAAGGTCGAAGCCAGCATGATCGAGCACATGAACAGCGATCATGCCAATGCCATCGCTCATTACATCGAGCTGACCGGCTTGCCGCGTACTGCATCGGCGGAAATGGTCGGAATCGACAGCGAGGGCATGCACCTGCGCATTGGCCAGGGGGTTCACTGGCTGGCGTTTCCGAACATTTGCAACACGCCGACACAAGTCCGCGAAGCCTTGGTGCTGCTGGCTCGCGCCGACCAATGGCCGGTTGCGACAGAGGTCGAGGGTTGAAAATTCGAGCCGGCGCATCCATTTGAGGTCTTACGGGAAGATTCTCTTCCGTCGAGGAATTCTGGATGCGTGCTTTTCTGTTGCTGTTTTTGATTTTTCCGGTGCTGGAGCTGTTCGTCTTCGTCAAGGTCAGCGCCGCCATCGGTTTCTTCCCGGCGTTGCTGCTGATCATCGCCGGTTCCGCCCTGGGTGTGCTGGTGATGCGCGTGGCCGGCCTGGCCACCGCCCTGCGTGCCCGTGAAAGCCTGCAGCGCGGCGAACTGCCCGCCGAGGACATGTTCCAGGGCCTGATGCTGGCCGTCGGTGGTGGCCTGCTGCTGCTGCCGGGCTTCATCAGCGACGTGCTGGGTGTGCTGTGCTTGTTGCCTTTCACCCGCCGCCTGGTGGCCGGCAAGCTGCGCCGCCGTGCCGAAGAGCAAACCTTGCGCCAGCGCGCGTTCCAGGATGACCCGTTCCAGGCCCAGCCGCGCGATGGCGGCCATCGCCCGAATGTGATCGAGGGCGAGTACGAGCGTCGCGACAAGTAACCCGCTACCGCGCCTTCAAAAATTTTTCCATTCAAAGCCTTGTAATTGATTTCACTGGCCTCATGTAGTGGTCACCGCAAGGTTTCCGGTGAGTTCACCGGGCATGACACACAGGGTTCGCCGAAGGCGGGCCCTGACCGGCAACGCCGGACCGAATCAACCCGCCGGTGCTGACACCGGCCGATGAAAACCACAATTTGGGAGAGATCGACAATGAAGCTTCGTCCTCTGCATGACCGCGTCGTCATCCGTCGCAGCGAAGAAGAATCGAAAACCGCTGGCGGTATCGTCCTGCCGGGTTCGGCCGCTGAAAAACCAAACCGCGGCGAAGTCGTCGCCGTCGGCACCGGTCGCATCCTGGACAACGGCGAAGTACGCGCGCTGGCCGTGAAAGTGGGTGACAAAGTGGTTTTCGGCCCTTACTCGGGCAGCAACACCGTGAAAGTCGACGGCGAAGACCTGCTGGTCATGGCCGAGAACGAAATCCTGGCCGTCATCGAAGGCTGATTTCCCCCCGACTTCCCGTTATTCCAAAGAATTCCAAGGATTAAACGATCATGGCTGCTAAAGACGTAAAATTCGGCGATTCCGCCCGTAAGAAAATGCTGGTTGGTGTCAACGTTCTGGCTGACGCGGTAAAAGCGACCCTGGGCCCGAAAGGCCGTAACGTGGTCCTGGCCAAGAGCTTCGGCGCGCCGACCATCACCAAGGACGGCGTTTCCGTCGCCAAAGAAATCGAGCTGAAAGACGCCTTCGAGAACATGGGCGCCCAGCTGGTCAAGGAAGTTGCATCCAAGGCCAACGACGCTGCCGGCGACGGCACCACCACCGCTACCGTCCTGGCCCAGGCCATCGTCAACGAAGGCCTGAAAGCCGTCGCTGCCGGCATGAACCCGATGGACCTGAAGCGCGGCATCGACAAGGCCACCGCCGCCATCGTCGCCGAGCTGAAAAACCTGTCCAAGCCATGCGCCGACTCCAAGGCCATCGCCCAGGTAGGCACCATCTCCGCCAACTCCGACAACTCCATCGGTGAAATCATCGCCGAAGCCATGGAAAAAGTCGGTAAAGAAGGCGTGATCACCGTTGAAGAAGGCTCGGGCCTGGAAAACGAACTGTCCGTCGTAGAGGGCATGCAGTTCGATCGCGGCTACCTGTCGCCCTACTTCGTCAACAAGCCGGACACCATGGTTGCCGAGCTGGAAGGCCCGCTGCTGCTGCTGGTCGACAAGAAGATCTCCAACATCCGCGAACTGCTGCCAGTGCTGGAAGCCGTTGCCAAGGCCGGCCGTCCGCTGCTGATCGTTGCCGAAGACGTCGAAGGCGAAGCCCTGGCGACCCTGGTCGTCAACAACATGCGCGGCATCGTCAAGGTTGCAGCGGTCAAGGCACCTGGCTTCGGCGACCGCCGCAAGGCCATGCTGCAGGACATCGCCACCCTGACCGGCGGCCAGGTCATCTCCGAGGAAATCGGCCTGTCCCTGGAAACCGCCACCCTGGAGCACCTGGGTAACGCCAAGCGCGTCATCCTGTCCAAGGAAAACACCACCATCATCGACGGCGCTGGCGCCGACGGCGACATCGAAGCACGCGTCAAGCAGATCCGTGCCCAGATCGAAGAAACCTCTTCGGACTACGACCGTGAGAAGCTGCAAGAGCGCCTGGCCAAACTGGCTGGCGGTGTTGCCGTGATCAAGGTCGGTGCCGGCACCGAAGTCGAGATGAAAGAGAAGAAAGCCCGCGTTGAAGACGCCCTGCACGCTACCCGCGCAGCCGTCGAAGAAGGCGTGGTGCCTGGCGGTGGCGTGGCCCTGGTTCGCGCCCTGGCTGCCATTGCCGACCTCAAAGGCGACAACGAAGAGCAGAACGTCGGTATCGCCCTGCTGCGTCGCGCCGTCGAAGCGCCGCTGCGCCAGATCACTGCCAACGCCGGCGACGAGCCAAGCGTTGTTGCTGACAAGGTCAAGCAAGGTTCGGGCAACTTCGGTTACAACGCCGCTACCGGCGAGTACGGCGACATGATCGAGATGGGCATCCTGGACCCAGCCAAGGTCACTCGTTCGGCCCTGCAAGCCGCAGCTTCGATCGGCGGTCTGATGATCACCACCGAAGCCATGGTTGCCGACCTGCCGGAAGACAAGCCAGCTGCTGGCATGCCTGACATGGGCGGCATGGGTGGCATGGGCGGCATGATGTAAGCCAGCCTTACCCCCTGCTACAAAAAAGCCCCGCCTAGTGCGGGGCTTTTTGTTGGCGTCCAACCCCTCGCGGATGAATCCGCCCCTGTAGGAGCGGATTCATCCGCGATCAGGCGACGCTATTCTGCGGCGCTGCCGCAACCGCCACACCCCGGCGATACAACACCAGGTAATACGACCCCAACCCGATCAACCAGCAGAACACCGCCGTCCACACGTTGTGCGACAAGAAGTGCGCCCCCTGCATCATCCGCCCGACCGACAACACCGAGCCAGCCACGAACGCCAGCGCCAGGGCCGCCCGTGCCAGGCGCGGGCGCCGGTCACGCAGCATGAAGAACAGGCCGAACAGGCAGAACCCGGTTGCCGCATGGCCACCCGGCCAGCACAGCCCGGGTTTGTCGGTGGGCGGGCGCGGTTCCAGCAACTTGCTGTAGGTTTCCTTGCCACCATACTGGGTCAGGCTCCAGGGGCACTGTACCTGGGTCACCTTCTTCAAGGGCGTGACAAAGGCCGTCGACAGTCCCAGCGCCAGTACCAGGCAGCCCAGTTCGCGGCGCCAGCCGAACAGCCGCTTCCAGAAGAAGCTCGCGGCGAACCCGGCCACGGCGATCAGCCCAAAGGCAATCACCCCTTGCTTGACGCGGTCGTGCAGTACGGTCTCCAGCAGGTAGCTGTGACGGCCGATGAATTCACCGGCGGCCTGGTCGAAGAACAGGTCGGCCACGTCCAGGTCCAGCGAGGTCCATTCGAGCAGGATCAGGGCCACGGCCGTGATGAAAGGAATGCCCAGGTACAGCCACGGGTTGATCGGGCGAGGGCGGAGGGTTTCCGGCATGACAGCTCCAGAGGACTGAAAAAGACCGGGCATTGTCGGGCGCCCGCTATCCTGTGTCCGTGAAGGATCAGTGAAAAATCTGTCAAGTTCGGCGATTTCTCCGCAGGGCTGGTACGACGCGGGCGATGGCCTTAAGCTGCGCCTGCCGCGCCGCGAGCGAAGCGCCGCACAGGAGAACCCGATGCGCATTCTTTTGGTTGAAGACAACCGCGATATCCTGGCCAACCTGGCCGACTACCTCGGTATGAAGGGCTATACCGTCGACTGCGCCCAGGACGGTCTTTCCGGCCTGCACCTGGCCGCCACCGAACACTACGACCTGATCGTGCTCGACATCATGCTCCCCGGCATCGATGGCTACACGCTGTGCAAGCGCCTGCGCGAAGATGCGCGCCGCGATACCCCGGTGATCATGCTCACCGCCCGCGATCAGCTGGACGACCGCCTGCAAGGGTTCCGCTCCGGCGCCGACGACTACCTGCTCAAGCCGTTCGCCCTGTCCGAACTGGCCGCGCGCATCGAAGCGGTTTTGCGCCGCGCCCAGGGGGGCGGCCGTCGCACGCTGCAGGTCGCCGACCTGAGCTATGACCTCGACACGTTGGAAGTCACCCGCCAGGGCCGCCTGCTCAAGCTCAACCCGGTCGGTCTGAAGCTGTTGGCCGTGTTGATGCAGAAGAGCCCCCACGTGCTGCGCCGTGAAGTGCTGGAGGAAGCCCTGTGGGGCGATGACTGCCCGGACAGCGACAGCCTGCGCAGCCATGTCCACCAGTTGCGCCAAGTAATCGACAAACCGTTCGAGAAAGCCCTGCTGCATACCGTCCATGGCGTCGGCTATCGCCTCGCCGAGGGCCGCGATGGAGTTTAAGCAGAGCCTTGCCCAGCGCATCATCATCGCCTTTGCCTTGATGAGCGCGTTGGTGGCCGGGGCGTTCGCTTTCGGCATCGTCGCCACTGTCCATCTGGTCGAGGAGCGTTTGATCTCGTCGGTGCTCGGCGGTGACCTGCAGCGCCTGTTGCGAATGGACAGCGTCAGCGACTGGAGCCATCGCCCGCGCCCGGACCAGTTGTTCTACTTCAGTGGCGGGCGCGATGACTTCGAGCTGCCCAAGGACCTGCGTCACCTTGATGCGGGCTTCCACGAAGTGTTTCGCGACCAGCTGTCGTACCACGCCATGGTCGAAATCGTCGATGGTCGCCGTTATGTACTGCTGCAGGACCAGAGCGATTTCGAGGAACGCGAGCGGGTCCTGTTCGCGGTGGTGGTGGTCGGCTTCGTGCTCAGCCTGGCGCTGGCGGTGATCCTCGGTTGGCTGCTGGCCCGCCGGGTGATGGCACCGGTGATCCGCTTGGCCCGCCAGGTGCGCCATCGTGACCAGTTGCTCGGGTTGGCGCCACCCTTGGCGCCGGACTACGCCGCAGACGAGGTCGGCCAACTGGCGGTGGCGTTCGACGACACCCTGGGGCGCCTGCGCGATGCGTTGACCCGCGAACGACTGTTCACCAGTGATGTCAGCCACGAACTGCGTACACCGTTGATGGTGCTGGCCACCTCCTGTGAACTGTTGATGGAGAACCCGAACCTGGACAGCCGTTCGCGTAGCCAGGTCGAGCGAATCGCCCGGGCCACGGAAGAGATGCGCGAATTGGTTAAGACCTTCCTCATGCTTGCCCGTGCCCAGCGTGATGAAGGTGCGGTGGCGTCCCGTGCAACCCTGCGTGAAGTCGCCGATGACCTGACCGGCGTATGGCGCGACACCATCGAGCAGAAGGGCCTGGCACTGCACTACGATGGCCGCGCCGGTGCCAGCCAGGTGTTGTACAACGCCACGTTCCTGCAATCGGTGATGGGTAACCTGTTGCGCAATGCGGCCCACTACACCGACAGTGGCTACATTCGCTTGAGCCTCGAGCCTGCAGGTTTCAGCGTCGAGGATAGCGGCGTGGGGATCCCCGAGGAACAGCGCGAAGCGATGTTCCGGCCGTTCGTGCGTGGCGACGAGCGTCGTGGAGAGGGGCTGGGCTTGGGCCTGTCGCTGGTTCAACGTATCTGCGATGACCAGGGGTGGCGGGTCACCCTGACGACGACGCTGCCCCATGGCTGCCGTTTCCATGTGGACCTGAGCCAAGGAAAAACGGCGAATCTGGATGCAGATGGCAGCGAACAGGCATCGATCGCTGATTAACTTCTTGTAACATCTGTGTTTTGCACTGACAGATTTTTCACATCTGCATGACCTGACGCCAACGCTTGTCTACCTAAGGTGGGCGCATTGGAGTCAGGAGATGCCTTATGCGAAGCCCTATCAAACTCGAATTTTCCGACAAGTACGATCGGGATCATGCCCAGGAGTATTTCCGCAAGCACCAGGATGGCCTGGCCCGTCGCTTGTCGCACCAGCGTGATGAACAACTGGCCCGTCGTGCCTTGACCCTTGCCGGAGAGCCTGGACTGGTCCTGGACCTGCCTTGTGGTGCCGGGCGCTTCTGGCCTTTGCTGGCGGAAAAACCCAACCGCGTGATCATTGGCGCCGACAATTCTGCGGCGATGATCGAGACAGCTTGTGCGGCGCAACCGCCAGAGGTGGTGGCGCGGGTACGGCCTTTGCAAACTTCGGCTTTCGCTATTGATCTGCCGGACAATTCGGTGGACAGCATCTTCTGCATGCGCTTGTTCCACCACATCGGCGATCCTGCTCATCGACAAACTATTCTTTCGGAATTTCAACGAGTTAGTCGCGATAGCGTAATCTTGTCGCTGTGGGTGGATGGGAATTTCAAGGCATGGCGGCGTAGAAAGCTGGAAGCACGGCGTAGCCAGCGGGCGGAGCAGGACAGCTACCAGAACCGTTTTGTGTTACCAGCGGCTACAGTAGAAGAAGAATTTGTTTCAGCCGGATTCAGAATTCAGGAACGACTCGACTTCCTGCCGTTCTATGCCATGTGGCGAGTGTACGTATTGCGCAAAGGGTAGGTATTGATGGCAGTGGCCCAGAGAGAGACCAGGCAGTTCGATTATTACTGGCAGCAGCAAGGGGAGTGGGTCGAAGAGCCCAACCAGCGGCGTGGCGGCGAGAGTGGAGTGCAGCGGTTGTCCACGGACACTGGACAGACGCTTTATGCCAAGCGCCAGGTTGGGCATATCTATCGCAGCCTGCTGCATCCGTTTGGTCGGCCGACGGTCTTGCGCGAGCTTGATGCGCTGAACAGCTTCGAGCAACTGGGGGTAAGGGTACCGAGAATTGTCTTCGCGGGTGCCGAGCGTGACGCCGATCAGCAGTGGCGGGCCTTGCTGGTCAGCGAGGCGTTGGACGGTTTTGTCGAGCTCGACGCCTGGCATGCCGACGGCGCCCGTGAGCGGTATCCGCAAGCGGTGCACGAGCGCATGCTCAAGGATCTGGCCGACAACCTGGCGCGCATGCACCTGGGGCATTGGCAGCATGGCTGCCTGTACGGCAAACACGTGTTCGTGAAGGTGATCGGCGAGGGTGAACAGGCCCGTGTCGAGGTTGCGCTGCTCGACCTTGAGAAGTGCCGGCGGCGTATCCGTTGCCAGCGTGCGGCGTACAACGACTTGCGTCAGCTACGTCGCCATTCGTCGTTGAACGAGGCGGAGTGGCGCAGCCTGCTCTATTTTTACCAGATGGCGTTTGGCAGCGTTGTCAAAGGGTTAGAGCAATGAAACTAGAAATCGCTCGAGCTTTGTTTTTCATCGGGGCGCTGGGGGTCACCACGGTGGCCGCGGCTGCCTGGGAGCAACCCAGGCCGATGGTGTTCAGCAAGGCCGAGGTAGGTGGGGCTTGTCCGTTGCCGCGGGTGGTGGTCAAACCCGGGCAGGCGCGGGTCGAGCCGGACCACGATTTGCTGTTGTTTCTGTTTGGGATGAGGCAGGGGCTGCGGCCTTTCGGCTGAGGTCCTGTTGGATAGGAGGTTTCAGGTTGTTCGACGCAAGCATTGCAGCGCCTGTGAGATCGAGCGCCGCGCTCGATCTCTTGGGCAGCGTGCAACCCGCAATCAATACTCCCCCCTGAAACCCGAATCCTTGCGCCAACGCCCCAAAACCCGCTATCGTCCACCGTCGCGACAAATTCATCCGATGATTGGACGTAATAGATGTCCCCCCTGATCAAACGCTCCCTGGTGGAGCAAGCCGTCGACCAGCTCCGCGATCGCATCGCCAAGGGCACCTGGTCGGTAGGCCAGCGCCTGCCCACCGAGCCCGAGCTGGCCAGCGACCTCGGCATCAGCCGCAATACCGTCCGTGAAGCCATGCGCGTGCTGGCCTTCAGCGGGCTGGTGGAGATCCGCCAGGGCGATGGCAGCTACCTGCGCACGGCCCAGGACCCGCTGCAGGCCGTCCAGGCCATGTCCAACTGCACCCTGGAGCATGCCCGCGAGACCCGCCACATCCTTGAAGCCGAAGCCATTGCCCTGGCCGCCCTGCGTCGCAGTGACCAAGACCTGCGCGACCTGCGCCAGGCCCTGCAGCACAGCGCGGGCCATTTCCACGGCGACCTGGACACCTATGTCACCTGCGACCTGGTGTTCCATCAACGCCTGGTCGACGCCGCCCACAACCCCGCACTCAGCGAGTTGTACCGCTATTTCTCCGGCGTGGTGGCCGCAACCCTGCAACACAACATGGGTGACATCCCCCGCAGCCAGGCCGTGCTTGACCTGCACTGGGACATTCTCGACGCCATCGAGCAACGCGATCCGCAGCGGGCCAAGCGCCTGAGCCGGACCCTTATCGAATCCTGACAGGGAGAAGGTCATGCAACAGCCCCGGAACACTCACCCCCGCGAAGCGGAACTTGACGAGCTGCTGATCGACGCCGAAGCCGATGACGAGCAGGTCCAGCAGCAGCCGCCAGCGGTACACCGCCCCTGGCTGCTGTTGCTCGGGCTGGTGCTGGTGGCGCTGAACCTGCGCCCGGCGCTGTCGAGCATGGCGCCGGTGCTTGGCCAGGTCGCCGAAGGGCTGGGGCTCAATGCCTCCCAGGCCGGCCTGCTGACCACGCTGCCGGTGCTGTGCCTGGGGCTGTTCGCGCCGCTGGCGCCGATCCTTGCGCGCCGATTCGGCAGCGAGCGGGTGATCTTCGGCATTCTCCTCACCCTGGCGCTGGGCATCCTCGTGCGCAGCACACTCGGGGTGACCGGCGTCTTCCTCGGCAGCCTGATGGCGGGGGCGAGCATCGGCATCATCGGCGTCTTGCTGCCGGGCATCGTCAAACGCGATTTCCCACGGCATGCGGGCACCCTGACGGGGGTCTACACCATGGCCTTGTGCCTGGGGGCGGCCATGGCTGCGGGGGCGACCGTGCCCCTGGCGCAGCACTTTGACGGCAGTTGGGCCATGGGGCTGGGCGTCTGGATGTTGCCCGCGCTGCTGGCGATGCTGATGTGGCTGCCCCAGGCCCGACAGGGTCATGGTCTGCACAAGGTGGCCTATCGCGTGCGCGGCCTGTGGCGCGATCCGCTGGCCTGGCAGGTGACCCTGTACATGGGGCTGCAATCGTCACTGGCCTATATCGTGTTCGGCTGGTTGCCGTCGATCCTGATCGGGCGCGGCTTGAGCCCTACCGAAGCCGGGCTGGTGCTGTCCGGCTCGGTGATCGTGCAACTGGCGAGCTCCTTGAGCGCACCCTGGTTGGCAACCCGTGGCAGGGACCAGCGCCTGGCCATCGTGGTAGTGATGTTGGTAACCCTCGCCGGGTTGTTTGGCTGCCTGTACGCGCCCGTCGAAGGGCTGTGGGGCTGGGCGGTGGTACTCGGGCTGGGGCAAGGCGGTACCTTCGCCCTGGCGCTGACCCTGATCGTGCTGCGGTCGAAGGATGCCCACGTGGCTGCCAACCTGTCGAGCATGGCCCAAGGGGTGGGGTATACGCTGGCGTCGATGGGGCCATTCGCCGTGGGCCTGGTGCATGACTTCACGGGAGGCTGGAGCGCGGTAGGGTGGATCTTCGCGGTGCTGGGCGCCGGCGCGATCCTGTTCGGGCTTGGCGCTGGGCGGGCGCTGCATGTCGGGGCCGTCAGCGAGAAACTCTGAAGCGGGCTTGCCCACCATTCATGGCGCAAATGGAGATGGCGCGATGGCTGGGCAGGGATTATCGTGCGGCTTTCGACCCAGCACGGACCGGCCCATGAGCGACGCCAACAGCGCCCTGATCACCCGTTTCTACCAGGCCTTCCAGCGCCTGGATGCCGAGGCCATGGTGGCCTGCTACAGCGACGATATCGTCTTCAGCGATCCGGTCTTTGGTACCTTGCGTGGTCGGGACGCCGGAGACATGTGGCGCATGCTCACCTCCCGGGCCAAGGACTTCACCCTCACCTTCGACAACGTCCGCAGCGACGGCGCGCATTGGGTCGCGACCTATCTGTTCAGCCAGACGGGCCGTGTGGTGGTCAACGATATCCAGGCACGTTTCGTGATTCGCGACGGGCTGATCTGCCAGCATGACGACAGTTTCGACCTGTGGCGCTGGTCGCGGCAGGCACTGGGCATGCCCGGCGTGCTGCTTGGCTGGACGCCGATGCTGCAGAACAAGGTGCGTCAGCAAGCGTTCAAGGGCTTGCGTGCATTCCAGCAGGCCCGTTGAGCGGGTAAGCTGGCGGCCATCTTCAGCTGTATCGAATGAAACCGTGAGCGAGACACCCATCCCCCCCGAGTGCAAGCCTTGGTACGTGTACCTGGTGCGGGCTGCCAATGGATCGCTGTACTGCGGTATCAGTGACGATCCGCAGCGGCGTTTCATCAAGCATCAGAAGGGCCAGGGGGCGCGGTACTTCAAGACCAGCCCGGCGCAGGCGCTGGTGTATGTGGAGCAGTGGCCGGACAAGGGCGAGGCCTTGCGCCAGGAGCGGCTGGTGAAGAAGCTGCGCAAATCGGCGAAGGAGGCCTTGGTTGCCTCGTTCGCGCGCACGCCGGACACCTTGTAGGCGCCAGCCTTGCTGGCGAACGAGGCCGGCACTGTTGGCAAGGCTGCGCCTGCATTCGCTGTAGGAGTGGCTTCAGCCACGATGCAGGCGACGCGGTGGATGGCACCGGCGTTGCCGGTGTTCGCGGCTAAAGCCGCTCCTACGGGTGTAATCAGTCTTTTCGTCGTTTCAGTTGGTCGATCAGCTGGGTTGGCAGGCCCTTGATCACCAGCGTGCCAGCCTCTTCGTCATACTCCACCTTCGAGCCCAGCAAATGCGCTTCGAAGCTGATCGACAGGCCCTCGGCGCGCCCAGTGAAACGGCGGAACTGGTTGAGGGTGCGTTTGTCTGCCGGGATCTCCGGCGACAGCCCGTAGTCGCTGTTGCGGATGTGGTCGTAGAACGCCTCCGGGCGGTCCTCGTCGATCAGGCTGGACAGCTCCTCGAGCGTCACCGGCTCGCCCAGTTTGGTCTGGGTGGTGGCGTAGTCGACCAGGGTCTGGGTCTTCTCCCGGGCAGACTCTTCCGGAAGGTCCTCTTTTTCGACGAAGTCGCTGAACGCCTTGAGCAGGGTGCGGGTTTCGCCGGGGCCATCGACCCCTTCCTGGCAGCCGATGAAGTCGCGGAAGTAATCCGAGACCTTCTTGCCATTCTTGCCCTTGATGAACGAGATGTACTGCTTCGAGTTCTGGTTGTTCTTCCACTCGGACAGGTTGACCCGCGCTGCCAGGTGCAGCTGGCCGAGGTCAAGGTGGCGCGACGGGGTGACGTCGAGTTCTGCGTTCACCGCCACGCCTTCACTGTGGTGCAGCAGGGCGATGGCCAGGTATTCGGTCATGCCTTGCTGGTAGTGGGCGAACAGCACGTGGCCGCCGGTGGAGAGGTTGGATTCCTCCATCAGCTTCTGCAGGTGCTCGATGGCGACGCGGCTGAAGGTGGCGAAGTCCTTTTCCTCGTCCAGATACTGCTTGAGCCAGCCACTGAACGGGTAGGCGCCGGATTCGCCGTGGAAGAAGCCCCAGGCTTTGCCTTGCTTGGCGTTGTAGCTGTCGTTGAGGTCGGCCAGGAGGTTTTCGATGGCGTCGGACGCTGCCAGTTCGCTGTCGCGCGCATGGAGCACGGCGGGGCTGCCATCGGGCTTCTTGTCGATCAGGTGAACGATGCAATGACGGATTGGCATGGAAATCTCGGTGGTGTGGGCGGGGGAAAGCCGCGCTGCAAAAGTCGCTCAGTTTACCTCAGGGCAGGGGTGATGCAGTGGCCAGATGTTGGCGGAAATGCCGGTTGTTCGTTTTTTGTTCATTTTTTTGCGATTTTTCCGAAAACCCCCGAAAAACCTGCACAAAATCAATGTCGACAGCGGATATTTATCGATTCCTGTGGTAGCTTTGCGCGGTCTTGCGCCCCTTGTGTGGCGCATTGCTGGCAGCACGTTTGCGGGGTGTCGAACCAAACGCCGATTTGCGCATCTACATACGCGATCGACGCGGCCTCTGGATTGTCCCGGGCTGGCCCGACCACCGACCAAGCACGCTGCACAACCACTGAATTTGATAGGGAAGGAACATCAACATGGCACTGACCAAAGACCAACTGATTGCCGATATCGCCGAATCCATCGACGCGCCGAAAACCACCGCGCGCGCTGCCCTGGAGCAACTGGGCCAGATCGTCGCCGACCAACTGGAAAACGGCGCTGAAATCACCCTGCCAGGCATCGGCAAGCTGAAAGTCACCGAGCGTCCTGCCCGTACCGGCCGCAACCCTTCGACTGGCGCCGCCATCGAAATCGCTGCCAAGAAAGTCGTCAAGTTCGTTCCAGCCAAAGTGCTGACCGACTCGATCAACAAGTAATTGTTGATGCGTTGACGAAACCGCGCCCGGCTTGCCCGGGCGCGGTTTTTTCATGCCCGTGATTTACGCCGGGCGTGCCATGCCTGGCGGGCCGCGTCGTCGTGGAAGCTCCAGGCGACCATCCGGCTCTGTTTCTGGCCCTGGCCCATCTCGACGATGCGCAGGGCTTTCACCCCGGCCTTCTTCAAGGCAGCCTCTATGCCCGGTAGGTTGCTGGCCTTCGATACCAGGCTGGTGAACCACAGCACCTGTTCGGCGTACTGCACGCTTTCGCCGACCAGTTGGCTGACGAAGCGGATTTCGCCACCTTCGCACCACAGTTCGTTGTTCTGCCCGCCAAAATTCAGCACCGGCAACTTGCGCTTGGGGTCCTGCTTGCCGAGGTTCTTCCATTTGCGCTGGCTGCCGCGGGTGGCTTCTTCGCGCGAGGCGTGGAAGGGTGGATTGCACAAGGTCAGGTCGAAGCGCTCGTCTGCCTGCAGGAGCCCGGCGAGGATATGCCTGGGCTGGGGTTGCTGACGCAGGCCGATGGCCTTGTCGAGTTTGTTGGCCTGGACGATGGCCTTGGCCGAGGCCAGGGCGGTGGTGTCGATGTCCGAGCCGAGGAAACGCCAGCGGTAGTCGCTGTGGCCCAGCAGGGGGTAGATGCAGTTGGCGCCGACACCGATGTCCAGAACCCGCACCTGGGCGCCGCGAGGCACCTCGGCGGCGTTGTCCTCGGCCAGCAGGTCGGCCAGCACGTGGATGTAGTCGGCGCGGCCGGGGATCGGCGGGCACAGGTAGTCTGCCGGGATGTCCCAGTGCTGGATGCCGTACTGGGCCTTGAGCAGGGCACGGTTGAACACCCGCACGGCTTCGGGGTTGGCAAAGTCGATGCTGGGCTTGCCGTAGGGGTTGGTGATGGTGAAGCGGGCCAGGTCCGGGTGCGCCTTGATCAGCGCGGGGAAGTCGTAGCGGCCCTGGTGGCGGTTGCGCGGGTGCAGGGTGGGTTTGTCGGTCATGGTCGATCCGGTGTTGCTTTGTTGGCCGGGGACCGCTTTGCGGCCCTTTCGCGGCACAAGGCCGCTCCTACAGGAAAGCGCAGGCATGTGAGCCATGCAATTCCCTGTAGGAGCGGCCTTGTGCCGCGAACGAGGGCGAAGCCCTCGCCGGTCAGTCAGCGATGTAAATGATTACAGCGCAGCGATCCGCGCATGCTGCTCGGTGAAGTTGGCCAGGGCCTGCTCCGACTCGGCCAGCTTGGCACGTTCCTTCTCGATCACTGCAGGCGGGGCCTTGTCGACGAAGGCGGCGTTCGACAGCTTGCCACCGACGCGCTGGACTTCACCCTGCAGACGCTGGATCTCCTTGCTCAGGCGCGCCAGTTCCGCGTCCTTGTCGATCAGGCCGGCCATCGGTACCAGCACTTGCAGATCACCCACCAGCGCGGTGGCCGACAGCGGCGCTTCGTCCTGCTCGCCGAGCACGGTGAACGACTCGACCTTGGCCAGTTTCTTCAGCAGGGCTTCGTTTTCCTGCAGGCGACGCTGGTCGTCGGCGTTGGCGTTTTTCAGGAACAGCGGCAGCGGCTTGCCCGGGCCGATGTTCATCTCGGCGCGGATGTTGCGCAGGCCGACCATCAGCTCCTTGAGCCACTCGATGTCGCCTTCGGCGGCGGCGTCGATGCGGCTTTCGTTCGCTTCAGGCCACGGCTGCAGCATGATGGTCTTGCCTTCGATGCCGGCCAGCGGCGCGATGCGCTGCCAGATCTCTTCAGTGATGAACGGCATGAACGGGTGGGCCAGGCGCAGGGCGACTTCCAGCACGCGCACCAGGGTGCGGCGGGTGCCGCGGGCGCGCTCGACCGGGGCGTTCTCGTCCCACAGCACCGGCTTGGAGAGCTCCAGGTACCAGTCGCAGTACTGGTTCCAGATGAACTCGTACAGCGCCTGGCTGGCCAGGTCGAAGCGGAACTGCTCGAGCTGGCGGGTCACCTCGGCTTCGGTACGCTGCAGCTGCGAGATGATCCAGCGGTCGGCCAGCGACAGCTCGTAGGCCTCGCCGTTCTGGCCGCAGTCCTCGCCCTTGTCCAGCACGTAGCGGGCGGCGTTCCAGATCTTGTTGCAGAAGTTGCGGTAGCCTTCGACGCGGCCCATGTCGAACTTGATGTCGCGGCCGGTGGAGGCCAGCGAGCAGAAGGTGAAGCGCAGGGCGTCGGTGCCGTAGCTGGCGATGCCTTCCGGGAACTCGGCCTTGGTCTGCTTGGCGATCTTCTCGGCCAGCTTCGGTTGCATCATGCCGCTGGTGCGTTTTTCCAGCAGGGCGTCGAGGGTGATGCCGTCGACGATGTCCAGCGGGTCGAGGACGTTGCCCTTCGACTTGGACATCTTCTGGCCCTGGCCGTCGCGCACCAGGCCGTGCACGTAGACGGTCTTGAACGGTACCTGCGGGGTGCCGTCCTCGTTCTTGATCAGGTGCATCGTCAGCATGATCATCCGGGCGACCCAGAAGAAGATGATGTCGAAGCCAGTGACCAGCACGTCGGTGGAGTGGAACTTCTTCAGGAACTCGGTCTGCTCCGGCCAGCCCAGGGTGGAGAAGGTCCACAGGCCCGAGCTGAACCAGGTGTCGAGCACGTCGTCGTCCTGGCGCAGTTTCACGTCGGCACCCAGGTTGTGCTTGGCGCGCACCTCGGCTTCGTCACGGCCGACGTAGACCTGGCCGGCCTCGTCGTACCAGGCCGGGATGCGGTGGCCCCACCACAGCTGGCGGCTGATGCACCAGTCCTGGATGTCGCGCATCCAGGAGAAGTACATGTTCTCGTACTGTTTCGGTACGAACTGGATGCGGCCGTCTTCCACGGCGGCGATGGCAGGTTCGGCCAGCGGCTTGGTGGAGACGTACCACTGGTCGGTCAGCCACGGCTCGATGACGGTGCCGGAACGGTCGCCTTTCGGGACTTTCAGGGCGTGGTCGTCGATGCTGACCAGCAAGCCCTGGGCGTCCAGGTCCGCGACCATCTGCTTGCGCGCGACGAAGCGGTCGAGGCCGGCGTATTGGGCCGGCAGCGAAGTGTCGATACCTTCGTTGACGCTGCCGTCGAGGTTGAACGCCTGCACGGCGGCCAGCACGGTGGCGTTCTTGTCGAAGATATTGAGCAGCGGCAGGTTGTGGCGCTTGCCGACTTCATAGTCGTTGAAGTCGTGGGCCGGGGTGATCTTCACGCAGCCGGTGCCGAACTCGGGGTCGCAGTAGTCATCGGCGACGATTGGGATGCGACGGCCGACCAGCGGCAGTTCGACGAACTTGCCGATCAGTGCCTGGTAGCGCTCGTCGGTCGGGTTGACCGCGACGGCGACGTCACCCAGCAGGGTTTCCGGACGGGTGGTGGCGACCACCAGGTGGTCCTTGCCTTCGGCGGTCTTGGCGCCGTCGGCCAGCGGGTAGCGCAGGTTCCACAGGTGGCCCTTCTCATCGTGGTTTTCCACTTCGAGGTCGGAAATCGCCGTGTGCAGTTTGGTGTCCCAGTTGACCAGGCGCTTGCCGCGGTAGATCAGGCCGTCTTCGTGCAGGCGCACGAAGGCTTCCTTGACCGCTTCGGACAGGCCGTCGTCCATGGTGAAGCGCTCGCGGCTCCAATCCACCGACGAGCCCAGGCGGCGGATCTGGCGGCTGATGTTGCCACCGGACTGATCCTTCCACTCCCAGACCTTTTCCAGGAACTTGTCGCGGCCCAGGTCATGGCGGTTCTGGCCTTTCGCCTCGAGCTGGCGCTCCACCAGCATCTGGGTGGCGATGCCGGCGTGGTCGGTGCCCGGCTGCCACAGGGTGTCGCGACCCTGCATGCGGCGGAAGCGGATCAGCGCGTCCATGATCGCGTTGTTGAAACCGTGACCCATGTGCAGGCTGCCGGTCACGTTCGGCGGCGGGATCATGATGGTGTACGAGTCGCCAGCACCCTGTGGGGCGAAATAGTTCTCGGACTCCCAGGTGTTGTACCAGGAAGTTTCGATGGCGTGCGGCTGGTAGGTCTTATCCATGCGCGGCGGGACCCTTAGGCATTAATTCGGGAAAGCCGGGAAGTATAACCAACGTGGAGGCCGCAGGCGACAGGGGAGGGGGATGAGTGATTTCGCCAGCAAGGCTGGCTCCTACGGGGGATCCTGTGTAGGAGCCAGCCTTGCTGGCGAACGGGATCACTCGGAACGCTTGAGCAAGCGCTCCAGCCGCGCATCGAGGCGGCGCTTGATCTCGGTTTCGATGTGCGGGGTGAAGTCGTTGATCACGTCCTGCATGATCAGTTGCGCGGCGGCGCGCAGTTCGGCGTCCAGGTGCAGCAGGGTGTCCTGGCGGCGCGCCTGGGCATCTTCCTCGGGCGCAGGCGCTGGCGCGGCCTTGACGACTGGCGGCGCGGTCGCGGCGGGCTCGTCGAGCAACAGGGGGATCTGCTCTACCGTCTCGGTCAAGAGCGGTGGTTGCAGGTTGGCGTCTCCCAGCAGCTCGCGGATCGATTCGAGATCGTCGAGCAAATGGGCGGAATGGGTGAGGCTGGTCAGCTGCTTGTCCATCGTCGTCAAAGTCGCTGTAAGCGGTGGTCTTGCAGAGCATAGCCCTGTTCGCGGTAGAAACGGAATCGCTCGCGTGCGGCCAGGCGGATGGCCGGTTCCTCGACGACGATCTCGGCGACCCGTTCGAACTGGCCGACGAACCCGGGGACGTCGCCGCCCAGGTTGATCAGCAGGTCGCGGTGTTCACCGGCGTCGTTGCCGAGCCCAAGGGCCACGCTGGCATCCCGGTGCGCTTCGGCGTGGTCGTGGGGGATGAAGGCCTCGCCCTTGAACCGCCACAGGCGCTCATCCAGTTCGAGGCGCTGGGCCTCGTCCTGGCAGTGCAGGTAGACCCGGTGCCCGAGGCGCCAGGCTTTCTCGCAGAGTTTGCAGGCGAAATCCAGCCGCGCCGACAGCGAGTCGGTGGGCAGGATGTAGAAATCGACTTGGCTCATGGTTCGGTCTGCCGGCCGGTGGCGCCAGGGCGCCACCGGCGTGGGGCATCAGGCGCCAGCGCGGTCCAGCAGGTATTGAGTCAGCAGCGGGACCGGGCGGCCCGAGGCGCCCTTGTCCTTGCCGCCGCTGATCCAGGCGGTGCCGGCGATGTCCAGGTGGGCCCAGTTGTAGGCCTTGGCGAAGCGCGACAGGAAGCAGCCAGCGGTGATGGTGCCGGCCTTCGGGCCGCCGATGTTGGCGATATCGGCGAACGGGCTGTCCAGTTGCTCCTGGTATTCGTCGAACAGTGGCAGCTGCCAGGCGCGGTCGTCGGCGCGCTTGCCGGCGTCCAGCAGTTGGCCGACCAGCTCATCGTTGTTGCCCATCAGGCCGGAGGTGTGGCTGCCCAGGGCGACGATGCAGGCACCGGTCAGGGTGGCGATGTCGATCACCGCCTGTGGCTTGAAGCGCTCGGCGTAGGTGAGGGTGTCGCACAGCACCAGGCGGCCTTCGGCGTCGGTGTTGAGGATCTCGACGGTCTGCCCGCTCATGGTGGTGACGATATCGCCCGGGCGGGTGGCGCCGCCACTCGGCATGTTCTCGGCGCAGGCCAGCAGGCACACCAGGTTGATCGGCAGCTGCAGCTCGAGCACGGCGCGCAGGGTGCCGAACACGCTGGCGGCACCGCACATGTCGTACTTCATTTCGTCCATGCCGGCGCCGGGCTTGAGGCTGATGCCGCCGGTGTCGAAGGTGATGCCCTTGCCCACCAGCACGAACGGCTTCTCGCTCTTCTTGCCGCCCTGGTAGTTGAGCACGATCAGGCGTGGCGGCTGGTCACTGCCCTGGCCCACGGCATAGAACGCGCCCATGCCCAGTTCCTTGATCTTCTTCTCGTCCAGCACGTCGACCTTGAGGCCTTTGTGCGCCTTGCCCAGGCCCTTGGCCTGTTCAGCCAGGAAGCTCGGGTGGCAGACGTTCGGCGGCAGGTTGCCCAGGTCGCGGGTGAAGGCCATGCCGGTGGCGATGGCGCTGGCGTGCTTCACGGCGCGTTCGGCTTCGGCCAGGCCAGCCTTGTCAGCCAGCAGGGTGATCTTCTTCAGGGCGCGCGGTTCGGCTTTCTGGCTCTTGTAGCGGTCGAACACATAGTCGCTGTCGAGCAGGGTTTCGGCCAGCAGGCGGAACTTGCCGTAGTGGCCGTCACGGCCGGTCACGGCGATGTCGTCCAGGGCCAGCACCGCGTCGCTGCCGCCCAGGCCCTTGAGCACGCCGGCGACGCTGGCGGCCAGCTTGCGCCAGGCGCGGTCACCGAGTGCCTCGTCCTTGCCGCTGCCCACCAGCAGCACGCGCTCGGCTTTCAGGCCCGGCACGCTGTGCAGCAGCAGGGTCTGGCCCGGCTTGCCGGCCAGGTCGCCGCGCTTGAGCACGGCGCTGATGGCGCCCTCGCTGGCCAGGTCGACGGCCTTTGCAGTGGCGCCGAGCTTGCGCCCTTCACCGACCGGTACAACCAGTGTCGCGGTCTTGACGGATACAGCGGCTACGCTTTTTACAACCAATTCCATGTCTGGGGTCCCCGAATGATCTGTCAGTGGGCGCTGTCTTTCGCAGGCGCTCGGAAAACGCGGCCGGCGGCTAAAGCCCGCCAGCGGAAAAGCTGCCAGTTTGAGCCTGCCGCGACCTCGATGACAATCCCGTCATGCGGCGTCATGCGCGGCCAAGTGACAGGCGCCGTCAATCACAGGATAATGCGCGCACTTTACATGGAGGTTCGCCCCTGGCGAACCGGCATGGGTCTTGGCTGTCCGAATCGTTCGTTTGGCTTTCCGCCCCTGACAACCCAGGAGTGTCTGGTTTGATCGTCTTTCGTTATCTGTCCCGCGAGGTCCTGGTGACCTTGAGCGCCGTCAGCGCCGTGCTGCTGGTGATCATCATGAGCGGGCGCTTCATCAAATACCTGGCCCAGGCGGCTCAGGGCGTGCTCGATCCGGGCGTGCTGTTCATGATCATGGGCTTCCGCCTGCCGGGTTTCCTGCAGCTGATCCTGCCCCTGGGCCTGTTCCTCGGCATCTTGCTCGCCTATGGTCGGTTGTATCTCGAAAGCGAGATGACCGTGCTGTCGGCCACCGGCATGAGCCAGCAGCGCTTGCTGGCGATGACCCTGGCGCCAGCGGCGCTGGTCGCCCTGCTGGTAGCCTGGCTGAGCCTGAGCCTGGCGCCCCTGGGCGTTGCCCAGGTGCAGAAGATCATTGCCCAGCAGGACGCGCTCACCGAGTTCGACACCCTGGTGCCGGGCCGCTTCCAGACCCTGCGTGACGGCTCTCGGGTTACTTACACCGAGCAGCTGTCCGACGATCGCATCAACCTGGCGGGGGTGTTCATCTCCGAAAAGCGCTTCAACCAGGACAAGACAAAGGACCGTGCACCGTCGGTGCTGGTCGCCGAGAAAGGTCACCAGGAAGTGCAGGCCGACGGCAACCGCTACCTGGTGCTGCAGAACGGCTACCGCTATGACGGCAACCCGGGCCAGGCCGACTACCGGGCGATCAAGTACGACACCTACGGCGTGCTGCTGCCCAAGCCGGAGGTCGCCGAAGAGGTGACCGAGCGCGAGGCGATCCCGACCTCCGACCTGTTCGGCAACCCGGGCGTGCGCGAGCGCGCCGAGCTGCAGTGGCGTCTGTCGCTGCCGCTGCTGGTGTTCGTCGTGACGCTCCTGGCGGTGCCGCTGTCCCGCGTCAACCCGCGCCAGGGCCGCTTCCTCAAGCTGCTGCCGGCGATTCTCCTGTACATGGCCTATCTGACGATGCTGATTTCCGTGCGTGGCGCCCTGGAGAAGGGCAAGCTGCCTATCTCGCTGGGTATCTGGTGGGTCCATGGCCTGTTCCTGCTCATCGGCCTGGGGCTGATGTACTGGGAGCCGCTGCGCCTCAAGCGCGCCGCTCGCCGTGCGGAGGTGGCCCGTGGTTAAACTGGACCGCTACATCGGCCAGAGCGTGCTGCTGGCCATTCTCGCCGTGCTGGGCATCATCCTCGGCCTGGCCTCGCTGTTCGCCTTCATCGACGAGATGAGCGACCTGAGCGACACCTACACGGTGATGGATGCCGGCAGCTACGTGTTGCTGACCGCGCCGCGCCGGCTCTACGACATGCTGCCGATGGCCGCGCTGATCGGCTGCCTGATCGGCCTGGGCAGCCTGGCCAGCAGCAGCGAGCTGACCATCATGCGCGCCGCCGGCGTATCGATCGGTCGTATCGTCTGGGCGGTGATGAAACCGATGCTGGTGCTGATGCTGGTGGGTGTGCTGATCGGCGAGTACGTCGCCCCGGTGACCGAGAACAAGGCCCAGGCCGACCGTTCGCTGGCCCAGGGCGGTGGCGAGGCGCAGAGCTCCAAGCGCGGTATGTGGCACCGCCAGGGCGAGGAGTTCGTGCACATCAACTCGGTGCAGCCCAATGGTCTGCTGCTGGGCGTGACCCGCTATCGCTTCGACGAGCAGCGCAAGATCCAGACCTCGAGCTTTGCTCGCCGGGCGCAGTACCAGGACGGCAAGTGGGTGCTGAACGATGTGGCCACCACCTACTTCCGTGGCGACCACACCGAAGTGGTCAATGCGCCCGAAGAAGTCTGGGACGTGTCGGTGACCCCGGAACTGCTCAATACCGTGGTGCTGGCACCGGAGTCGCTGTCGATCACCGGGCTGTGGGACTACATCCACTACCTGTCCGACCAGGGCCTGAACAACTCCCGCTACTGGCTGGCGTTCTGGACCAAGGTCCTGCAGCCGGCGGTGACCGCGGCGCTGGTGCTGATGGCGATTTCCTTCATCTTCGGGCCGCTGCGTTCGGTGACCCTGGGCCAGCGGGTGTTCACCGGTGTGCTGGTGGGCTTCGTGTTCCGCATCGCCGGCGACCTGCTGGGGCCGTCGAGCCAGGTGTTCGGCTTCCCGCCGTTGCTGGCGGTGGTGATACCGGCGGGTATCTGTGCGTTGGCCGGTTTGTGGTTGATGCGCCGGGCGGGGTGATCCGCCAAACGAAGAAGCCGACCCTTGGGTCGGCTTTTTTGTGCCTGTAGGAGCCAGCCTTGCTGGCGAACCGGGGTGGCCAGGGTTCGCCAGCAAGGCTGGCTCCTACAGGGGGGGCTGTGGCGGCTACTTCTTGCGCTTGGGCAGGCGCACCAGCTGTGTTTCGGAATAGATGTCATGCCAGCTGCGCTGGCGCTTGTCGATCAACGACCAGAAGAACCCCAGCCCCAGGCACAGCCACGAGGCGATCGACACCACGAAGCGCAGCAGCGCCTGCCACAGGCTGATGGCGCTGCCGTCGGCATTCTGCACGCGCACGCCCCACACCTGCATGCCCAGGGTCTGGCCGCCGTGGGTCCAGAACTTGGCGAAGAAGCCGAACAGGGCGAACAGCAGGATCGTCGACAGCAGTGGGTCGCCATCCAACGCGCCCGCTTCGGTGAGTTCGCGCATGCGCGCTTCGCCGATGATCGTCATCTGGATCATCTTGTAAGCCCCGGCGGTGACGATCAGCAGGGCGGTGCACAGCAGGAAGTCATAGAACATGGCGGCCAGGCGCCGGCCCAGGCCGACCGGTGGGAAGTCACCCTGAGGGTTGAGCAGAGGCTTGGACATGCAGGACGGCTCCAGATGGCAAAGGCCCATTCTATGGAATTGCGCGCACAAAAAAGCCCCTGTGGGTCAACACAGGGGCTTTTTTGTGGAAGTCAGATCACTGAGGAATGACTTCGTCGGCTTGCATGCCCTTCTGGCCTTGCACAGCAACGAAGGTCACTTTCTGGCCTTCTTTCAGGCTCTTGAAGCCGTTGCCTTGGATAGCGCGGAAGTGGACGAACAGATCCGGACCGCTCTCTGGGGTGATGAAGCCGTAACCTTTCTCGTCATTGAACCACTTGACGGTACCGTTCTGACGCTCAGCCATTGTCTTATTTCCTATGAAACTTGAATTTTGATGACAGTTTCTTTCACGCTTTTTGTAAGTGAAAGATTACTGGGCTGGGTTGCAGGAAAGTAAGAGACGTCGAACGGGTTGTAGCGGATTGCGGCTACTGGCCCAGGTCACGAACTGTTGCGACCCATGCAAACACAGTGCAGTGACTCTACGCCAACTCCTGAGCGAAAAACAAGCCCTTCCGGCGGGTGAAAATCAGGCTTTTCCCGATAACCGAACGATTTGTCGGAAACGGCGTGGCGCCTGGCCTGGCGCTATGTTCAGAAGTTATTGGACAGGTTCGAAAACGAATATGTCGGACCTGTCCAAACCACTCATTCAGCCACGGTAGTAACGCTGTGCCACGAAAGGCATTTTGCTGACTTTAAGGGCAACTTGCTTGCCACGGACGACGGCAAACAATGCCGTGTCGAGGGCTGCATGTTCGGTATCGACATAGCCCATCGCGACAGGGGCGCCGAGCGTCGGGCCGAAGCCGCCGCTGCACACTTCGCCGACCACCTTGCCCGCCTGGTCGACGATTTGCGCGCCCTCACGCACAGGCGTGCGTTCCTGGGGCAGCAGGCCGACCCGCTTGCGTGCCACGCCAGCCTGTTGTTGAGTGAATACGGTGTCGGCGCCAGGGAAGCCGCCAGCGCGCGTGCCATCGGCGCGACGAACCTTGGAGATGGCCCACAACAGGCTGGCTTCGATCGGGGTGGTGGTGGTGTCCATGTCGTGGCCGTACAGGCACAGCCCGGCTTCCAGGCGCAGCGAGTCGCGGGCACCGAGGCCAATCGGCTGCACTTCAGGCTCGGCCAGCAGGCGACGGGCCAGGGCTTCGGCAGCGGCGGCCGGCACCGAGATTTCGTAGCCATCCTCGCCGGTGTAGCCCGAGCGGCTGACGAAGCAGTCGTTGCCCAGCAGGCTGACCGGGCGGAACTGCATGAAGGTCATGCCGGCCACTTCCGGCGCCAGGCGTTCCAGCACCTTGACCGCCGCCGGGCCTTGCAGGGCGAGCAGGGCGCGCGCTTCGAACAGCGGCTGGATTTCGCAGCGATCACCGATATGCTTGCGCAGGTGCGCCAGGTCCTGGTCCTTGCAGGCGGCGTTGACCACCAGGAACAGGGTGTCGTCACCGAGGTTGGCGACCATCAGGTCGTCGAGGATGCCACCCTCGGCATTGGTGAACATGGCGTAGCGCTGCATGCCCACCTGCAGGTCGATGATGTCCACCGGCACCAGGGTTTCCAGTGCCCGGGCGGCATCGCGGCCGCGCAGGAGGATCTGGCCCATGTGCGAGACATCGAACAGGCCGGCCTGTTCGCGGGTGTGCAGGTGCTCCTTGAGCACGCCCAGGGGGTACTGCACGGGCATGTCGTAGCCGGCGAACGGCACCATGCGCGCGCCCAGTTCCAGGTGCAGGGCGTGCAGCGGGGTCTTGTGCAGTGTTTCGGACATCGGTGACTCCTCGTTATTTATTCGGGTCAACATTCGATGATGTTGACGGCCAGACCGCCGCGGGCGGTCTCCTTGTATTTGCTTTTCATGTCGGCGCCGGTCTGGCGCATGGTGCGGATGACCTTGTCGAGGGAGACGTAGTGCTGCCCGTCGCCGCGCAGGGCCATGCGCACCGCGTTGATCGCTTTCACCGAGCCCATGGCGTTGCGTTCGATGCAAGGCACCTGGACCAGCCCGCCGATGGGGTCGCAGGTCAGGCCCAGGTTGTGCTCCATGCCGATCTCGGCAGCGTTCTCCACTTGCTGCGGGGTGCCACCCATGACTTCGCACAGGGCGCCGGCAGCCATCGAGCAGGCCACACCCACTTCACCCTGGCAGCCGACCTCGGCGCCGGAGATCGAGGCGTTTTCCTTGTAGAGGATGCCGATGGCCGCCGCCGTGAGCAGGAAGCGCACCACGCCGTCCTCGTTGGCGCCGGGGACGAAGCGCATGTAGTAGTGCAGCACCGCCGGGACGATGCCGGCCGCGCCGTTGGTCGGCGCGGTGACCACGCGGCCGCCGTTGGCGTTTTCCTCGTTCACCGCCAGGGCGTAGAGGTTGACCCAGTCGAGCACCGACAGCGCATCGCGCAGGCTCGCCTCCGGATGACGGCTGAGCTGGCGATACAACGCCGGGGCCCGGCGCTTGACCTTGAGCCCGCCGGGCAGGATGCCCTCGTGACGGCACCCGGCCTCGACGCAGTCCTGCATCACCTGCCAGATGCGCAGCAGGCCGGCGCGGGTCTCGGCCTCCGCGCGCCAGGCGGCTTCGTTGGCCAGCATCACCTGGCTGAACGACAGGTGCTGCGCGGTGCAGTGGCCGAGCAGTTCCTTGCCGGTCTTGAACGGGTAGGGCAGCACGGTGCTGTCCTCGACGATGCGGTCATGGCCCGCCGCGTCCTCGTCGACCACGAAGCCGCCGCCCACCGAGTAGTATTCGCGGCTGCGGATCTGCAGCCCGGCCTGGTCGAAGGCGCGGAAGATCATGCCGTTGGGGTGGTAGTCCAGTGGCTTGCGGATCATCACCAGGTGCTGCTTCTCGACGAAGACGATGTCGTGCTCGCCGAGCAGGCGCAGGTGGCCGCTGTCGCGGATCGCCTGCAGGCGGGCGGGGATGGATTCGGTATCGACGGTGTCGGGGTGTTCGCCTTCGAGGCCCAGCAACACGGCCTTGTCGCTGCCGTGGCCCTTGCCGGTGGCGCCCAGCGAGCCGTACAGCTCGGCCTTGACGCTGACCGTGCTGGCCAGCAGGCCGTCACGGCGCAGCCCTTCGGCGAAGCGCGCGGCGGCGCGCATCGGGCCGACCGTGTGCGAGCTGGAGGGGCCGATGCCGATCTTGAACAGGTCGAAGACGCTCAGGGACATGGTACTTCTCCTGAAGAATCCGGGGCCGCTTTGCGGCCCTTTCGCGGCACAAGGCCGCTCCTACAGAGGCCAGCGCCGTCCTGTAGGAGCGGCCTTGCCGAGGCGTCGGACCGGCCGGAAAGGGGCGCAAAGCGCCCCTGATGACGACACTCGCTATCAGACGTCCTGATAGCTCTCGATCGACGGGCAGGCGCACACCAGGTTGCGGTCGCCGTACACGTTGTCGACCCGGCCTACCGGTGGCCAGTACTTGCCTTCCACCAGGCTTGGCAGCGGATAGACCGCCTGCTCGCGGCTGTAGCCATGGGTCCACTCGCCAGCCAGCTCCGCCGCGGTGTGCGGGGCGTTTTTCAGCGGGTTGTCGTCCTTGTCCAGGCTGCCATTCTCGACGGCGCGAATCTCTTCGCGGATCTGGATCATGGCGTCGCAGAAGCGGTCCAGTTCTTCTTTGGACTCGCTTTCGGTCGGTTCGATCATCAGCGTGCCGGCCACCGGGAAGGACATGGTCGGGGCGTGGAAACCGAAATCGATCAGGCGCTTGGCCACGTCGTCGACGCTGATGCCGCTGGTGTCCTTGAGCGGGCGCAGGTCGAGGATGCACTCATGCGCCACCAGGCCGTTGCCACCGGTGTACAGCACAGGATAGTGCTCTTCCAGGCGGCGGGCGATGTAGTTGGCGTTGAGGATTGCCATCTGCGAGGCGCGTTTCAAGCCAGCACCCCCCATCATGCGAATGTACATCCAGGTGATCGGCAGGATGCTGGCGCTGCCGAACGGTGCGGCACAGACCGCGCCCTGAGTGTTTTCCAGCGTGGCGTGGCCGGGCAGGAACGGCGCCAGGTGCGATTTGACGCCGATCGGGCCGACGCCCGGGCCGCCACCGCCGTGGGGAATGCAGAAGGTCTTGTGCAGGTTCAGGTGCGAGACGTCGCCGCCGAATTTGCCCGGGGCGCACAGGCCGACCATGGCGTTCATGTTGGCGCCGTCGATGTACACCTGGCCGCCGTTGTCGTGGATGATCGTGCAGATCTCGCCGATGGCTTCCTCGAACACGCCATGGGTCGACGGGTAGGTGATCATGATCGCCGCCAGGCGCTCACGGTGTTCGATGGCCTTGGCGCGCAGGTCGTCGATGTCGACGTTGCCGCGGGCGTCGCAGGCGGTGACCACCACGCGCATGCCGGCCATGTGCGCGGTGGCGGGGTTGGTGCCGTGGGCCGAGGACGGGATCAGGCAGATGTCGCGGTGGCTGTCGCCGCGGCTGCGGTGGTAGGCGCGGATCGCCAAGAGGCCTGCGTACTCGCCCTGGGAACCGGCGTTCGGTTGCAGCGACACGGCGTCATAGCCGGTGGCGGCGCAGAGCATGGCTTCCAGCTCGGTGGTCATCTGCAGGTAGCCCTGGCTCTGCTCGGCCGGGGCGAACGGGTGCAGGTTGCCGAACTCGGCCCAGGTCACCGGGATCATCTCGCTGGCGGCGTTGAGCTTCATGGTGCACGAGCCCAGCGGGATCATGGTGCGGTCCAGCGCCAGGTCCTTGTCGGCGAGGCGGCGCAGGTAGCGCATCAGCTCGGTTTCGCTGTGGTAGCGGTTGAACACCGGGTGTTCGAGGATGGCCGACTGGCGCAGCAGGGCGGCCGGCAGGCGCGCGGCGACGGTCGCGGCCAGGGCGTCGAAGTCCGGGGTGGCCTGGCCGTCGGCGAACAGCTGCCACAGGGCCTCGACATCGGCCTGGCTGCTGGTCTCGTCCAGCGACAGGCCCAGGTGGGCGGCGTCGACCTGGCGCAGGTTGATGCCTTGGGTACGGGCCTTGTCGTGCAAGGTGCTGGTAGCGTTGCCGGTGGCCAGGGTCAGGGTGTCGAAGAAGTCACCTGTGACCACTTTCATGCCCAGCTTGGTCAGGCCGGTGGCCAGGATCGCGGTCAGCGCGTGGGTGCGTTCGGCGATGCGCTTGAGGCCGGCCGGGCCGTGGTACACGGCGTACATGCTGGCGATGTTGGCCAGCAGCACCTGGGCGGTGCAGATGTTGCTGGTGGCCTTCTCGCGGCGGATGTGCTGCTCACGGGTCTGCATGGCCAGGCGCAGGGCGCTCTTGCCGAAGCGGTCGATCGACACACCGACCAGGCGGCCCGGCATGTCGCGCTTGAACGCGTCGCGGGTGGCGAAGTAGGCCGCGTGCGGGCCACCGAAGCCCAGCGGCACACCAAAGCGCTGGGCGCTGCCGATGGCCACGTCGGCGTCGAATTCGCCCGGCGGGGTGAGCAGGGTCAGGGCCAGCAGGTCGGCGGCCACGGCCACCAGGGCGCCGGCGGCGTGCAAGCGCTGCACCACCTCGCGGTAGTCGAACACGTCGCCGTTGCTGGCCGGGTATTGCAGCAGGGCGCCGAAGTAGGCGCTGACATCGCCCAGTTCACGCTCGTCGCCCACCACCACCTCGATGCCCAGCGGTTCGGCGCGGGTGCGCAGCACATCGAGGGTCTGCGGGTGGCAGTGCACGGAGGCGAAGAAGGCGTGGCTGGCCTTGTTCTTCGACAGGCGCTTGCAGAAGGTCATGGCTTCTGCGGCAGCGGTGGCTTCGTCGAGCAGCGAGGCGTTGGCGATCGGCAGGCCGGTGAGGTCGCTGATCAGGGTCTGGAAGTTCAGCAGTGCTTCCAGGCGGCCTTGGGAGATCTCGGGCTGGTACGGGGTGTAGGCGGTGTACCAGGCCGGGTTTTCCAAGAGGTTGCGCAGGATCGGCGCCGGGGTGTGGGTGTTGTAGTAACCCTGGCCGATGTAGCTCTTGAACAGCTGGTTCTTGCCGGCGATTGCTTTCAGCGCGGCGAGGGCGTCGGCCTCGCTCTGGCCGTCTTCGCTGCCGAGCACGCTGGTGCCCTTGATGCTGTCGGGGATGACGGCGGCGGTCATCGCTTCCAGCGAGTCGAAGCCCAGCGCGTTGAGCATGGCCTGCTCGTCAGCGGCGCGCGGGCCGATGTGACGGGCGATGAATTCGTTGGCGGTGCCGAGGTTGATGGTCATGGTGCGGTACCTCAGGCGTCGTCGTTGGCTTTGATCAGGCGGTCGTAGGCGTCCTGGTCGAGCAGGGCGCTTACTTCGTTCATGTCGGCGGGGATGAAACGGAAGAACCAGCCTTCGCCCAGCGGGTCTTCGTTGACCAGCTCGGGGCTGTCGTTCAAGCCATCGTTGACGGCGACCACTTCACCGGTCAGTGGCATGTACACGCCGCTTGCGGCTTTTACCGATTCCACGGTCGAGGCTTCGGCGCCCTTTTCGTACTGCTGCAGTTCCGGCAGTTGCACATAGACCACGTCGCCGAGGGCGTTCTGGGCGTAGGCGGTGATGCCTACGGTGACGCTGCCGTCGGCTTCGACGCGCAGCCATTCGTGATCTTCGGTGAAACGCAACTCGCTCATGGGAATTCCTCGGGAAGCAGGGGGCGTTGGGCGTGGTTGGGCCACGCTCTTAAGGTTGGAATTCCCTTAGCAATAATGCGGCCAGACTATAAATACCTTTATAAATCAAATAGTTAAGTTGATCGTTCGAAATGTGGCCTATCTGTGTGGAACGAAATCGATACGCATGGATAACGATTCGAAAGCGCTGGAGGATCAAACCCTTGCGTAGACGCACCGGAATCCTTGTGGAATGTTTTTATTACACTGGATTGAAAACAATACAGCTAGGCCACGTCGAACTCGATCCAGGTGCGACGCTGGTCGTTGCCCTGCCCGACGCTGCCCACCCGCAGTGCCTGGATTGAACCGGACGGCGCCTGGAAAGGCGCTGTTCCATTCAGGAGTTGCGCGTCGTCGGCACGCACGACCCGCTGGTGGCACTGGGTATCGAGGGCCGCCAGCAAGGAAGGGAACGGCATCCGGCCCCAGCGCACCGTGCCCGCATCCTGCGCGTTGGTGGGGATGAAGGCCGCCAGGTCCTCGCTGGTCATCAGTTCGAGCCCCTTGGCCTTGGCGGTCGCGTTCTCGCTGCCGTGGTGGCCCACTTTGTAGTAGACCGTACGCTTAAGCAGGTCGGGGCCGGTCACGGTCGTCCCGTCGGGCATCTTCCAGGCCGCATCCTGCCAGCTCAGCCAGTTGCCGATCTGCGCGTCGGCGGCGAACAGCACCACGCGCCCGGTCGCCACGATCTCGAAGGCGAGGACCAGGCTGGTGTTGTTGATCTTGTTGTCGAGTTGCATCGCCAGCGTGCCCGCGCCGCCCAGCCAGTCGAGGTCGATCCGGCGCCAGGCCTGGTCGGTCGCGCTCGCATCGACGGTCTTCGCGGATTTGCCCGTGTCCAGCAGGTCGGAGCGGTCGCTCGGGCCGTAGTAGTGCGCATAGGCGAAACGGCCGATGGGGTCTGCCGCGAACGTCTTGCCTGGGCGCGTCAGTTCGCTCAGCGGGGTGCCCTGGCTGGCGTCGAAGGGCGCCGTCGGGTCGGTGAAGGCGCTGCCCGATGCCGCCGCGCGGAACGCATTCGAGAGCGATTCGGCGGTGCGCAAGCCTTGCAGGCTGTTGGCCATCGGGTAGCGCTCGCCGACACGGTCGATGATGTCGAGGTAATCGGCGTTTCGCGAGGGGGCCAGGACATACACCCGGACCGCCGGTACGCCGGTGATGTCGAGGGGAGCGAGCGCGGGCTCCAGGTACTTGACGCCGGCCTTGCCCAGCCTGGCGGCGGTATCGCGCATGGCGCGCACCGTCTCGCCCTGGGCGCCGAAGCTGAAGGCCAGGAGCTGGTCGAGGCCGTCGCGGAACGCGCTGGTGCCTGCCGCGTTCGCGCCATGCAACTGCCGGCTGGCGCCGGACAGCGCGCTCAGGGCCTGCTGCTTGAACCTGTCCAGTTGCCGGGCCTGGGGATCGGTGGGGGATTCGGTCCAGGCCATCCACACCTCGCCGACGCTGAAGCGCGAAAACCGGTTCGAGGACTCGCGGAAGGCGCTGATGTGATCGGTGTGCTCGTGGGTCAGCACCAGGATGTCGAGCTTGCCGCCGGTTTGCTGGTAGATGTCGTCGACGATGTCGTCGATGATCTGCGAGCCCCCCTTGATGGCCGTGTGGATCCCGCAATCGATGAGCATCCAGCAGGTGCCGCCATCTGTTTTGCCGAAGCGCAGCAGGTGGCAGTCGCCAATGCCCTGGCAGTAGTGGCGGATGGTGAAGCCTGGCTGGTCAGTGGGCATGGCCGAACTCCCCGTTGTGGGTGTGCAGGAGCGCGAACGGTTCGCTCGGGGTGTTCGCGAAATAGAGGGCTTGCAGCGCACCGAAACCGCCGCCTGAGGCGCTCTGCCGCTGTCGGGTGAGGCGGCTCTCGCTGCCGCAGTTCTTGACGATGGCGTAGCGGATTTCGCAGTGGTTGCGGCGTGGGTCGATGATCAGCGTGACACCGCCGCGGAACCAGATCTGTGGCCCCTGCGGGTTCTTCGGGTCTAGCGGAACACGCCGGCGCTGCATGACCGTCGCCACCACCTCGGTGAAAAAGCTGCCATCAGGGGCGACACGACGCGCCGGACGCACGCTGGCAACCGAGAAGTTGGTCCGGCCGGGGCTCGCCGGCTCCGCGATCTCTCCGTCCTCCGTGTACTTGGGTATATCAGGCAGCAGGCCGAATGCCGGGTACAGGTCAGGGTGGCGTTCGAGGAGCCTGGAGAGACGATCCCACAGGGTCTTGCGGTTGGTTTCATTGAGCGTGTGGATCGCTTGCCGATCGAGCTTGAGGTCCCAGCCGAAGTCGAGGTCCTTGACCAGCGCGTTCAACCACTTCGGCTGCGTATCGGCCAGCGTGCCCCAGGCCAGGGATTCTTCCGAGACCGTGCGCACATCCGCTGGCAGCAGGTTGCGCTTGCGGAACGCGTCCATGAAGGCGACGCGGTAGTGGAACCGGTCGACGGCCACCAGGTCGATATCGGCGGTGATCAGCGCGCGCAGGTACTCGCCGAAAGTGATGTCGACGGCGGGGCAGTAGTCCAGCGCGCGGATGCAGATGCGCAGCACATGCCGGGCGGTCTTGCAGGTTTCTTCGGTCAGGCGCTCGACCAAGTCGGGGAGCAGGGCGCCCCTGGGCAGCAGCCCGCTGCCGTTGGTGGCGATGCGGACCAGGTCCGCCGTGCGCCGGTCGACGATGCTGAGGAACGCTTCATAGACCGCCGAGACGAGGATCGAGCCCCGTGCGTGCACCTCCAGCTCATCGGGGTAGCTGGGCTTGTCGCCCTTGGCGAGATAGTCGCGCAGTGGCCCGCCACGGTTGGTCCCTTCGCCGAACTGCTGGGCCAGGGAGCCGAGCAGTTTCGCCGCATCCAGTCGGCCCCGGGCCTGGCGCACCTGGAAGCGCACCAGCTCGGGGATCGAGAAGTGCTGGAACAGCGCGACGATATCGGCGAAGGCCTCGTGAAATGCCGGAACGTCTGGGTTCGAGGCGTCCTGGAAGCTGCGATGCAGGCCGTCGAGCAGAGCGTGGGACATCTCATGGGCGATGATGTCGCTGGACAGGCAGGCAAACACCATGCTGCCGCCAGGGGTGGCGGCGGTCGCCGTCGAGGTGGACTGGAAGTAGCCGAACAGCAGCGCCACCTTGTCGGGGCTGTAGTAGGCGTTCTCGGTGCGCAGTGCGTGGGGGTAGATCCGCAGCCTGCGCACGCTGTGGTACTCGTAGTGCGGCTGGCCTTGCCCGCCGGTGCCCGTGACCTTGCGCGAGGCCCAGAGCACGCGCCGGCCCAGGGCTTCCTCGAAGTTCCTGATGGTCTTCATCGCCACCGCGTAGACCATTTGCTGGTGGAAGGCCGGGTTGCCTTCCGAGGGTGGCCAGCCATCCTGGGCCAGCAGCTTCGGCTCGTTCAGGTCCACCGGGTCGTAGAGGCGGTCGGAGGCGGGGTCGATGTCGACGATCTCGAGGTACTCGCCCACCGGTCCGGGTTCGAGTTTTTCCCAGGGGACGTTGATGACGGTCTCGTTGATCTCGACGGAGTCCAGCTGCTTGGCGATGGACGGGTCAAGCGCATAGACGCGCAGGCGCCGTGGCGGGGTGGGGAGTTGCTTGGTCTTGCGCGCGATGCGTGGACCCTCGGCTACCGTGATGGGGCCCGTGGCTGGGGCGCCTTGGGCCCGGCCAAGGTGCTTTTCAAGGAAGGCTTTCAGAGGCGCTGAAGGACTGCCGGAATCGAGTGCTGCCTCGAGGTAGCGATTGAGCAAGGCCGCTGGCACATCAGCGCCGCTTTCGCTATCGGGTAGCGCCTCGTCCACTGCGCGATGGCGCTGCGCCATTTGCGTCAATTCGAGCGCAAGCATCTGCTCGACCGCCGACGCCTGGTCCGGGGCAAGCGAGACGCCGCCCGCGCCGGTGATCAGGTTGAGCCAGCTCCAGCTGGGCTCTGCCGGTGAGGTCTTCACGAGCACGTCCATAGCCGGTGGAGCAATGCCAAGTGCCGCGTTCGCCTGCAGCACGCCCCGTCCGATCTTCTCGAGGGTTTCCTCCGCGTCCATGGCGCCGGTGGTGGTCATGGCCGATCCGAACAGGGCTGCGCGAGTCGCTTCGACGCGCATCCAGGGCTCTGGGTACCTGGCAAGTTCCGTTTGGTGGCTGGCCATCCACAACGCGGCGGCGGCTGCCAGCTGCGGCGTGGCCGAGGAGGTGCCCGCGCCATCCATGCTGACCAGGTTGCCGCAACCGAACTCGGCCCAGGGTACGTTGGGGGTGAAGGCGCCCATTGCCGTCTGCATCTTTGACGCGGGCCCATAGTTGCCTTGCATGGTGCGTGGGCTGAGGCCGGCGTAGGCGCGCCCGTTGGCCATCACCCCGCAGGCCGCGAGCACGCGCTTGAAGCGGGCGGGGAACACGATCGAGCCGGGCGTCGGTGTCCAGGCATAGTTGTTGCCCGCCGCGGTGACCATGAACACACCGTGCTCGTAGGCCAGGTTGACCGCATCGGCGAGGGCGCGGGAGGACAGGCCGCCCATGCTCATCGACAGGATGTGCACCTTCTGTTGCACCGCGTACTGGAAGCCCTGGACCATGCTGCCGGTCGAGAAGCGCACGACCCAGTCGGCGATGCGGATGGGAATGACGGTGGCGTATGGTGCGCCGCCGACGAAACCGGAAAAGCCCTGCGCGATGGCGGGGTTGTTGATTTCGTTGCCGGCCAGGAGGCTCAGCGTGGCATGGCCATGGCCCTGGTTGCGCACGGCCGTCCAGCCGTCCGGTGTGCGATCGGTGGCGTCGTTGGGGTGATCACTATCGCGGAAATTCCGTTGGTTCTGTTTGTCGAGGTGCAGGGGCAGGGAGGCGTGGTTCGGGTCGTAGCCGGTGTCCAGGTGGGCGATCCTGATGGCCTGCTGCTGGTCCCTGGCGACCTTGCTCCGTGCAGTGCCCAGCTGCGAGAAGCGGTCTTCGAGGTGCCACTGGTTGTCATCCTTTACCACGGCCTTCTGGCCTGACTTGTCCTGAGGGTGAAAGGTGCAGGCCGTTGCGGCCAGTGCGGTCGCTGGCGCTGGCGACTCGGTGAACCAGGCTTGCTCGATGTCTGGTTCGACGAACTCGATCTGCGTGCTGCCGGTGGCGGCAAAACCCGCCCCGTGGGCCAGCATGGCATGGGCGGCGTTCCAGGGGTTGGTCGTGGGCGGCAAGGGGGCACGGTACCAGGTCGAGCCCTGTGCGCCCGCCACGCCTGCCGCGCCGGTGATCCCGGGTTGGGCGGGAAGCGTCAGGATCGCTTCCATGTCCGGCGCGCCGACCGCAGCGGCCAGCCCCTGCCTGTGTCCGTCGCTCAAGCTCCCGCGAATCTTGACCAGCAGCGCCTGTGCCATGGTGTCCCTCCCTGTCCGTGCCGAGTCCCCCTGCGCAGGTTGATGGCAGGGTGCCTTCAGCGTAGCCGGTCCTGGCCATAGCGCCCTTTGTAGGAGCGGTTTCAGCCGCGATGCAGGCACCACGGTGTGTGGCACCCGCTTCGCGGGTGATCGCGGCTGAAGCCGCTCCTACAGAGGTCGCGTCAAGTCGGGAAGTTCCAGTGTCAGGCCTTGCCGGGGATGCCGTACTTGCGCAGGCGCTGGGCAATCGCCGTATGTGAGGTCTGCAATCGCCCGGCCAACTGCCGCGTCGAGGGGTAGCTGGCATACAAGCGCTGCAGCAACTCCCGCTCGAAATCCCCCACCGCCTGCTCCAGGCTCGCCACTTCGCCATCCTGCCCACGGGCCACCGAGGTGCCGGCGATGTCCAGGTCGCCGATGTCCACCACGTTGCTTTCGCAGATGGCCGCCGCGCGAAAGATCACGTTCTGCAACTGGCGCACGTTGCCCGGCCAGGGGTTGCCCAGCAGCGCCGGGTGGGTGGCGGGGGCCAGGCGGCAGGGCGGGCGCTGGATCTGGGTGCAGGCCTGCTGCATGAAGTACTGCGCCAGGGACAGGATGTCCTGGCCGCGATCGCGCAGCGGCGGCACTTGCAGGTTGAGCACGTTGAGGCGGTAGAACAGGTCTTCGCGGAACGTGCCCTCGGCAACCATGCGCTCCAGGTCGCGGTGGGTGGCGCTGATGATGCGCACGTCCACCTTCACCTCGCGGTCGCCACCCACGCGGCGGAAGCTGCCGTCGCTGAGAAAGCGCAGGAGCTTGGCTTGCAGGTAGGGCGACATCTCGCCGATCTCGTCGAGGAACACCGTGCCCTGGTTGGCCAGCTCCATCAGCCCGGGCTTGCCGCCGCGTTGCGCGCCGGTGAACGCACCGGGGGCATAGCCGAACAGCTCGCTCTCGGCCAGGCTCTCGGGCAGCGCCGCGCAGTTGAGCGCCAGGAACGGCGCGGCGTGGCGGCTGCTGATGGCGTGGCAGGCGCGGGCCACCAGCTCCTTGCCGGTGCCGGTCTCGCCGTGCACCAAGAGCGGTGCGTCGAGGGTGGCCACGCGCAGGGCGCGGGCCTTGAGGGTGCGGATGGCCGGGGAGTCGCCGAGCATGGCGTCGAAACCTTCGGCGTGGTCGTGGTGCAGGGCCGACAGCCGTTCGCCCATGCGGTTGGGCGGGTACAGCGTCAGCAGGCCGCCGGCGTGGGTGATCGGCGAGGCATCGAGCAGCAGGCTCTGGCCGTTGAGCTGCATCTCGCGCATGGGCAGGTGGAAGTTGTTGTCCAGCAATGCTTGCAGCAGGTCGGGGTCGCCGAACAGCTCGCCCACCGAGCGCCCGGCCGATTCGCGGCCGCACAGGGCGATCAGCGCGGGGTTGGCCAGCAGCACCTTGCCGGCGCTGTCCACGGCCAGCACCGGGTCGCTCATGGCGGCGAGCAGGGCGTCGAGCTGCAGGTGGCGGCGTTGGCCGGGGAGGATGTCGACCACTTCCACCGACTGCACGCCGCGCACCTCGAACAGGGCATCGTGCAGTTCCTCCAGCACGGCGGGGCTGAGGGTGGGGGCGTCGATATAGACGTTCGGCGGGACCATCTCCACGGCATCGAGGTTCAGGTTGCGGGCGCCGAGCAGGGCCAGGACTTCCTGGGTGATGCCGACGCGGTCGATGAAGCTGACGTGGATGCGCATGATGAGCGAGGCTTTGGCCGGAATAGGCGTCAGTATGCCTTGCGATGTCGTTCTAGCCCACTATTGCCGGGGCTGCTGCGCAGCCCTTTCGCGGCACAAGGCCGCTCCTACAGGGATCGCACGTACCTGTAGGAGCGGCCTTGTGCCGCGAAGGGGCCCGAGGATCACTCCAGGTGTTCAGGCTTGATCGGGTCGCCCGATTTCACATCCAACTTGGTGCGAATGTCTTCGAACATATAGTCATACAGCTTGTGCGGCGAGCCGAGGTTCTCGAACTTCTTCGGTGGCGGCAGGTACGACTGGGCCTTGCGGCTCAACTGCATCAGAAAGCTCGGCAGCACCTGGTCCTTGGCCAGGAAGAATTTCTCATCGACGGTCTTGCCCTCGATGTGGCCGTGCATGCGGAACTGGATACCTCTGCCTTCCTTGGGGTCGGTCGCCGCCTCGTATTCGATATTGAGGTCGTAGCTGTGGTCGTTCGTGTTCAGCGCCGTGCGCTCGATATGCACGTGACCGGGTTGATACTGGGCCATGGCGGAATCCTCCGGAAGGTTGAAAACGGCGGGCGCCAGGCACCCGCCAACTGCATTCAACGGTAGCTGATACCGGGCTTCTGCGTGGAAACCCGGGTGCCGGCGGTGCCCTTGACGATGTCCTCGATATTCTCCAGCGAGCTGATCACCGCCACCTTGCCGGTGTGGCGGGCGAAATCGCAGGCCGCCTGGACCTTCGGCCCCATGGAGCCGGCGGCGAAGCCCAGCCGTTCAAGCTCGTCAGGGTGCGCCTGGGCAATGGCTTTCTGGGTCGGCTTACCCCAGTCGATGTACGCCGCGTCGACGTCGGTGGCGATGATCAGCAGGTCGGCGTCCAGCTGTTCGGCCAGCAGCGCCGAGCACAGGTCCTTGTCGATCACCGCCTCGATGCCCTTGAGCTTGCGATTCTCGTCATACATGGTGGGGATGCCGCCGCCGCCGGCGCAGATCACGATGCTGCTTTTTTCCAGCAGCCACTTGATCGGGCGGATCTCGAAGATGCGCTTGGGTTTCGGGCTGGCCACCACGCGGCGGTACTTGTCGCCGTCGGGCTTGACCACCCAGCCTTTCTCCTTGGCCAGGCGCTCGGCTTCGTCCTTGGCGTAGACGGGGCCGATGAACTTGGTCGGGTCCTTGAACGCCGGGTCGTTGGCGTCCACTTCGACTTGCGTGAGCAGGGTGGCGAAGGGCACCTCGAAGGCCAGCAGGTTGCCCAGTTCCTGTTCGATCATGTAGCCGATCATGCCTTCGGTCTCGGCACCGAGCACGTCCAGCGGATAGGCTTCGTCCGGCTTGTACGACAGCCCCTGCAATGACAGCAGGCCGACCTGCGGGCCGTTGCCGTGGGCGATGACCAGCTCGTTGCCGGGGTGGATCTTGGCGATCTGCTCGGTGGCGGTGCGGATATTGGCGCGCTGGTTGTCGGCGGTCATCGGCTCGCCGCGGCGCAGCAGGGCGTTGCCGCCCAATGCAACAACGATACGCATGGGGAATGTCCTTCTGATGGGTGACGCGGTCCTTTGTAGGAGCCGGCTTGCCGGCGAATGCGGTGGCCCGTTCGCCGGCAAGCCGGCTCCTACGCGGGGGTGCGTTGCGACCGGGTTACAGGTCGGCCAGTGTCGACACCAGGATCGCCTTGATCGTGTGCATGCGGTTTTCCGCCTGCTCGAAGGCGATGCAGGCTGGCGACTCGAACACGTCATCGGTCACTTCGATGCCGTTGGCCAGGTCCGGGTACTGCTCGGCGATCTGCTTGCCGACCTTGGTCTCGGAGTTGTGGAACGCCGGCAGGCAGTGCATGAACTTGGTGCGCGGGTTGCCGGTGGCCTTCATCAGTTCCTTGTTCACCTGGTAGGGCTTGAGCTGTTTGATGCGCTCGCCCCAGGCTTCGATCGGCTCGCCCATCGACACCCAGACGTCGGTGTGGACGAAGTCCACGCCTTTGACCGCGGCTTTCGGGTCTTCGGTCAGGGTGATGCGCGCGCCGCTTTCCTCGGCATATTTATGGCAGCGCTCGACCAGGTCGTCGTGGGGCCACAGGGCCTTGGGCGCGGCGATTCGCACATCCATGCCGAGCTTGGCGCCGATCAGCAGCAGCGAGTTGCCCATGTTGTTGCGGGCGTCGCCCAGGTAGGCGTAGCTGATGTCGTGCAGCGGCTTGTCGCTATGCTCGCGCATGGTCAGCACGTCGGCGATCATCTGGGTCGGGTGGTATTCGTCGGTCAGGCCGTTGAACACCGGCACGCCGGCGAACTTGGCCAGCTCCTCGACGATTTCCTGCTTGAAGCCGCGGTACTCGATGGCGTCGTACATGCGCCCGAGCACGCGGGCGGTGTCCTTCATGCTCTCCTTGTGGCCGATCTGCGAGGAGTTGGGGTCGATGTAGGTGACGTTGGCGCCCTGGTCATAGGCGGCGACTTCGAAGGCGCAGCGGGTGCGGGTGGAGGTCTTCTCGAAGATCAGGGCGATGTTGTTGCCCTTCAGGTGCTGCTGTTCGGTACCGGTGTACTTGGCGCGCTTGAGATCGCGGGACAGGTCCAGCAGGTAGCGCAGCTCGCGGGTGCTGTGGTGTTCGAGGCTGAGCAGGTTGCGGTTGTGGATGTTGAACGCCATGACGGTTCTCCTTGGATTCGGTGATCAGCCCGGCCGGCACCGGGTAGGTGCGGCCGGGGGATGGGCGTTTAGTAATCGATGGGGTCGCGGATGATCGGGCAGGTCATGCAGTGGCCGCCGCCGCGGCCCCGGCCCAGTTCGCCGGCGCTGATGGTGATGACCTCGACCCCGGCCTTGCGCAGCAGGGTGTTGGTGTAGGTGTTACGGTCGTAGCCGATGACCACGCCGGGCTCGACGGCCACCACGTTGTTGCCGTCATCCCATTGTTCGCGCTCGGCGGCGAAGCTGTTGCCGCCAGTCTCGACCACACGCAGCTTGACCCCCAACTGTTCGCCGACCACCTCGATGAACGACTTGTTCTCGCGGCGCACGTCCATGCCGTAAGGCTTGCTTTCGTCCGGGCGGATGATGAACGGCACGATCTCTCTCACCACTTCCGGGAAGACCGTGACCAGGTCGCGGTCGCAGAAGCTGAATACGGTGTCCAGGTGCATCGCGGCGCGGGATTTCGGCAGGCCGGCGACGATGACTTTCTCCACCGCGCCCTTGGCGAACAGGTTCTGTGCCAACTGGCCGATGGCCTGGCGCGAGGTGCGCTCGCCCATGCCGATCAGCACGATGCCATTGCCGATCGGCATCACGTCGCCGCCTTCGAGGGTGGCCTTGCCATGGTCCTTGTCGGGGTCGCCGTACCAGACCTGGAAGTCGGCGCCGGTGAATTCCTTGTGGAATTTGTAGATGGCGGTGGTCAGCAGGGTTTCCTGGCGTCGCGCCGGCCAGTACATCGGGTTGAGCGTGACGCCGCCGTAGATCCAGCAGGTGGTGTCGCGGGTGAACTGGGTGTTGGGCAGCGGGTCGAGCAGGAAGCTGGAGTGGCCCAGGTAGTCGCGGTACATCTTGATCACGCTGGCGCCTTCGCTGTCGGGCAGGTCTTCACCGGCCACGCCGCCGATCAGGAACTCGGCCAGTTTGCGTGGCTCCAGGCTTTCGAGCCAGCTGCGCACTTCGTTGGTGAGGCCGACGCCGACGGAGTCGGAGGTAATCTTGCGGTCGAGAATCCACTTCAGCGCTTCAGGTTGCTGGACGATGTCGGTCAGCAGGTTGTGCATTTCCAGCACGTCGACGCCGCGCTCGCGCATCTTGGTGACGAAGTCGAAGTGGTCGCGTTTGGCCTGGTCGACCCAGATCACGTCGTCGAACAGCAGTTCGTCGCAGTTGCTCGGGGTCAGGCGCTTGTGCGCCAGGCCCGGGCTGCAGACCATCACTTTGCGCAGTTTGCCGGCTTCGGAATGAACGCCGTATTTCTGTTTCTCAGTGGACATGGTGAATCCTCCTGTAAAGCGAAGTCGTGGTTCAGAGCGTCAGGAAGCCGTCGTACAGGCCGTAGGCCGCCACCAGGGCGCCCGCGACCACGGCGGCGAAGATCAGTTTTTCCACGTTGGTGAAGATCGGTTGGCCGACCTCGCGCTTGGCCTTGGCGAACAGGATCGCGCCAGGGGCATAGAGCAGGGCCGAGAGCAGCAGGTATTTCACGCCGCCGGCGTACAGCAGCCAGATGGCATACACCAGGGCGATGCCGCCGATGATCAGGTCTTTCTGGCGTTCGGCCAGGGCCTGTTCGTAGGTCTCGCTGCGCCAGGCCAGCAGGAAGGCGTAGGCCGCCGACCACAGGTAGGGCACCAGGATCATCGAGGTGGCGAGGTAGATCAGCGACAGGTAGGTGCTGTTGGAGAACAGGGTGATGACCAGGAAGATCTGCACCATGGCGTTGGTCAGCCACAGGGCGTTGGCCGGCACATGGTTCTGGTTCTCGCGGCGCAGGAACTCCGGCATGGTGTGGTCCTTGGCGGCGGCGAACATGATCTCGGCGCACAGCAGCACCCACGACAGCAGCGCCCCCAGCAGCGAGATGATCAAACCGACGCTGATCAGCACCGCGCCCCAGTGGCCGACCACGTGCTCGAGCACGGCCGCCATCGACGGGTTCTGCAGCTTGGCCAGTTCCGGCTGGGTCATCACGCCCAGCGACAGCACGTTGACCAGTACCAGGAACAGCAGCACGGTGACGAAGCCGATGACTGTGGCCTTGCCCACATCGGAGCGTTTTTCCGCACGGGAGGAGAAGATGCTCGCGCCCTCGATGCCGATGAACACCCACACGGTGACCAGCATCATGTTGCGCACCTGGTTCATCACACTGCCCAGTTCAGGTGTGCCCAGGGCCCAGATGTCGGCGGTGAACACATCGAGCTTGAAGGCGAACAGGCAGATCAGGGCGAACAGCGCCAGCGGCACGACCTTGGCCACGGTGGTGACCAGGTTGATGAACGCCGCTTCCTTGATGCCGCGCAGCACCAGGAAGTGCACCGCCCACAGCAGGATCGACGCGCCGATCACCGCTGCCGGGGTGTTGCCCTCGCCGAACACCGGGAAGAAGTACCCCAGGGTGCTGAACAGCAGCACGAAGTAGCCGACGTTGCCCAGCCAGGCACTGATCCAGTAGCCCCAGGCGGAAGAGAAGCCCATGTAGTCGCCGAAGCCGGCCTTGGCGTAGGCGTACACCCCGCCGTCGAGGTCAGGCTTGCGGTTGGCGAGGGTCTGGAAGACGAAGGCGAGGGTGAGCATGCCCACCGCAGTGATGGCCCAACCGATCAGCACGGCCCCAACGCCTGCGCTGGCGGCCATGTTCTGCGGCAACGAGAAGATCCCGCCGCCAATCATCGAGCCGACGACAAGTGCAACAAGCGCACCCAGTTTTAGTTTTCCGGGAGATTCAGACATTTAACGACTCCGTACCAGGAGAAAGTTGACCTCAGAATAAATCTGACGCCGGGGCCATTCGCTGATGTAGATCAGTTCATGCCAACATGAAGATCAGAAAAATCCCTCATGCGCCTCCTGGAGGATGCCGACAGCTTTGCTGCAGGCCTTGCGCACCGGCACCTCCATGTCATGCCTGGAGCAAACGCTCCGTGTTGCCTGCGAACTGTGAAGTTAGACCGTTTTAGGGTTTTCGCAAATTTTTCACAGTAAATAGCGACAGGTTTAGACCGAGCGTGAAGTATTCGACAACTGCGATTTTTATGAGGGGGATGCCATAGACATTCCGGTTATGAGTGCTATAGGTTTAATGGCTCGATTCGATAAAAAACTTGTAACAATAATGTTGGTAAATACGTTTACGCGCGCCCGCGCACGAGGACCCCATGAGCGAACCAGGACAGAAACTGCGCCTTGGCGCGCTCATCGCGCTGGTGGTCGGCTCGATGATCGGTGGCGGCATCTTCTCGTTGCCGCAGAACATGGCCGCGCGTGCCGACGTGGGGGCCGTGCTGATCGGCTGGAGCATCACCGCGGTGGGCATGCTGGCCCTGGCGTTCGTGTTCCAGACCCTGGCCAACCGCAAGCCGGAGCTGGATTCCGGGGTGTATGCCTACGCCAAGGCCGGCTTCGGCGACTACATGGGCTTCTCTTCCGCCTGGGGCTACTGGATCAGCGCCTGGCTGGGCAACGTCGGTTATTTCGTGCTGCTGTTCAGCACCCTCGGCTTCTATTTCCCGGTGTTCGGCGAAGGCAACACGCCGGTGGCCATCGGCTGTGCCTCGCTGCTGCTGTGGGCCGTGCATTTCCTGGTACTGCGCGGCATCAAGGAAGCGGCGTTCATCAACCAGGTGACCACCGTGGCCAAGGTGGTGCCGTTGCTGATGTTCATCGTCATCGCCGCCTTCGCCTTTCGCGCCGACATCTTCACCCGTGACATCTGGGGGCTGAGCAACCCGAAGTTCGGCAGCGTGCTGGAGCAAGTGCGCAACATGATGCTGGTGACGGTGTTCGTGTTCATCGGTATCGAAGGTGCCAGTGTCTATTCCGGGCGGGCGTTGCACCGCTCGGACGTGGGCAAGGCGACAGTGGTGGGTTTTCTCGGTGTGCTGGCGTTGCTGGTGTTGGTCAATGTGCTGTCGCTGGGGGTGATGACCCAGCCTGAGCTGGCGGGGCTGCAGAACCCTTCGCTGGCCTCGGTGCTGGAGCATATCGTCGGGCCCTGGGGCGCGCTGCTGATCAGCATCGGGTTGGCGGTTTCGCTACTGGGGGCGCTGCTGTCGTGGGCGCTGCTGTGCGCCGAGATCCTCTTCGCCACCGCACGCGACAAGACCATGCCGCGCTTCCTGGCGCGGGAGAACAAGAACCATGTGCCGGCCAATGCCCTGTGGCTGACCAACGTGATGATCCAGGGCTTCCTGCTGATCACCCTGTTCTCGGCGGGCACCTACACCAGCCTGATCTACCTGGCCTCGTCGATGATCCTGGTGCCGTACTTCTGGTCGGCGGCCTATGCGGTGCTGCTGGCGTTGCGTGGGGAGAGCTACGACGGGCAGGCCGGGCTGCGGCGCAAGGACCTGCTGGTGGCGGCGGTCGCGTTGTTGTATGCGGTGTGGCTGCTGTATGCCGGCGGGCTCAAGTACGTGCTGCTGTCGGCATTGTTGTATGCGCCGGGGGTGATCCTGTTTGCCCATGCCAAGCGCGAGCAGGGGCAGGTGTTGTTCACCGCCTGGGAGAAGCTGATATTCGCGGCGGTGCTGGTCGGTGCGGGATTGGCCGCGTACGCACTCTATTCCGGGCTGCTGACCCTGTAGGAGCCAGCTTGCTGGCGAAGGGCGCACCTCGGTGTACCGGGCAAGGCTGCGCCTTGCATTCGCCAGCAAGCTGGCTCCTACAGGGCGCGTTACCAGTTGGCCTTGGAAGAGCCAAGTTCACAGGCGCCCAAGGCCCAGCTCAGCCGTGCGCCCCCCACTTTCAGCGGCCCTTTGATCCGTCGCGCGTCACCCCAGGGTGTATGCTCGACATGCGGGTCATGATCGTCGGTCGACTCCGGCGCCAGGGGCAGGTCCTCGTCCATCGTCCCGTGTTCCACCAGCAGCTTGGCCGTACGCGCCAGCGACAGCCGCGAGCGGCAGCCCTGGCCGTTACGCAGCCGCTCGCCCAAGGCTCGAATCGCTTCGGCGGCCATCAGGTACCCCGTCCCGTGGTCCAGTGCCTGCACCGGCAGCGGCACCGGTCGGTCCGCCTGCTGCCAGCGCATGCCGGCGCGGGCGATGCCGCTGCTCATCTGTACCAGGCTGTCGAAACCGCGGCGGTCCTTCCAGGGGCCGCTCCAGCCATAGGCATTCAGGCTCACGTCGATCAACCCGGGGTTCAACTGGCGGCGCCGCTCAGCGCCCAGGCCGAGACGCTCCAGCGCGTCGGCACGATAACCGTGGACCAGCACATCGGCCTCGGCCAGTAACTGCTCGAATATTCGACGGCCTTCGCAGGTGTGCAGGTCAAGGTGTGCACAACGTTTGCCGAGGGTCACTTCGGCGGCGACAGCCGGCTCTTTCCAGCCTGGCGGGTCGATACGCAGCACGTCGGCACCAAAACCCGCCAGCAGCCGGGTGGCAATGGGGCCGGCGAGGATGCGGGTAAGGTCCAGCACCTTGATGCCGGCCAGCGGCCTGGCTTCGCTGCCGTGCCAGGGCTGGCGCGGTCCGGCGAAGGTTTCGCGCAGGATCAGCGGCTCTGCGTTCACGGCCCTGCCCTGGGGGTGTTCAGACCATTCCAGCCAGCCGCGCATCCGCGCCGCGCAACCACCGGCCTCGACCACGGCGGCTTCCAGCGTGTCAGCGTCCCACTGCGCCACGCGTTTGGTTACGCTGGCGCGGTCGCTCACCGAGCCGAGCACGCTCAAGGCGGCGGCGCGGTGATGCGCGGCATTGGTGTGCAGGCGAATCCAGCCGTCACGGGCCGGGTAGTCGCCGGCGATGGCATCCCACAGGGGCGGTGGCTCCCAGCCCTGGGGGCGCAGGCTGGTGGCGAACCAGAAGGAGGCCAGGCGCCGGTCGACGCGGACCAGCGGACAGCTGTCCCGCTGGCCTTGCAGCAGGTTGGCCAGGGCCAGGCCGGCGGCGGCGATGCTGGCCGAGGCCAGGCCGGTCACGGCGAACACCGAGGGTAGGGTACCGATACCTTGCCAGCGCACGGCGGCAGGATCGAGGGTCAGGGAATGGGCGATGGTCTCGAGCAAAGGCTGCATGCAGGATCCTCCTTCGTGGATCCAATTGCAGTACATCCTGCGCCGGGGCGCAAATGCTCAGCGTTGCAGTTCGGCGGCAGCGGGTGTGATGGGGCGCTCGGGGCGCGACCAGATCCACAGGTTGCCGAGGGTCATGCCGCCGATGGCGAGGAACACCGGCCAGCGGTGGTCGAGGAAGGTCAGCATCAGCCCTGCGCACAGCAGCATGCTGATCGTGGCGCTGACTTTCGCCCGGCGTTGGATCACCTTGCCGTTGCGCCAGTTGTACAGGATCGGGCCAAACAGGCGGTGGTTTTCCAGCCATGCTGAAAGTCGCGGCGAACTGCGGGTGGCGGCCCAGGCGGCGAGGAGGATGAACTCGGTGGTGGGCAGGCCGGGGATGACGATGGCAATAAGGCCGACCCCCAGGCTGACATAGGCCAGGATCGCGTACAGCAGGCGGGACAGTTTCGAGCGGGCGATTCGGGTCATGGTCTCACGGCAACGGTGTGGCCGCCCGAGGGCGGCCGGGTAAAGCGTGTCAGGCCAGTGCGGCATCGGCGGCGTAGGCGTGCTTGAGCAGTTCGGTGAAGCGCTCGAAGGCGGCGACCGCGCCACGTTCGGCGGCGGCTTCCTCTTCAGCCGACAGCGCCAGGCCGTCGAGGATGCGGGTGAACTGCTTCCAGCCTTCGGCGCGGCCACCGGCCGGTTCGCCCAGGTGACGGGCACCGAAGCTGTCGGACAGCTCGAGGGCAACGGCACGCTTGATCAGGAACGCGGCGCCCAGTTTGGAGCCTTCGGAGACGAAGATCCAGCCCATGGCCTCACCCAGGCTTGGCGACTGCAGGGCACCGGCGACCGGGGCGGGGACTTCGGTGTCGAGGTCGGCCAGGTCCAGGCGCGCTTGCTCGGCGCGGCAACGCTCGGCCAGGTCGGGGACGATGGCGATCAGTTGCGGGTCGTTGTACAGCGCCTGCAGTTCGGACTGGAACAGGTACTGGGCGACCACGAAGCGGGCGAAGCTCTCGCGGGTGTCGAACGGCTTGTGCGACTTGACCAGGGCATCCAGCTCGGTGTGTGGGGCGTGGGTGATCTGGTTGAGGCGCTGGGAGCGCAGGGCGGCGCGCTCGGAGGAAGGGGCGTTCATGGGGCATCCTTGGAAAATGGGGCGTCTAGTGACAAGACGAAACAGAAGACGCGGGACAGTAAAAAAACCTCACCTGCGAAGTGAAATCATTCTCATGAATCGGTGTCAGGGTCGTCGCGCATTGATTTGGCGTGGCCTGTGTAGGAGTGGCTTCAGCCGCGATCACCCGCGAAGCGGGTGCCACGCAATGTGGTGCCTGCATCGCGGCTGAAGCCGCTCCTACAACCGCTGACTTCAGCCGATCAGATATCCCACACCAGGTTGATGGCGAAGTTACGCCCCGGCATGGTCAGGCGATCGAGGTTGGCCGGTTGGGTCACGCCCGCTTCGCCCAGCGCGTCGTAGCCACGCACGTCATCCCACTGCCAGTACTTCTTGTCGGTCAGGTTGTACAGGCCGGCGTTGACGGTGATGTCGTCGGTCACCTTGTAGTAGCCGGTCAGGTCCAGCACGCCGTAGCCCGGGGTGCGGAACTGCTTGCTGGCGCCATCGGGAGCGAAGAAGGTGGTGTCGTCGACGCGGTCCTTGCGCTTGACCAGGGTCCAGCTGACCAACCCGCCGTAGTTCTGCTGCTCATAGCCCAGGCCCAGCACCGCGGTCAGCGGGTTGACGCTGTTCAACGGCTGGCCGGTGTCGTCGTTGCGGCCACGGGCGTAGGCCAGCGAGCCCTGGGTGTACAGGCCTTGCGCGGCACCGAAGTGATCGAGGTTCAGGCGGCCCTTGAACTCGGCGCCCTTGATGGTGGCGTGCTTGATGTTGTTGGCCTGGAAGGTCGAACCGAGGTTGGCCGACTGCACGGCGTCCTCGTTGATGAAGTCGCGGTACTTGTTGTAGAACACCGCCACGTCGAAGTTGCCAGCCTCGAAGTTGCCGCGCAGGCCGGTCTCGTAGCTCTTGCTCTTCTCCGGTTCCAGGTTCGGGTTGGGCTCGACGCTGTAGCCGAGGGTCGGGTTGTCGAAGCGCCCGTACATGGCCTTGGCGGTCGGGGTGCGGAAGCCTTCGGCGTACTGGCCGTACCAGGTGTAGTTGTCGTTGAAGGCATAGGTGACGCCGAACTTGGGCGACACGCGGTGCCATTTCTTGTCCGAATCGTCGATGCTGCCTGGCGCCGCGCCGGTGCCCTGGATACCGCGCAGGAATTCGGCGGTCATCTTCGGCTCCATGCGGGTGTAGTCGTAGCGCGCGCCTGGCAGGAAGGTCCAGTTGTTCCAGCGGATTTCGTCCTGGGCAAACAGGCTGTAGGTGTTCACGGTCGGGTCCGGGAAGTCGCTGACCAGCACCTGGCCGTCGCTCGGGCTGTTCTGGCCGATGCCACGGCAGCTGCCACCCACGTTCAGGCAGGTGCCGGTGCCGCTGCGCGAACCGGTGACCTTCTCATGCTTGAGGGTGGTACCGTAGGTCAGCAGGTGCTCGGTGGCGCCGATGCTGAAGGCCTTGTCGAACTGGCCATCGAACACCCACTGACGGTCCTTGTAGGTGGTCTGGCGGTCGCGGAACACCTGGCGGCCGCTGGCGAAGTACAGTTCGTCGGTGCGCTGGTCGGTCTTGGCGATCTGGTAGTTCAGGCTCCACTTCACATGGTCGGCGACCAGGCTGTCGAGGCCGAATTCGTGGTTGATGCCGAAGCGCTCGCGGGTGACGGTGTCGTTGCCCTGGCGCATGCGGTACATGTTCGAGGCGCCACGGCCCGGAATGAACGGGCCGCCCACGGCGCTGAGGATGTTCTGGTCACGGTCATCCTTGTAGTGCTCGTAGGTGAAGCCCAGGCGCGCGTCGTCGGCGTAGTTCCAGCCGAGCTTGGCCAGCACGTTGGTGGTGCGCACGTCTTCGGGGTTGGCTTCGCTGCGGTCCAGGCCGGTGCCGCCATGTTCGCCGTACGATTCGGTCTCGTGGCCATTGCGCTGGCTCAGGTGCAGCAACCCGTCGAAATCGCCCTGGCGGCCGGCAACGGTGGCGGAGGTCAGCCAGCTTTCGTCGGCGGAGCTGTAGCCGGTCTTCAGGCGCGCACCGACATCCTTGCCAGGTTTGATGATGTCGTCGGGGTCGAGGGTGAAGTAGCTCACCGCGCCACCGATGGCGTTGCTGCCGTACAGCACCGAGGCCGGGCCACGGAGGATCTCCACGCGCTTGACGATTTCCGGGTCGACGTAGTTGCGCTGGGTCTGGGCGTAGGGGCCGTAGAAGAAACTGTCGGGGATCGACACGCCATCGACCTGGGTAAGGATGCGCTCGCCGTCGATGCCGCGGATGTTGTAGCCGTTCAGGCCGCTGCGTTGGCCGACGCCGCCGACCGAGACGCCCGGTTCGTAGCGCACCAGTTCCTTGATGTCGTTGACGTTCTGCCGGTCCAGCTGTTCACGGGTCTGCACGCTGACGGTGCTCGGCACCTGGCTGACGTCCTGGGCGCTGCGGGTGGCGCTGACGGTCACCTGTTGCAAGGCGATGGCATTGCCGGCGGCCTGGCGTTCGAGCACCACATTGCCGTTGCCGATCTTGCGGTAGCTCAAGCCGGTGCCGCGCAACAGGCGTTGCAGCGCCGCCTCTGGTGCCAGCGCGCCTTGCACGCCGGGCGACGCCACGCCCTCGGCCAGCTCCGCGCTGAACCCGACCTGCCAGCCGGTTACCTGGCTGAAGGCGTTGACGGCCGACACCAGTGGTTGCTGGGCGATGGCGAAACGGTAGTCGCCCATGCGCGGGCTGCTCGCCTGGGCCGGCTCGGCGGCCAGTGTCGGCAGGCTGATGGCGCCGCAGGCAAGCAGGGCCAGGGTCAGCAGCGACAGTTGCCCCCGACGGCGGGAAATGAAGGACGGGCGGGTTTGACCAGTGGACATCGAAAGCGCTCCCTGTCGCGCGAAGGGTTATAGGCAGTGGCTGTTCTCGTTTTCGAACGAGAATCAATCGTATTGGCTATAACGAGACGGGCGAGGGAAGGTGATCGCGTAAAAAAACTTTCAGGTCAGTTGAGAATCACCAGCGCGGGGTATTCGTGCAGCTGCGCCGAGGTGATATGGGCGAGGGCGCGCAGGGTTTCCAGGGGTTGGTCGAGGCGGTAGTTGCCGGTGACGGCGACCTGTTCGAGGCGTTCGTTGTGGTTGATGATCCAGCCGGGGTAGTAACGGCGCACCTCGGCGAGCACCTGGCTCAAGGGGCAGTTCTCGAACACCAGGCGGCCCTCGATCCAGGCCAGCTCCTTGCGCAGGTCCGGGCGCTGGCGCTGGCCGAAGCCGTCGGGGCCGACGCTAATGCTGTCGCCGGCGCTGAGGCGGATGCGCTGGTCGCTGGCCGCCTGCAAGTCGACATCGCCGCGTTGCACGCGCACCTGGGCCTGGCCATCGAGGTAGCGCACGGCGAAGTCGGTGTCGCGCACACTGGCGCGCAGCGGGCCGGCCTGCACTTCCAGTGCGGGTTGGCCGCCATCGGACACCTGGAAGTACGCCTCGCCCTGCAGCAGGCGGGCTACCTGGCGCCCGTCGCGCACATCGCTGGCGAAGGCCGAATTGGTGTTGAGCAGGACCTTGGCGCCATCGTCCAGCTGCAGGCGCTGGCGCTCGCCGACCACGGTCAGGTGGTCGGCCTGCAGGCGCACCGGCAGGTTGCCGAAGGTGAACAGCCCGACCAACAACATGGCCGCAGTGGCCAGGGGCTTCCAGTGACGGCGCAGGCGCCCGCCGATCGAGTGGCGCCGCTGCTGGTGCAACTGGCCGGCGGCCTGGCGCAGCGGCGCACCGTTCCACAGGGCCTCGGCCTCAACGTACGCCTCGGCGTTTTCCGGCTCGGCGCCGAGCCACTGTTCGAAGGCCTGGGTATCGCTTGCGTCGGCGCACTGCAGGCGGATCAACCAGTCCATCGCCTCTGCGCGGGCACGGGCGCGGGCGTCAGGCGCGGCGGCGGTCGGGCGAGGGGAGGGCTGGTCGGTCACGGAGGGTCCTTGCGGCGAGCATTTTTGCGCATGATCAGTGCAGACCCGATGCATGGCAAGGGCTTTGCGCGGGTGGACTGGCGAGCGGTGCTGTCACTGGTGCCGGTCGGCCACGCCCATGCAGATGGCCATGATCAGCTTCAGTTCCTTCTGCACCGTGCTGGCCGAGACGTCCAGTTGCTCGGCGATCTCCAGGTAGCTGGCACCGTGCAGGCGGCTGAGGATGAAGATGCGCTGCTGGCGCTCGGTCAACTGGCCGAGGCTTGCGCTCAGGTGTTTGAGCAACTGTTCGGCGTGGGCGGCATCTTCGCTGCTGCCTGCTGGGGCGGCGACGTTGTGCAGGACCTGGTCGGGGACATCGTCGATCAGCGTGCGGGCCTGTACCCGGCGGGCGCGCAGATGGTCCAGGGCGAGGTTGCGGGCGGTCTGGAAGACAAAGGGTTCCAGGTGCTCGATGGGGCGTTCGCCCAGGGCGCGGGTAACCCGCAGGTAGGTTTCCTGCAGCAAATCCTCGGCGGTGCTGGGGTTGCCCACCATGCGTTGCAGGGTGCGCAGCAGGCTGAGGCGCTGGTTGAGGAAGACTGAGTTGAACCGGGACTGACTCACGGGGAAACCTGACCGCTTTGGGGTGAATGATAATGCTTATCATCCATGCTTCAGGTCAAGTGAGGAATTGTCATGAACGGGTAAAGGTCGCGGCCGAGGCTCAATTCTGCGGGATGTGTTGACTGCACGGGCCCCTTCGCCGGCAAGGCCGGCTCCTACAGGTTTCGCGCCGGCCGTGGGGGTAACGCCGTCCCTGTAGGAGCCGGCGTTGCCGGCGAATGCGGCGGTGGTCTCACCGACGCTCTCGCGGTAAAACCCACAGATACCGTGTACTCACTTCGCGTTGAACAACGCCAGGCAGTTGTCCAGCATGCGGTTGGAGAAGCCCCACTCGTTGTCGTACCAGGCCAGCACCTTGAGCATGCGGCCATTGGCGCGGGTGTGGTTGGCGTCGAAGATCGACGACAGCGGGTTGTGGTTGAAGTCGCACGACACCAGCGGCAGCGCGTTGTAGCCCAGCACCCGGGAGTGGCGGCTGGCTTCGAGGAACACCTGGTTCACCTCCTGCGCCGTCACCTCGCGCTTGAGGTTGACGGTAAGGTCGACCAGCGACACGTTGATCACCGGCACCCGTACTGCCATGCCCGTCAGCTTGCCGGCCAGTTCCGGCAGCACCAGGCCCACCGCCTCGGCGGCGCCGGTCTTGCTCGGGATCATCGACTGGGTGGCCGAGCGCGCGCGGTACGGGTCGCTGTGGTAGACGTCGGTGAGCACCTGGTCGTTGGTGTAGGCGTGGATGGTGGTCATCAGGCCCTGCTCGATGCCGAACTCGCGGTGCAGCACCTGGGCGATCGGCGCCAGGCAGTTGGTGGTGCAGGAGGCGTTGGAGATGACCTGGTGCGAGGCGCGCAGCACGTCGTGGTTCACCCCGTACACCACGGTGGCGTCGGCGCCCTTGGCCGGCGCGCTGACGATCACCTTGCCGGCCCCCGCGGCCAGGTGCGCGGCAGCCTTGGCGCGCTCGGTGAACAGCCCGGTGCATTCGAACACCACGTCGATGGCCAGGGCTTTCCAGGGCAGCTCGGCGGGGTTGCGGATGGCGCTGACGGCGATGCGGTCGCCGTTGACGGTGAGGCTTTCGTGGTCGGCCTCGACCGTGGCGTCGAAGGTGCCGTGGACGCTGTCGAACTTGAGCAGGTGGGCGTTCATCGCGCTGTCGCCCAGGTCGTTGATGGCGACGACCTGCAGGTCCTGACGGTAGCCGTGCGTGTAGAGTGCACGCAGGATGTTGCGTCCGATGCGACCGAAGCCGTTGATGGCGATGCGAAGGGTCATGGCGTTACCTCTGGCAGTCAGGTGAAGCCTGTGGCACAAAGAGTAGCTTCACTGAAACGGTTTTGTTGTTGGAATTACAAGATTATTCATCGAGTGATAGAAAACAAGCCTTTTTGCTGGCAGTATTTTGTTTAAACATACAACGAGTGGTCGGGTCAGCCCCTCTTCGAACATGCCAGGCACCTCTCTCTAGAGCCTAGGTCGCAATCGTTTGGAGGGAAAATGCCCGGTGAGACCGCCCTTACCGTTAGCCTGGAGTCCAGTACATGCACCCGCGCATCCTTGAGGTCACCGAACGGCTGATCGCCCGCAGCCGCCGCACCCGTGAACGCTACCTTGAGCTGATCCGCGGCGCGGCCAGTGACGGACCCATGCGCGCCAGCCTGCAGTGCGCCAACTTCGCCCATGGCGTGGCCGGTTGCGGCGGTGAGGACAAGCAGACCCTGCGCCTGATGAACGCCGCCAACGTGGCCATCGTCTCGGCGTACAACGACATGCTCTCGGCGCACCAGCCGTATCAACACTTCCCCGAACAGATCAAACAGGCGCTGCGCGACATCGGCTCGGTAGGCCAGTTCGCCGGTGGCGTGCCGGCCATGTGCGATGGCGTCACCCAGGGTGAGCCGGGCATGGAGCTGGCCATCGCCAGCCGCGAGGTGATCGCCATGTCCACCGCCATCGCCCTGTCGCACAACATGTTCGATGCCGCGCTGATGCTGGGCATCTGCGACAAGATCGTCCCCGGCCTGATGATGGGCGCGCTGCGCTTCGGCCATTTGCCAACCGTTTTCGTGCCAGGCGGGCCGATGGTCTCGGGCATCTCCAACAAGGAGAAGGCCGACGTGCGTCAGCGCTACGCCGAGGGCAAGGCCACCCGCGAGCAACTGCTCGAGTCGGAGATGAAGAGCTACCACGGCCCGGGCACCTGCACCTTCTACGGCACCGCCAACACCAACCAGCTGGTGATGGAAGTGATGGGCCTGCACCTGCCCGGCGCCTCGTTCGTCAACCCTTACACGCCGCTGCGCGACGCCCTCACCGCCGAGGCCGCGCGGCAGGTCACGCGCATGACCAAGGCCAGTGGCAACTTCATGCCGATCGGCAAGATCGTCGACGAGAAGGCGCTGGTCAACTCGATCGTCGCCCTGCACGCCACCGGCGGCTCGACCAACCACACCCTGCATATTCCAGCCATCGCCCAGGCCGCCGGTATCCAGCTGACCTGGCAGGACATGGCGGACCTCTCCGAAGTGGTGCCGACCCTGTCCCACGTCTATCCGAACGGCAAGGCCGACATCAACCACTTCCAGGCCTCGGGTGGCATGGCTTTCCTCATCCGCGAACTGCTCGACGCGGGCCTGCTGCACGAGGACGTCAATACCGTGGCCGGGCATGGCCTGCGCCGCTACACCCAGGAGCCGTTCCTCGAGGATGGCCAGCTGGTCTGGCGCGAGGGCCCCAAGGACAGCCTGGACGAGAGCATCCTGCGCCCGGTGGCGCGGCCGTTCTCGCCGGAGGGCGGCCTGCGGGTGATGGAGGGCAACCTGGGCCGTGGCGTGATGAAGGTCTCCGCCGTGGCGCGCGAGCACCAGGTGGTGGAGGCCCCGGCGCGGGTGTTCCACGACCAGCAGTCCCTGGCCGATGCATTCAAGGCTGGCGAACTGGAGCGTGACTTCGTCGCCGTGGTGCGCTTCCAGGGGCCGCGTTGCAACGGCATGCCTGAGCTGCACAAGCTCACGCCGTTCCTGGGCGTGCTGCAGGACCGGGGCTACAAGGTGGCGCTGGTCACCGACGGGCGGATGTCCGGTGCCTCGGGCAAGATCCCGGCGGCCATCCATGTATGCCCCGAGGCCTTCGACGGAGGCCCGCTGGCGCGGGTGCGCGATGGTGATATCGTGCGGGTCGATGGTGTCGAAGGCACGCTGCGGATCATGGTGTCGGCCGAGGAACTGGCCAGCCGTGACCTGCCCGAAGCGCCCAAGGGTAACGACCTGGGCTGCGGGCGCGAGCTGTTCGGCTTCATGCGCGTGGCGTTCAGTTCGGCCGAAAAGGGCGCGAGCGCCTTCACTTCGGCTCTGGAGCACCTTGAATGAAAGCCCTGCTGGTCGGCGATATCGGCGGTACCAATGCACGTTTCGCCTTGTGGCGGGAAAACGAGCTGCAGGCGGTCCAGGTGCTGGCGACCGCCGACTACACCAGCCCTGAGCAGGCCATCGAGGCCTACCTGGCCGACCAGGGCATCGCCCGTGGCGGCCTGGCGGCGGTGTGCCTGGCGGTGGCCGGGCCGGTGGGCGGCGACGAATTCCGCTTCACCAACAACCATTGGCGGCTGAGCCGCAGCGCCTTCTGCCAGACGTTGCAGGTCGAGCGGCTGCTGCTGATCAACGATTTCTCCGCCATGGCCCTGGGCATGACCCGGCTGCGCGATGGCGAGTTCCGCGAGGTCTGTGCCGGTCAGGCCGACCCGTCGCGCCCGGCGCTGGTGATCGGGCCCGGTACTGGCCTGGGCGTGGGCAGCCTGTTGCGCCTGGGCGGGCACTGGCTGGCGCTGCCGGGGGAGGGTGGGCATGTCGACCTGCCGGTGGGCAATGCCCGCGAGGCGGCGATCCACCAGGAAATTCATCGGCAGATCGGTCATGTCAGTGCCGAGACGGTGCTCAGTGGCGGTGGGCTGGTGCGGTTGTACCAGGCCATCTGTGCACTCGATGGCGCCACGCCGACGCACAAGACGCCAGCGCAGATCACCGACGCGGCCCTGGCTGGCGAGCCTCGGGCCTTGGCGGTGATCGAGCAGTTCTGCCGGTTCCTCGGGCGGGTGGCGGGCAACAATGTGCTCACCCTGGGCGCTCGGGGTGGGGTGTATATCGTTGGCGGGGTGATTCCGCGGTTTGCCGAGCTGTTCCTGGGCAGTGGCTTTGCCACGAGTTTTGCCGACAAGGGCTGCATGAGCGGGTATTTCGCCGGGGTGCCGGTGTGGCTGGTGACGGCGGAGTTTTCCGGGTTGCTGGGGGCGGGGGTGGCTCTGCAGCAGGCGCTGGATCATTGATCGCTGGGGCCGCTTCGCGACCCTTTCGCGGCACAAGGCCGCTCCTACAGCCGATCGCGTACCCCTGTAGGAGCGGCCTTGTGCCGCGAAAGGGCTGCAAGGCAGCCCCAACAGCAGACAGCAAGATCTGCGATTAACAGAGGAAGGACCATTGTGACCACTGCCGGCAAATCGATCCTGATGGTCGACGATGACCAGGACATCCGTGAACTGCTGCAGACCTACCTCGCCCGTTCCGGCTTCCAGGTGCACGCCGAAGCCGACGGCCAGGGCTTCCGCCGTGCGCTGGACACCAGCCCCTGCGACCTGGTGATCCTCGACGTGATGCTGCCCGACGAGGACGGCTTCAGCCTGTGCCGCTGGGTGCGCCAGCACCCGCGCCTGTCTCGGGTGCCGATCATCATGCTCACCGCCAGCTCGGACGAGGCCGACCGGGTCATCGGCCTGGAGCTGGGTGCCGACGACTACCTCGGCAAACCCTTCAGTCCGCGGGAATTGCAGGCACGGATCAAAGCCTTGCTGCGCCGCGCCGAGTTCGGCCAGGCCGCGCCGGCCAGCGCTGTACTGGCCTTCGACGACTGGCGCCTGGACACGGTCAGCCACCGTCTGTTCCACCGCGACGGCGAAGAGGTGATCCTGTCCGGTGCCGACTTCGCCCTGCTCAAGCTGTTCCTCGACCACCCGCAACAGATCCTCGACCGCGACACCATCGGCAATGCCACCCGCGGCCGCGAGCCGATGCCCCTGGACCGCATCGTCGACATGGCGGTCAGCCGCTTGCGCCAACGCCTGCGCGACACCGACAAGCCCCCGCGATTGATCCGCACCGTGCGCGGCAGCGGCTACCTGCTGGCGGCCCATGTCTGCCTCGCCTAGCGAGCGGCGCTGGCGCCTGCTGCCACGCTCGCTGCTGGGGCGCATGCTGCTGCTCACCTTGCTGGTGGTGCTGCTGGCCCAGGGGCTGTCGAGCCTGATCTGGGTAGCACAGCTGCGCGCCAGCCAGTTGCAGGGCCTGCGCGCCAGCGCCAGCAGCCTGGCCCATTCGATGAGCGCCAGTGTCAGCTACTTCCGCTCGCTGCCGGTAGGCTATCGGCCCATGGTCCTCGATCAGTTGCGCAGCATGGGCGGCACGCGCTTCTTCGTCTCGCTCAACGTCAAGCCGCTGGAGATGCCGGTGTTGCCGGTCACCCCGCGCAAGCAGGCGGTGATCGACGTATTCCAGCAGGTGTTGCACGAGCGCCTGGGGCAGCAGATGGAAATTTCCGTGGCCTTCGTCAGCCCGGACGACCTCCGTATCTTCAACAGCGGGCTGAAGCTCGATGAGCTGCCGCGCTCGTGGGCGCATTACTCGCTGACCCTCGAGCCGCTCAATCCGCCGGTGCTGGTCACCCAGATCCGCCTGGACGAAGGTGAGTGGTTGTATATCGCCTCGCTGCTGCCCGAGCCCTACACCAGCCTCGAGGCCGAACGCCTGCCGCGCCAGCAGATCGGTTTCATCGCCCTCACTACCACCCTGCTGCTGCTGTTCATCGGCCTGCTGGTGCACTGGCAGAGCCGGCCACTCAAGCGCCTGGCGCGGGCCGCGCGGGAAATGTCGCTGGGCGCGGACGTGGCGCCGGTGGCCGAGGGCGGCGGCAGCGAGGTGGTCGAAGTGGGGCGGGCGTTCAACAGCATGCGCGAGCGCATCAGCCGTTACCTGACGGAGCGCGCCCAGTTGTTCAGCGCCGTGTCCCATGACCTGCGCACGCCGATCACACGCCTGCGCCTGCGGGTCGAACTGTTGGAGGATGAACAGGTGCAGGCCAAGTTCAACCGCGACCTGGATGAGCTGGAGCTGCTGGTCAAGGGCGCGTTGCAGTGCGTGAAGGACACCGACATCCACGAGAACATCGAGCCGATCGACCTCAACCAGGTGCTGGAGATGCTTGCCGAACCCTACGTGGGTGATGGTCGCATTACCGTCGAGGGCAGGGCCTTGTCACCTTATCCGGGCAAGTCGCTGGCCCTGCGTCGCTGCATCGGTAACCTGATCGACAATGCCATCAAGTATGGCGAGCGGGCGCACCTGCGGATTCTCGACAGCGCCGAGAGTTTCGTACTGCAGGTCGATGACCAGGGGCCGGGGGTGCCGGAGCAGCGCCTGGAACAGGTGTTCGAGCCGCACTTTCGCCTGGCCGGGCAGCAGCAGGGGTATGGGCTGGGGTTGGGAATTGCGCGCAACATTGCCCATAGCCATGGCGGGGAGGTGAGCCTGCTGAACCTGCGCGAGGGTGGGTTGCGGGTAACCTTGTACCTGCCCCGTACCGCCGATTGAGAAAGGTTGACACGATTCCCTGTAGGAGCGGCTTCAGCCGCGATGCAGGCACCGCTGTGCCCTGCACCCGCGTTGCGGGTGATCGCGGCTGAAGCCGCTCCTACAGGTCACCATCCAGTGACAAATCGGCAGGCCTTCGTGACATGCCAGCCAGGACGGCTGGCTAGAATCCGCTGACAACAACAAGGAAGGTCGTCCCATGACCCACAGCTGGCTCGATTCCCCGGTCCATCACACCTGGCTCGCGACAGAAGCCCTGCGCCTGCTCGACTTCGCCAAGGCCTCGCGCCTGCCCGAAGGCTTCGGCAACCTCGACGATGAAGGGCGCCTGCCCCGTTGCGCCATCGCCGAAACGCTGACCACCGCGCGCATGACCCACAGCTTCGCCCTGGCGCATATCCAGGGTGTGCCGGGCTGCCTGGGGCTGGTCGAGCATGGTGTCGCCGCGCTGCAAGGGCCATTGTGTGACGCCGACTTCGGCGGCTGGTTCTCCCATCCGCACGGCCAGCGCGGCAGTGACAAGGCCGCCTACCTGCATGCCTTCGTCGCCTTGGCCGCCAGCTCGGCAGTGGTGGCCGGTGTCAGCGACGCCCAGGCGCTGCTGGAGGACGCGGTCGAGGTTATCGAGCAGCGTTTCTGGCGCGAGGAGGAGGGCGCCCTGTGCGAAACCTTCGCCCGCGACTGGCAGCGGCCGGAAGCCTACCGCGGCGCCAACAGCAACATGCATGGGGTCGAGGCGTTCCTCGCCCTGGCCGACGTGACCGGTCACTCGTTGTGGCTTGAGCGCGCCCAGAGCATCGTCGAGCGGCTCATCCTCAGCCAGCCCACCACGGATGGTCTGCGCGTCACCGAGCATTTCGACCAGCACTGGCAGGCCCTGCCGGACTACAACCGCGACAACCCCGCCGATGGCTTCCGCCCCTACGGCACCACACCTGGCCATGCCTTCGAATGGGCACGCCTGCTGCTGCACCTGGAGGCTGCCCGCGAGCAGGCCGGCCTGCCCGTGGCGAAGGGCCTGGCGAGCGCCGCCAAGGGCCTGTTCGACAGCGCCTGCCGCCATGCCTGGCAGGTCGATGGCGCGCCGGGCCTGGTCTACACCCTGGACTGGCGCAACCGCCCGGTGGTGCGCGAACGCCTGCACTGGGTGCATGCCGAAGCCTGCGCCACCGCCGCCGCTTTGCTGCGACGCACGGGCGAGGCGCAGTACGAACGCTGGTATCGCTGCTTCTGGGACTTTATCGGCGAACACTTCATCGACGGCGCCCATGGCAGCTGGCACCACGAACTCGACCCGGCCAACCAGCCCAGTGCCCGCATTTGGGGTGGCAAGCCGGACCTCTATCACGCCTACCAGGCCCTCCTGCTACCACGCCTGGCGCTGGCCCCTAGCTTGGCCACGGCGCTGGCTTTGTAACCAGATGATGACAATCGCGCATCCGTTCGTTACCTGAGGCGGGGCGCGAGGTCCTTACACTCGATGCAAAGCAAGCGACAGTCTTGCCACGCATAACAACAAGAAAGGTATTCCCATGAATTCGACGCTTCGTCTCGCCGCTGCAATTTCCCTCGCCTCCCTCTATTCCCTCAGTGCCCATGCCGCCGACTCCAAAGGCAACGTGGAGGTCGTCCATTGGTGGACCTCCGGCGGTGAAAAGGCCGCTGTCGACGTACTCAAGGCCCAGGTCGAGAAAGACGGTTTCACCTGGAAGGACGGCGCCGTGGCCGGTGGTGGTGGCGCTACCGCAATGACCGTGCTCAAGAGCCGCGCCGTGGCCGGCAATCCACCGGCCGTTGCCCAGATCAAGGGGCCTGACATCCAGGACTGGGCCGCCACCGGGCTGCTGGATCCCGATGTCCTGAAGGACGTAGCCAAGGCAGAGCAGTGGGACAGCCTGCTCGACAAGAAAGTCGCCGATACCGTGAAGTACGACGGTGACTATGTGGCTGTGCCGGTGAACATCCACCGCATCAACTGGCTGTGGATCAACCCCGAGGTGTTCAAGAAGGCCGGCATCGACAAGGCGCCGACCACCCTCGAGGAATTCTATGCGGCCGGCGACAAGCTCAAGGCCGCCGGTTTCATCCCGCTCGCCCACGGTGGCCAGCCGTGGCAGGACAGCACCGTGTTCGAGAGCGTGGTGCTCTCGGTGATGGGTGTTGATGGCTACAAGAAAGCCCTGGTCGATCTCGACAAGGGCGCCCTGACCGGCCCCGAGATGGTCAAGGCGCTGACCGAGCTGAAGAAGGTCGCTACCTACATGGATGCCGACGGCAAGGGCCAGGATTGGAACCTCGAAGCCGCCAAGGTCATCAACGGCAAGGCCGGCATGCAGATCATGGGCGACTGGGCCAAGAGCGAATGGACCCTGGCGAAGAAAACCGCCGGCAAGGACTACCAATGCGTGGCCTTCCCAGGCACCGACCAGGCGTTCCTCTACAACATCGACTCGCTGGTGGTGTTCAAGCAGAACAACGAAGGCACTGCGGCGGGGCAGCAGGACATTGCCAGGAAGGTCCTGGGCGAGGACTTCCAGAAGGTGTTCAGCATCAACAAGGGCTCGATCCCGGTGCGCAACGACATGCTGGCCGACATGGGCAAGTACGGTTTCGACGCCTGTGCCCAGGCCTCGGCCAAGGACTTCCTGACGGACGCCAAGTCCGGAGGGCTGCAGCCGAGCATGGCGCACAACATGGCGACCACGCTGGCCGTGCAGGGGGCCTTCTTCGATGTGGTGACCAACTACATCAACGACCCCAAGGCTGATCCAGCGGATGCGGCGAAGAAGCTCTACGCGGCAGTGAAGGCGGCTCAGTAGGAGCGGCTTCAGCCGCGATGCAGGCAACGCGGTGTCCGTCACCCGCTTCGCGGGTGATCGCGGCTAAAGCCGCTCCTACAGGGCTATGTGTCGTTTTCGAAACGGGATCTGAACCATGACCACTGCAACCGCCCGCTTGCGGGCTTCACCCCTGGACGCGCTGCAGCGCTGGCTACCGAAACTGGTGCTGGCCCCCAGCATGTTCATCGTCCTGGTGGGCTTCTACGGCTACATCCTGTGGACCTTCGTCCTCTCGTTCACCACATCCACCTTCCTGCCCACCTACAAATGGGCGGGGTTGGCGCAGTACGCCCGGTTGTTCGACAACGACCGCTGGTGGGTGGCGAGCAAGAACCTGCTGCTGTTCGGTGGCCTGTTCATCGGCGTCACCCTGGCCATCGGCGTGTTCCTGGCCGTGCTGCTCGACCAGCGCATCCGCCGCGAAGGATTCATCCGTACGATCTACCTGTACCCCATGGCCCTGTCGATGATCGTCACCGGTACCGCCTGGAAGTGGCTGCTCAACCCCGGCATGGGCCTGGACAAGCTGCTGCGCGACTGGGGCTGGGAAGGGTTTCGCCTGGACTGGCTGATCGACCCCGACCGGGTTGTGTATTGCCTGGTGATCGCCGCGGTGTGGCAGGCCTCGGGCTTCATCATGGCGATGTTCCTGGCCGGCCTGCGCGGGGTCGATCCGTCGATCATCCGCGCCGCCCAGCTCGATGGCGCCAGCCTGCCGCGCATCTACTGGACGGTGGTGCTGCCCAGCTTGCGGCCGGTGTTCTTCAGTTCGCTGATGATCCTGGCGCACATCGCCATCAAGAGTTTCGACCTGGTCGCGGCCATGACCGCAGGAGGGCCGGGCTACTCCTCGGACCTGCCGGCGATGTTCATGTACGCGTTCACCTTCAGCCGCGGGCAGATGGGCATGGGCTCGGCCAGCGCCATCCTGATGCTCGGCGCGGTGCTGGCGATCATCGTTCCCTACCTGTACTCGGAATTGCGGGGCAAGCGTCATGACTAGCCTTACCGACAAACCTGCACTGAGCATCAGCCGCATCGCCATCCACGGCGTGCTGCTGCTGGCCGTGCTGCTGTACCTGGTGCCGCTGGTGGTGATGCTGCTGACCAGCTTCAAGACCCCGGAAGACATCAGCACCGGCAACCTGCTGAGCTGGCCGACGGTGTTCACCGGCATCGGCTGGGCCAAGGCCTGGGCCACGGTCAGCGGCTACTTCGTCAACTCGATCCTGATCACCGTGCCAGCGGTATTGATCTCCACGGCCATCGGCGCGCTCAACGGCTATGTGCTGTCGATGTGGCGCTTTCGTGGCTCGCAGTTGTTTTTCGGGCTGCTGTTGTTCGGTTGCTTCCTGCCGTTCCAGACCGTGCTGCTGCCGGCCTCGTTCACCCTCGGCAAGCTGGGCCTGGCCAGCACCACTGGCGGCCTGGTGCTGGTGCACGTGGTGTACGGCCTGGCCTTCACCACGCTGTTCTTCCGCAACTATTACGTGAGCATCCCCGAAGCGCTGGTCAAGGCCGCGCGCCTGGACGGCGCCGGGTTCTTCACCATCTTCGGGCGGATCATCCTGCCGATGTCGACGCCGATCATCATGGTCTGCCTGATCTGGCAGTTCACCCAGATCTGGAACGACTTCCTGTTCGGCGTGGTGTTCTCCAGTGGTGACTCGCAGCCGATCACCGTGGCCCTGAACAACCTGGTCAACACCAGCACTGGGGCCAAGGAATACAACGTCGACATGGCCGCGGCGATGATCGCCGGGCTGCCGACGCTGCTGGTCTACGTGGTCGCGGGCAAGTATTTCGTGCGCGGGCTGACCGCCGGCGCGGTCAAGGGGTAAGTCATGGCAACACTCGAACTGCGTAACGTGAACAAGACCTACGGCGCGGGCCTGCCCGACACGCTCAAGGATATCCAGCTGGCGATCAAGGACGGCGAGTTCCTGATCCTGGTCGGCCCCTCGGGCTGCGGCAAGTCGACGCTGATGAACTGCATCGCCGGCCTGGAGAGCATCAGTGGCGGGGCGATCCTCATCGACGATGAGGACGTCAGCGGCATGAGCCCGAAGGATCGCGATATCGCCATGGTGTTCCAGTCCTACGCGCTGTACCCGACCATGAACGTGCGCGACAACATCGCCTTCGGCCTGAAAATCCGCAAGATGCCCCAGGCGGCCATCGACGAGGAAGTGTCGCGGGTCGCCAAGCTGCTGCAGATCGAGCACCTGCTCGAGCGCAAGCCCGGCCAGTTGTCCGGCGGCCAGCAGCAGCGGGTGGCCATGGGCCGGGCCCTGGCGCGGCGGCCGAAGATCTACCTGTTCGACGAGCCGCTGTCGAACCTCGACGCCAAGCTGCGGGTGGAGATGCGCACCGAGATCAAGTTGATGCACCAGCGCCTGAAGACCACCACGGTGTATGTCACCCACGACCAGATCGAGGCCATGACCCTGGGTGACAAGGTGGCGGTGATGAAGGACGGCATCATCCAGCAGTTCGGTACGCCGCAACAGATCTACAACGACCCGGCCAACCTGTTCGTCGCCAGCTTCATCGGCTCGCCGCCGATGAATTTCATCCCGGTGCGCCTGACCAAGCAGGACGGCCGCGTGCTGGCGCTGCTCGACAGCGGCCAGGCGCGCTGCGAGCTGCCGCTGGGCGTGGCGGCCGACGCGCTGGAAGGGCGCGAGATCATCCTCGGCGTGCGCCCGGAGCAGATCGCGTTGGGGGCGGAGCAGGGCAACGGCCTGCCGGGCATCCGCGCCGAGGTGCAGGTCACCGAACCCACCGGCCCGGACCTGCTGGTGTTCGTTACCCTCAACCAGACCAAGGTTTGCTGCCGCCTGGCGCCAGATGTGGCGTGCCGGGTCGGCGACAGCCTCAACCTGCAGTTCGACCCGGCACGGGTGCTGCTGTTCGACGCTACCAATGGCGAACGCCTCGACCTGGCCACCACCGCTGTAAAGGACAACGTGACGCGTTTCAAAGGCCGCTAAACCGGACACGGCCCCTGTAGGAGCGGCTCAAGGCCGCTCCTACAGACGAATACCGTTAAACCGTTCTGTTAATAACAAGAAAAGAGGACGCAAAGGGATGGAACATCGCAATCGCATCAGGACCCTGGGTTCGCTGGCGCTGCTGGCCGTGGTCGGCAGCAGCGGGGCCCAGGCTGCCGAGGCTTTCTCGTCGGAATCGAAATGGATGACCGGCGACTGGGGCGGCACCCGCACCGAGCTGCTGGAGAAGGGCTACGACTTCACCCTCGACTACGTCGGCGAGGTGGCCGGCAACCTGCACGGCGGCTACAACGACGACAAGACCGCGCGCTACAGCGACCAGTTCGCCCTGGGCGCGCACCTGGACCTGGAGAAGATCCTCGGCTGGAAGGACACCGAGTTCAAGCTGGCGATCACCGAGCGCAGCGGCCGCAACCTGTCCAACGACCGCATCAGCGACCCGCGTGCCGGGCAGTTCAGCTCGGTGCAGGAAGTCTGGGGCCGTGGCCAGACCTGGCGCCTGACCCAGATGTGGATCAAGCAGAAGTACTTCGATGGCGCGCTGGACGTGAAATTCGGCCGCTTCGGCGAAGGCGAGGACTTCAACAGCTTCCCCTGCGATTTCCAGAACCTGGCCTTCTGCGGCTCGCAGGTGGGCAACTGGGTGGGCGGTATCTGGTACAACTGGCCGGTCAGCCAGTGGGCGCTGCGGGTGAAGTACAACATCACCCCGGAATTCTTCGTCCAGGTCGGTGCCTACGAGCAGAACCCTTCGAACCTGGAAATCGGCAACGGCTTCAAGCTCAGCGGCAGTGGCACCAAGGGCGCGATCCTGCCGGTGGAGGCGGTCTGGTCGCCGAAGGTCAACGGCCTGCCGGGCGAGTACCGCCTGGGTTACTACTACAGCACCGCCAAGGCCGACGATGTGTACGACGACATCAACGGCAACCCGCAGGCACTGACGGGCGCGGCGTTCAAGTCGCACTCCAGCAAGCATGGCTGGTGGGTGGTGGCGCAGCAGCAGGTGACCGCCCACGCCGGCGACATCAACCGTGGCCTTAGCCTGTTCGCCAACTTCACCGTGCATGACAAGGCCACCAATGTGGTCGACAACTACCAGCAGGTCGGCCTGGTCTACAAGGGCGCCTTCGACGCCCGGCCCAAGGACGATATCGGCTTCGGTGTCGCCCGCATCCACGTCAACGACGACGTGAAGAAACGCGCCGAGCTGCTCAATGCCCAATCCGGCATCAACGACTACGACAACCCTGGCTTCGTGCCGCTGCAGCGCACCGAGTACAACGCCGAGCTCTATTACGGCTTCCACGTCACCAACTGGCTGACCGTGCGGCCCAACCTGCAATACATCAAGAGCCCGGGCGGTGTCGACGAGGTGGACAACGCGCTGGTCGCGGGGTTGAAGATTCAGTCGTCATTCTGAGAAAAATTGTTGTAAATTTACGCCATCCATTTTCGGCCTTCCGCTAACCACTGGTCTGCAGTGGTTAGCGGATACAGGTCGAGACAGCGCTATCTCGAACAACAAAAGAGCTTGGAACCATGCCTGAACATCCGCTACATCGCTTCTACACGTCGCAACGGCCCAGGCCGACCTTCGAGTGGGAGCGTTACCAGCAGCGCGATGTACTGATCATCGATCATCCACGCTGCCAGGCGGTGTTCAGCCGCCAGGGCGCGCAGTTGCTGCATTTTCAGCCGGCCGGCGAAAAGCCCTGGCTGTGGTGCGCCGAACAGTGGCCGCAGGTCGGCGCCATCCGTGGTGGCGTGCCGGTGTGCTGGCCCTGGTATGGCCGCCACCCCAGCGAAGACCTGTGGCCGGCCCACGGCTGGGCGCGGTTGTTGGATTGGAAGTTGGTGGACAGCCGCGAGGACGAGGAGGGTGTCACCCTGAAGTGGCGCCTGGACCTGTGCGACTGGCAGGTCGACCTGCATGCCCGGCTGGGCGCGAGCATGGAACTGAGCCTGAGCACCGAGCACCAGGACAGTGAGCCCTGCCAGCTGAGCCATGCATTGCTGGCTTACTGGCGCATCAGCGACGTGTCGAAGATAGCGCTGTCCGGGCTCGAGGATATCGAAGGCTACGACCGCCTCAATCGCCAGGCCTGTCGCGAAGACGGCGCGTTGAAGCTCAAGGGCGGTTGCCAGAAGGTCTACCCAGGCACGCCCAAGGTGCAGTTGCAGGACCCGGCCTGGCAGCGCGAGCTGTGCATCGACACTGGCGACAGTGACGACACCGTGGTCTGGCACCCGGGCAGCCGCCCGCTGATGGGCGTGACCGGGCGCGAATGCCAAGGCTTCGTCTGCGTCGAAGCCACCAGCGGCAGTGGCGAAGGCCTGAGCCTGGCGCCGGGCGAGCGCGCGCACCTGCGGTTGCAGGCGCACCGGCTCAGCTGAGGTCGTCGTCCTCGATCGGGTAGCGGCTGGCGTTGAGGCTTTCCTTGATCTTGCGCAGGTGCGGCTGGAAGTCCACGCCGCGGCGCAGGGTCATGCCGGTGGCGAGCACGTCGAGCACGGTGAGCTGGATGATCCGCGAGGTCATCGGCATGTAGATGTCGGTGTCCTCCGGCAGCGGGATATGCAGGCTCAGGCTGCAGGCCTGGGCAAGCGGCGAGCCGGCGGCGGTCAAACCCAGCACCGAGGCGCCGTTTTCCCGGGCCAGGCGCGCCACCTCGACCAGTTCGCGGGTGCGCCCGGTGTAGGAGATGATCACTAACAGGTCGCCGGTGTGCGCCACCGAGGCCAGCATGCGTTGCATCAGCACATCGGCGTGAGCCGACACGGCGAGGTTGAAGCGGAAGAACTTGTGTTGCGCATCCAGGGCCACCGGGGCAGAGGCCCCCAGGCCGAAGAAGTGGATCTGCCGGGCCTGGATCATCATGTCCACGGCGCGGCTGACCTGCTGCGGGTCGAGCGCCTGGCAGGCACTGTCCAGCGAGGCGATGGCGCTGCCGAAGATCTTCTGGGTGTAGGCGGCCGGGTCGTCGTCGGCCTCCACCGCCCGGCTGACGTAGGCGGCGCCGCTGGCCAGGCTCTGGGCCAGTTGCAGCTTGAGCTCCGGGTAACCGCTGACACCGAACGAGCGGCAGAAGCGGTTGACGGTCGGTTCGCTGACCTTGGCCGCCTGGGCCAGGGCGGCGATGCTGAAGCGGGTGGCTTGTTGCGGGTTGAGCAGGATGACTTCGGCGACTTTGCGTTCGGCCTTGTTCAGCTCGTCCAGGCGGCCCTGGATCTGTTCCAGGAGGTTTCGCACGCGGTCCATGGTGTGTCCTTTGGGGCTCAGAGACAGCCGGCTGGCGCGACAGCAGGCTTTTTGCAGTGTTGTGTATCCTACTGGCGGTGGGGTTGTCACACCACTTGTCTGTAATGGATGTGTTTAATGTTGTGGTTTTTACTACATTAACCCTTGAAAAGCAGGGTTGAAAGCGGTATTCCTAGCTCAACTTTATAAAAGAACCAACATCATGGCTGCGATCAGTGTCGAACCTTGCACCTTTGCCCTCTTTGGCGCCCTTGGCGACCTGGCATTGCGCAAGCTGTTTCCCGCGCTCTACCAGCTCGACTGCGCCGACCTTCTGCACCCGGACACCCGCTTGCTGGCCCTGGCCCGCGAGCCGGGCACCGCGCTGGAACACCTGGGCACCATCGAGGCGCACTTGCGTCGTCACGTGCCCGCGGCGGAAATCGACGCGGCTGCGCTTGAGCGCTTTCTCGGGCGCCTGAGTTACCTGCATCTGGATTTCGTCCAGCCCGAGGGCTACCAGGCCCTGGCCGAACAGGCGCCGGCCGAGCTGCCGCTGATCGCCTATTTCGCCACGGCCGCGGCCGTCTACGGCGCCATCTGCGAAAACCTCGACAAAGCTGGCCTGGCGGCACGCACCCGGGTAGTGCTGGAAAAACCCATCGGCCACGACCTGGAGTCTTCGCGCCGGGTCAACGACGCGGTGGCGCGCTTCTTCCCGGAAAACCGTGTCTACCGTATCGACCACTACCTCGGTAAAGAGACGGTCCAGAACCTGATCGCCCTGCGTTTCGCCAACAGCCTGTTCGAAACCCAGTGGAACCAGAATTCCATCTCCCACGTGGAGATCACCGTCGCCGAAAAAGTCGGCATCGAAGGCCGCTGGGGCTACTTCGACAAGGCCGGCCAACTGCGCGACATGATCCAGAACCACCTGCTGCAACTGCTCTGCCTGATCGCCATGGACCCGCCCAGCGACCTGTCGGCCGACAGCATCCGCGACGAGAAGGTCAAGGTGCTCAAGGCACTGGCGCCGATCACCGGCGAGGGGTTGAGCACCCGTGTGGTGCGCGGTCAGTACATCGCCGGCTACAGCGATGGCAAGCCGGTGCCGGGCTACCTGGAAGAAGACAACGCCAACGCCCAGAGCGACACCGAGACCTTCGTGGCCCTGCGCGCCGACATCCGCAACTGGCGCTGGTCGGGGGTGCCGTTCTACCTGCGTACCGGCAAGCGCATGCCGCAGAAGCTGTCGCAGATCGTCATCCACTTCAAGGAAACCCCGCACTACATCTTCGCCCCGGAGCAACGCCTGCAGATCGGCAACAAGCTGATCATCCGCCTGCAACCGGACGAAGGTATCTCGCTACGGGTGATGACCAAGGAGCAGGGCCTGGACAAGGGCATGCAACTGCGCAGCGGCCCGCTGCAACTGAATTTCTCCGACACCTGGCGCAGCGCGCGCATTCCGGACGCCTACGAGCGCCTGCTGCTGGAAGTGATGCGCGGCAACCAGAACCTGTTCGTGCGCAAGGATGAGATCGAATACGCCTGGAAATGGTGCGACCAGCTGATCGCCGGTTGGAAAGCCAGCGGCGATGCGCCCAAGCCCTACGCGGCGGGTTCCTGGGGGCCGATGAGTTCGATTGCACTGATCACACGCGATGGGAGGGCCTGGTATGGCGATATCTGAACTGCAACTGCCGGCGACGGTGAAGGCGCATCAGTTGGCGGATGCGAAAACCCTGGCGGCGACCCTCGCCCATGATGTGGCCGAGCGCCTGCGCCAGGCCATCGCCAACAATGGCCAGGCTTGCGTGGTGCTGTCCGGTGGTCGTAGCCCCGTGCCGTTTCTCGAGAAGCTGGCCGGCGAGGCGCTGGACTGGTCGAAGGTGACCGTGAGCCTGGCCGATGAACGCTGGGTGCCGGTGGAACACCAGGACAGCAATGCTGGCCTGCTGGCGCGTCATCTGTTCAAGGGCGCGCCAGCCAAGGCGCGTTTCGCGGGCCTTTACCATCCCGCCGCGACCCTTGAAGCCGCCGCCGAACTCGCCGACCAGACATTGGCTGACTTGCCGCCGATCGACGTACTGGTGCTGGGCATGGGTGACGATGGCCACACGGCGTCGCTGTTCCCGGCCAGCCCCAACTTGCGTCAAGGTCTGGCCAAGGTCGGTGAGCGTCGCTGCCTGGCCATGCTGGCACCCAGCGTGCCGCACCAGCGCCTGAGCATGACCCGCGCGCTGCTGGCCAGCGCCGGTTTCATCGCCCTGTCCGTGCAAGGCGCGGGCAAGCTTGCCACCCTGCGTGCCGCCCTGGCGGCTGAAGACCCTACCGAAATGCCGATTCGCGCCTTTCTTCACGACCCCCTGGACATCTACTGGTGCCCATGAGCCAAGGATCTACTGTCATGACCACCCTCGAACGCCCACAGCCTTTGCTCACGATGGCCGACAAAGCCGCGCGGATCGACGCGATCTGCGACAAGGCGCGCATCCTGCCGGTGATCACCATCGCCCGTGAGGAAGACATCCTGCCCCTGGCCGACGCCCTGGCCGCCGGCGGCATCCGCACCCTGGAAGTGACCCTGCGTTCGCAGCATGGCCTGAAGGCCATCCAGGTGCTGCGCGAACAGCGCCCGGAGCTGTGCGTTGGCGCCGGTACCGTGCTCGATCGCGGCATGTTCGCTGCCGTCGAGGCGGCGGGCGCGCAGTTCGTCGTCACTCCGGGCATCACCCAGGACATCCTCGAGGCCGGTGTGGCAAGCGACATTCCCCTGTTGCCCGGTATCAGCACGCCGTCCGAGATCATGATGGGCTACGCCTTGGGCTACCGCCGCTTCAAGCTGTTCCCGGCCGAGATCAGCGGTGGCGTGGCGGCGATCAAGGCGTTCGCCGGCCCGTTCGGCGACATTCGCTTCTGCCCGACTGGCGGGGTGAACCCGGCCAACGTGCGCAACTACATGGCCCTGCCCAATGTGATGTGCGTGGGCGGGACCTGGATGCTCGACAGCAGCTGGATCAAGAACGGCGACTGGGCGCGGATCGAGGCGTGCAGCGCCGAGGCAATGGCGTTGCTGGACTGACAGATTTCGTTGTGTGCTACACGGCTTGTGGGGCGCTTGGTCGGCGCCCTTTTTTTTGCCTGTTGTTCGTGCCGGCCTCATCGCGGATGAATCCGCTCCTACAGGCCCGTAGGAGCGGATTCATCCGCGATGAGGCCGGCACAGGCAATAAAAAAAGCCCGCATCATGGATGCGGGCTTCGGGCTTCTGCGATGGCTTACGCCGCTTTCGCCTGCTGCTGGCTCAACGACCGGTTCAGCGCACTGAACAGCGCCTTGAAGCTGGCGGTGGTGATGTTCTCGTCGATCCCCACCCCATGCACCGGACGCCCACCGGCCACGCGCAGTTCGATGTAGGCCGCCGCCTTGGCATTGGTGCCGGCACCGATGGCGTGTTCGTTGTAGTCCATGATTTCCACGTTGACCGGCAAGCCGGCCACCAGCGCCTCCAGGGCACCGTTGCCCTTGCCATGCCAGTGCAGGGTGGTCTCGCCTTCACCGGAAACTTCCACCTGTACGTGGCTGCTGCCGTTCTCTTCCTGCAGGCGGTGGCTGACCAGTGCATACGGCGCATTGGCTTGCAGGTATTCCTTCTGCAGCAGCTTGTAGATCTGCTCGGCGGTCATCTCAAGGCCGAGACGATCGGTCTCGCCCTGCACCACCTGGCTGAACTCGATCTGCATGCGGCGTGGCAGGCTGATGCCGTATTCCTGCTCGAGCAGGTAGGTGATACCGCCCTTGCCTGACTGGCTGTTGACGCGGATCACCGCCTCGTAGCTGCGGCCGATGTCGGCCGGGTCGATCGGCAGGTACGGCACTTCCCACAGTTCGCCGTCCTGCTGCTTGGCGAAGCCCTTGCGGATGGCGTCCTGGTGCGAGCCGGAGAACGCGGTGTGGACCAGGTCACCGACGTAGGGGTGGCGTGGGTGCACGGGCAGTTGGTTGCATTCCTCGACCACCTTGCGCATGCCGTCGATGTCGGAGAAGTCCAGCTGCGGGTCGATGCCCTGGGTGTAGAGGTTCAGCGCGAGGGTGACCAGGTCGACGTTGCCGGTGCGCTCGCCGTTGCCGAACAGGCAGCCTTCGGCGCGGTCGGCGCCGGCCATGAGGCCCAGCTCGGTGGCGGCGATGCCGGTGCCGCGGTCGTTGTGGGTGTGCAGGCTGATGATCACGCTGTCGCGACGGTTGATGTTGCGGCAGAACCATTCGATCTGGTCGGCATAGACGTTGGGGGTGGCGACTTCAACGGTGGCCGGCAGGTTGAGGATGATCTTGTGCTCGGGCGTTGGGTTCCACACCTCGATCACTGCGTCGCACACCTCTTTGGCGAACTCCAGCTCGGTGGCGCTGAAGGTTTCCGGCGAGTACTGGAAGGTCCAGTGAGTGTCCGGCTGCTGGGCGGCGTACTTGACGAACAGCTTGGCGGCGTTGACCGCGATGTCCTTCACGCCCTGCTTGTCCTGGTTGAAGACGATGCGGCGGAACGACGGGCAGGTGGCGTTGTACAGGTGGACGATGGCCTTCTTGGCGCCGCGCAGGGATTCGAAGGTGCGGGCGATCAGGTCTTCACGGGCTTGGGTGAGCACCTGGATGGTGGTGTCGTCCGGGATGTGGCCGTCTTCGATCAGGGTGCGCACGAAGTCGAAGTCGGTTTGCGAGGCCGACGGGAACGAGGCTTCGATTTCCTTCACGCCCACCTGCACCAGGGTCTTCCAGAACCGCAGCTTCTTCTCCGAGTCCATCGGCTCGATCAGCGACTGGTTGCCATCACGCAGGTCGGAACTGCACCAGATCGGTGCCTGGGTGATGGCCTTCGACGGCCAGGTACGGTCGGGCAGGTCGATGGTCGGGAACGCGCGGTACTTCTTCGATGGGTCTTTGAGCATGGTCATGGAAGCAATCCTTTTATGTGCGGCCGTGATCGGGCCTGCCAAACGTAAACGAGAGAAAAAGGCGAGGCGACGCGATTCACCCTGGTAGTCGGGCGCTGACCAGGCAGAGGCTGCGGTGTTGTCGGAGCAGGGTGCTGAAGATGTTCATAGGCTCAACCCTAACCAGTGGGGTGAGGGATGGCAAGCATTGCGGAAAAATTGAGAGGAATGCTTAAAAAAGCATCGAAGGCGAGATTTTATGGCTGTTTATTTGGCTTTGTGCGGCCTGTATTGCGCTGGATTATTTGAATGCGCAAACCGATCGGCGTATACCGTCTTCCTCGCGGGTAAACCCGGTCCCACAGGCATTTGAAGGCAGCACTGTCCCTGTAGGAGCGGGTTTACCCGCGAAAGGTACGGCTCGGTTTCAGGGTTGGAACGCGCCAATGAAAATCGCCGGATCGACTCGCGCATCGTTCAGGCTGACGTTCCAGTGCATGTGCGGCCCGGTCGCTCGCCCGGTCGAACCCACGCGCCCGACCACCTCGCCCCGGCGCAGCACCTGCCCCGGTTTCACATCGATCTTCGACATGTGGCAGAACATGCTGATGAACCCCTGGCCGTGGTCGACGAACACGGTGTTGCCATTGAAGAAGTAGTCACCGACCAGGATGACCTTGCCGTTGGCCGGGGTCTTGATCGGCGTGCCTGCGGGCACGGCGAAATCCAGGCCGGCATGGGGGTTGCGCTCCTCGCCATTGAAGAACCGGCGCACGCCGAACTTGCTCGACAGCGGGCCGTTGACCGGCTTGTCGAGGATCAGGTTGCTGGGCACGGCCGGGCTGAAGCTGCGATAGGCTTTGATCTGCTCGGCCAGCTCGCGGTCGATGCGCTTGAGGTCCTGGGGCTCAGGATTGACCTGGCGCTTGTTCTTCAGGGTGATGTGCTGCTCGGGGTACTTCTTGCTGCCTACGCTGAAGGGAATGTTGCGCCCGTCCTGGGTGAGCGCGGCGGCGCCCGGCTTCTGGGTCAGCGGGATGCCGACGATGGCCAGCCAGTTGTCCTGCTCCTTGACCACCAGCACCGGCTTGCCGTCGAAGCGCGCGGTCGGCGCGCTGGCGGATGGCCCCAGGTTGACCACGGCCACGCCGCCGGGCACCGGCTTGTCGAGGGTGCGGGTAATGTAGCTGGCCTGGGCCGTGGTGAGCGGCAGCAGCAGGGCGAGGGCGAGCAGGGGCGCGAACAGGCGGGGCATGTGTCAGTCCAGTAGCGAGAGGGTGACCGGAGTCTGGTGGTTGTCCTCGACCCGCACCTTGAGCTCGCCTTCGTTGAGGCGGGCGGTCAGGCGCTGGCCGTTGTGAGTCTGGGCGGCGCTGCGGATGGCCTGGCCGTGCTCATCGAGCAGGATGCTGTAGCCACGGGCGAGGGTGGCCAGTGGGCTGACCACCTGCAAGGTCTGCAACTGCGCCTGGAAGCGCTGGCGGCGATCCTTGAGCACGTCGCGCATGGCGCGGGGCAGGCGTTCGGCCAGGCTGTCCAGGCGCTGCTTCAGCAGTTTCAGGCTGCGCCCGGGGTGCTGCGCGGCAAGGCGTGTGTCGAGGCGGCCGAGGCGTTCGTGGCGCTGGTTCATGTTGAGCGCGAAGGCGCGGCGCAGGCGCATGTCCAGGTCGTCCAGGCGCTGTGCCTGCTGGCGCAGGCGCTCGCCGGGGTGGCGCAGGCGTCGGGCCAGGCCCTCGACACGCAGGCGATCGTGGGCAAGGCGGCTCTGCATGCGCAGCAACAGGCGCCGCTGGAGGCTGTCCAGGCGTTGCTGCAGGCCACTGCTGTCGGGGGCGAGCAGTTCGGCGGCGGCGGACGGCGTGGGTGCACGCACATCAGCGACGAAGTCGCTGATCGATACGTCGGTCTCATGGCCCACGGCGCTGACGATCGGCGTGACGCAGGCGGCCACGGCGCGGGCCACGGCTTCTTCGTTGAAGCACCAGAGGTCTTCCAGCGAGCCGCCGCCTCGGGCCAGGATCAGCGCATCGAAGCCCTGCCGGTCGGCCATCTGCAGGGCGCGGACGATCTGGGCGATGGCTTCGCGGCCTTGTACGGCGGTAGGGATCAGGTTCAGCTCGACCTGCGGCGCGCGGCGGCGGAACACACTGATGATGTCGCGGATCACCGCACCGGTGGGCGAGGTGATGATGCCGATCCGTTGCGGGTGGGCGGGCAGTGGTTGCTTGCGTTCGGTGCTGAACAGCCCTTCGGCACCGAGCTTTTCCTTCAGGGCTTCGAACGCCAGGCGCAGGGCGCCGTCGCCGGCCGGCTCGACGGTATCGAGGATCAGCTGATAGTCGCCGCGGCCTTCGAACAACGAAACCTTGCCGCGTACCCGCACCGCCAGGCCGTCGCGCAAGGCCTGGCGCACGCGCAGGGCGTTCTGCCGGAACAGCGCGCAACGGATCTGCGCGCCGCTGTCCTTGAGGGTGAAGTACATGTGCCCGGAGGCCGGGCGGGCGAGGTTGGATATCTCGCCTTCCACCCAGACGCTGCGGAACACGTCCTCCAGCAGCACGCGGGCGCGGCCGTTGAGCTGGCTGACGGTGAGGACCTCGCGGTCCAGGCCGAGTCGTTCGAAGGGGTCTCTGATCATGGCGGGCATCATAAAGGACATGGATCGGGTTGTCTGTGTTCGCCAGCAAGGCTGGCTCCTGCCGAGTGTGTGTTCATTGTCACTCGTAGGAGCCAGCCTTGCTGGCGAAAGGGCATTCAGCCGCACATCGCCGTCACGAACTGGTGCACCAGATCCCCGGCATCCCGCCGGCAGGCCAGCGCCACGGTGCTCTGGCAAGCTTCGGCCAGTGGCACGAAGCAGACCGACGCCGGCGCAATCTCGCGCATGCTCGCCGGCAGCAACGCCACCCCGAACCCCGCCTGGATCAGCTGCAGCTGCGTGGTCTTGCGCGACACCACCTGCGCGGCCTGGGGGAAGAACCCTGCGCTCATGCACAGCGACGCCGACAGATAGCTCAGGCCGCCCCGTTGCCGATGGGGAATGGAGATGAAGCGCTCTTCACGCAGTTGCTCCAATTTCACGCTGGCTTCGGATGCCAGTGAATGTTGGGCAGCCACCGCCAGCAGCAACGGCTCATCGAACAAGGCATGCAACACAACGCCTTCATGCTGGCGCAGCACGGGCAGGCGCAGCAGGCCTATTTCCAGGCGCCCCTCGGCGATATCTTCCAATTGCGCTTCCGATGATTGCTGGGCGATTTCCAGGGACACGCCCGGGTTGTCATCCAGGTAACCGCCGAGCCGCTCGAGCAAACGCCCGGTCAATGGCACGGTGCTGGAATGGTTCAGACGCAGGCTGCCGCGCAGGCCCTGACCGATTTCACGGGCCAGGCGCTCGGCCTTGTCCAGGTCGGCCAGCAGGCGCCGAGCGCGGTCGAGAAATGCCAGCCCGGCTGCGGTCAGCCGTGGCTGGCGGGCGGTGCGCTCGAACAGGGGCGTTGCCAGCTGCTGTTCAAGCTCCTTGATCTGCCGGCTCAGGGCCGACTGGGCGATGTACAGCCGCTCGGCGGCGGCACTGAAGCTGCCGCTCTCGGCGATTTCGACGAAGTAGCGCAGTTGGCGGATCGAAGTCATGTCATGCCTTTTCGAGATGGCTTGTGGCGTAAAGGCATATTAGTCGGCATGGCTGGCGACTGGCTAACCTGCTGGTGTCTTCCCAGGAGTCGTTGCAATGTTTGCCCAACTGTCGTTCTCCGGCCTCGACTGGCTGCCGATCCTGCTTGGCGTGGCCGTGGCCTATATCGTCTTCGGCGTTGCCGGCTTCGGCACTGCGCTGGTCGCCGGCCCGGTGTTGATTCACTTCATGCCGTTGTCGCGGATCGTTCCGCTGCTGGTCCTGCTGGACTTCGTCGCCTCTTTAGGCAACCTGCTGCCGTCCCGGCGGGATGTGGTGCGCGGCGAGTTGCTGCGTCTGTTGCCCTTCATGGCCGTGGGCTGCACGTTGGGCGTGGTGTTCCTGCTGCACTTGAAGTCGGATGTCCTGCTGTTGCTGATGGGGCTGTTCGTCACCGCCTATGCGATCTACGGCCTGGCGGTGAAGGTGCGGCCGGCGAGCTTGTCGGGCGCCTGGGCGGTGCCCATGGGCACTGTTGGTGGGTTGTTCGGCGCGCTGTTCGGCAGCGGTGGCTTTCTATATGCGATCTACCTGAGCGCCCGGTTGGAGGCGAAGGAGCAGGTGCGAGCCACCCAGGTCGCGCTGATCAGTTGCAGCACGGTGGTGCGCCTGTCGCTGTTCCTGATCGCCGGGGTGTATGCCGATGCCAGCCTGCTGCTTCTGGCCGCCTGCCTGTTGCCGGTGATGTTTGCAGGCACTTGGCTGGGGCGCCGGCTGACCCTGAAACTGTCCCGCGAAGCCTTCGTGCGGCTGATCACCTGGCTGGTGCTGGCCAGTGGCCTGGCGCTGATCGGTCGCTACCTGAGCGCCTGAGCAGGCGGTAGAATTGCGCGATTATCGCTGTCCGCAGGCTCGTTTCGCTCATGAACACCCAAAGCATCATCGTTCCCAAGCTGTCTACCGTGCCGGTTCACGAAGCCCGTGCCCGGGCCATCCTGCGCTGGCTGGTACGCGAGAAGATCGTCGAGGAGCAGTTGACCACGTGCGGCCGCACCGGCAATCGCATGGGCCATGCCCTGGCCGAAGGTGCGCGCAAGGTGGCCCTGCATCCCGAGAAACTGCCACTCGGTGAGCAGGTCAATGGCCTGGAGGTGATGCTCAAGCGCTGCATCTATACCCCCACCGAGGGCTTTCTCGAAGAAGCCGGCTGCCCGGAGTGCCGGCGCGAAGTCGGCGAGCCGCTGTTCGAGAGCCTGGAGGAGTGGATGCCGGGGGTGAGCGACAACTTCACCTGCCCCCTGTGCGGCTTCGAAGACGATATCAATGGCTTTCTTTACCTGCAGCCATGTGCCTTTTCCAACCTCGGGTTCATCTTCAACAACTGGGGCGAGGCGGGTTTCACCCAGGCCTTCCTCGACAGCTTCGCCGACTGGCTCGACCAGCCGGTGGCGGTGGTGCAGGTGAAGGTGGGGTGAGAGTGGTTCGGGACCGCTTTGCGGTCCATCGCCGGCAAGCCGGCTCCTACCTGTACCGCGCCGATTCTGTAGGAACCGGCTTGCCGGCGAAGCGGCCCTGATAGACCCACGAATCACCACTGGGCCGAAGGCCCTTATTTTGCATTGAGCGGCGTGCCATGGATGGGTATAATGGCGCGCTTCCATTTTTCCCTCCCGGGAGCCCCCGCGATGCTGCGTATCAGCCAAGAAGCCCTGACCTTCGACGATATCCTCCTTGTACCTGGCTATTCCGAGGTACTGCCCAATGAAGTCAGTCTCAAGACACGTTTGACTCGTGGCATCGAGCTGAACATTCCCCTGGTTTCCGCCGCGATGGATACCGTGACCGAAGCGCGCCTGGCCATTGCCATGGCCCAGGAAGGCGGCATCGGCATCATCCACAAGAACATGACCATCGAACAGCAGGCCGGCGAAGTGCGCAAGGTCAAGAAGTTCGAGGCTGGCGTGGTCAAGGACCCGATCACCATCGAGGCCGACGCCACCGTGCGCGACCTGTTCGACCTGACTCGCCTGAACAACATCTCCGGTGTTCCGGTGCTGGAGAACGGCGACCTGGTCGGCATCGTCACCTCCCGTGACGTGCGCTTCGAAACCCGCCTGGACGCCAAGGTCCGCGACGTGATGACCCCCAAAGAGCGTCTGGTCACCGTCCGCGAAGGCGCCGACAAGAACGAAGTCCGTGAGCTGCTGCACAAGCACCGCCTGGAAAAAGTCCTGATCGTCGACGACAAGTTCGCCCTCAAGGGCATGATGACCGTCAAGGACATCGAAAAAGCCAAGGCCTACCCGCTGGCCAGCAAGGACGACCAGGGTCGCCTGCGCGTCGGCGCCGCGGTCGGCACCGGCAAGGACACCGGCGAGCGCGTTGCGGCGCTGGTCGCGGCCGGCGTTGACGTGGTTGTCGTCGACACCGCCCACGGTCACTCCAAAGGCGTGATCGACCGCGTACGCTGGGTCAAGGAAAACTACCCGCAAGTACAGGTGATCGGCGGCAACATCGCCACCGGCGCCGCCGCCAAGGCCCTGGCTGAAGCCGGCGCCGACGCGGTCAAGGTCGGTATCGGCCCAGGCTCGATCTGCACCACCCGCATCGTCGCCGGTGTCGGCGTGCCGCAGATCAGCGCCATCGCCAACGTCGCCGCCGCACTGGAAGGCACTGGCGTGCCACTGATCGCCGACGGCGGCATTCGTTTCTCGGGTGACCTGTCCAAGGCCATCGTCGCTGGCGCCTCGTGCGTGATGATGGGCTCGATGTTCGCCGGTACCGAAGAAGCGCCGGGTGAAGTCGAGCTGTTCCAGGGCCGTTCGTACAAAGCTTATCGCGGCATGGGTTCGCTGGGTGCCATGGCACAGGCGCAAGGTTCCTCCGACCGCTACTTCCAGGACTCCTCGGCCGGCGCCGAGAAGCTGGTCCCGGAAGGCATCGAAGGCCGCGTCCCCTACAAGGGCGCCCTGGCGGCGATCATTCACCAGCTGATGGGCGGCCTGCGTTCGTCCATGGGCTACACCGGCAGCGCGACCATCGAAGAGATGCGGACCAAGCCGGAGTTCGTGCGCATCACTGGTGCCGGCATGGCCGAGTCCCACGTGCATGACGTGCAGATCACCAAAGAAGCCCCTAACTATCGGGTCGGCTGACGCCTCCAGCTACAAGCTACAAGCTACAAGCGGTAGTTGCGCTGCAGCAAGTACCGCGTTTTCCCCGATCAACTTGCAGCTTGCGGCTTGAAGCTTGCAGCTGCATCAGAGATTGAGTCATGGCCCTCGACATTCACGCTCACCGCATCCTGATCCTCGATTTCGGTTCCCAGTACACCCAGCTGATCGCCCGCCGCGTGCGCGAAATCGGCGTGTACTGCGAGCTGCACCCGTTCGACATGGACGATGAAGCGATCCGCGAATTCAACCCGCGCGGCATCATCCTGGCCGGTGGCCCCGAGTCGGTCCACGAAGCCAACAGCCCACGCGCCCCGCAAGCCGTGTTCGACCTGAAGGTCCCGGTGCTGGGCATCTGCTACGGCATGCAGACCATGGCCGAACAGATGGGCGGCAAGGTCGAAGGTTCCGACCTGCGCGAGTTCGGTTACGCCCGCGTCGACGTGGTCGGCAAGAGCCGCCTGCTCGACGGCATCGAAGACCATGTCGACGATGACGGCGTGCTGGGCCTGGACGTGTGGATGAGCCACGGCGACAAGGTCACCCAGATGCCAGGCAACTTCAGCGTGCTGGCCAGCACCCCGAGCTGCCCGATCGCCGGCATGTACGACGATGCCCTGGGCTACTACGGCGTGCAGTTCCACCCGGAAGTGACCCACACCAAGCAGGGCGGTCGCATCCTGTCGCGCTTCGTGCAGGACATCTGCGGCTGCGAAGCCCTGTGGACCCCATCGAACATCGTCGAAGACGCCATCGCCCAGGTGCGTGAGCAAGTCGGTTCGGCCAACGTCCTGCTGGGCCTGTCCGGCGGTGTCGACAGCTCCGTGGTTGCCGCGCTGCTGCACCGCGCCATCGGCGACCAGCTGACCTGCGTATTCGTCGACAATGGCCTGCTGCGTCTGCACGAAGGCGACCAGGTGATGGCCATGTTCAAAGAGAACATGGGCGTCAAGGTAATCCGCGCCGACGCTGAAAAGCAGTTCCTCGACAACCTGGAAGGCGAAGCCGACCCAGAGAAGAAGCGCAAGATCATCGGCCGCACCTTCATCGACGTGTTCGACGCCGAAGCCAGCAAGCTGGACAACATCCAGTTCCTCGCCCAGGGCACCATCTACCCCGACGTGATCGAGTCGGCCGGCGCCAAGAGCGGCAAGGCCCACGTGATCAAGTCGCACCACAACGTCGGTGGCCTGCCGGAGGAAATGAACCTCAAGCTGGTCGAGCCGCTGCGTGAACTGTTCAAGGACGAAGTGCGCAAGATCGGCCTGGAACTGGGCCTGCCGTACGACATGGTCTACCGCCACCCGTTCCCGGGCCCGGGCCTGGGCGTGCGCATCCTCGGTGAAGTGAAGAAGGAATACGCCGACATCCTGCGTCGCGCCGACCACATCTTCATCGAAGAACTGCGCAAGGCTGACTGGTACCACAAGACCAGCCAGGCATTCGTGGTGTTCCAGCCGGTCAAGTCGGTCGGCGTCGTCGGCGACGGCCGTCGCTACGCCTGGGTCGTGGCCCTGCGTGCCGTCGAGACCGTGGACTTCATGACCGCGCGCTGGGCGCACCTGCCGTACGAGCTGCTGGAAACCGTCAGCGGCCGTATCATCAACGAAATCGACGGCATCTCCCGCGTCACCTACGACGTGTCGAGCAAGCCGCCGGCCACTATCGAGTGGGAATGACCCCACGTCCGGCATAGACCGGAAGCGAGTGGCAAGAAGCACCCTGAAGCCCGCGTAATTGCGGGCTTTTGGCTTTATTAGGCGCCGATGCGCCACAAGTCGATGGTTCGATGCGCCTTCCTGCTTGGTGTGCTACCTTGCGAGTAGAAATTGAACATGTCGTTCCGGGGTACTCAATCTATGAACCACAAGCTGAATTCGTATGGCATATCCATCGTAGACAGGCCAAAAATCAAAGCCACCAAGAAGCTGGATTTGAGCGGCGACCAAGGTAAGCAGATCGTTTGTTCAGAAACCAAGCTCGCTCTTAGAACACATAGGAAAACTTTTCAAAAGTTGGCTGATATGTAATGGAGTTGATCTTCTTTCCATTCGAACGTGTGATTGAGATAAATACTCAAATCTTGACAACAGAGCCCGGTATGAAGGGAGCGGTCAATCTTCCGATCCTGCAGGGAGCGTTGGCACGAATCGACAATGCCATCGCCTATGATGGCCTTGATGATGTCTTTGAAATTGCCGCCAAATACACTGCCAGTATCGCTCGAGGTCACGGGCTGCCTGACGCTAATAAACGCACCGGGCTTGCTGTCGCGTTGGAGTATCTGTCGCTCAATGAATACGAAATAACCTTGGACAATGATCTGCTCGCGGATGCCGTTAGGGATTTGGTTATTGGTGATATCAATGAGCATGATTTTGCCGATATTCTCTACTCTTCTTTCATCGCTTCGCAAAATCAGGCGTAGAGGCAGGAAATCATCCTGCTTTTCGCCCAGGGTACTCCCTATCCTGATGTGATCGAGTCGGCCAGCGCCAAGAGAGTTGAGGCCAATGTGATCAAGTCCCATCAACTTCGGTGACCTTTCACAAAGCTAATAGATACCACTAAACGAGCAAGCGTTCGTTGTCTTCCAGCCGATAAGTCGCTCGGCGACGGCCGTCGTTACGCTTGGGTCGTGACCCTGCGTGCCGTCGAGACCGTGGACTTCATGAGCGCGTCGGGCGCACCTGCCGTACGAGCTCCTGGAAACCGTCAGCGGCCGTATCATCAACGAAATCGACGGCATCTCCCGCGTAACCTACGACGTGTCGAGCAAGCCGCCGGCCACTATCGGGTGGGAATGATCCCGCGTCCGGCATTCGGCTTTTTAATGCTGTCAGCTGACCTTCGATGCAGGCTAAGTGGGCCGTACTGGCTTGGTAGGAGGTCAGCACGCCAAAAAATCATATCGACAATCATAGGAGTGCAAAGTGATTGAGATTAAGAAGTCGCTTTCAGACTATACGGAGTTCCAGTTCACAGCACTGATTAAAGCAATCTATGAGGCTGAGTCGGAGGGTCAACGGGATACATTGCTTTTACACTTTGAAGAGGTGGTGCCTCATCCGGCAGGTACTGATCTTTTGTATTATCCGGAACCTGGTGCGGATGACTCGCCCGAGGGGGTTACGGCAACCATTCAAGCCTGGTGCATGGCGAACAGTTTGCCGGGATTCAAGCCTCGTTTCTAACGCCATCAACTTGCGTCGGCACGGGCTCTTGAAGCGCGGGTTGGTATCAATAACCAATTGGTCAGCGAAGGCTTGCACTGCAAACTGCCAGTCCCTACGGGTGGAAGTGAGTGAGCCACAAGGGCGCCGCAAGGCGCCCTTGTCGTATCCAGGAGGGCTCAGGCCTCGCGCTGGATCACCGCCTCGCAGCGGACCGGGAAGTTCATCGAGTTGGCGATGAAGCATTCGTGGTGGGCATCGTCATGCAGGCGCAGGGCCAGTTGCGTATCCGAATCCGGACTTACGACCACCTGCGGGCGCAGCAGGACATCGGTGAAGCGCCCCTTGTGCTCGGAATCTCCCTCGACCATGCGCCCCTCGGGGTGGTCGACGTATGCCAGGACCTGCACGCCGTTCACCGCGCACAGGTGCAGGTACCAGAGCTTGTGGCAGGCCGACAGGGAGGCCAGCAGCATGTCTTCGGGGTTCCAGCGGGCAGGATCGCCCCGGAACGCCGGGTCGGCCGAGCCGGAAAGTGTTGGTTTGCCCGGTGCCTGGATATCGAAGTTGCGTTGGTAGGTGGTGTAGCTGGAAGTGCCGGAGCCGGTGTTTCCGGTCCAGTTCACGGTGACGGCGTACTGATGTTCCTTCATGTATCCCCCGTTCGATTGTCTGGGCTGGTGTGAACTTGCCAGCGTTCGGACTTTCCCTGTTCCCTTGATGAACTGCAATACCGCTTGAAGCCGAGACCACGTGCTTGGGCACCGGCTTTGCCGGTGTTCGCCGGCAAAGCCGGCTCCTACAGGTGTATCGCAACGCCGCGTCAGCGATGACAATCCTGCGACAAGACTTCACTTAATATTTCGCAAATGCAGGTGTATCGTATTCGCCCTTCATCGCCGGCCCAGCCGGCAGGCTGATCGCGCAGAAACGAGGTACCCGCACCGATGTCCTTTTCCCGTCGACAAATGCTCAAGGGCCTGACCGGCCTCGTGGTGGTAGGCCTGGGCGCCGGAGGCGCGGCACGCTACTGGCTGGGCAAGGTCGAGGATGACAACGCCGGGCACGACTACGAACTGATCGCCGCACCGCTGGATGTCGAGCTGGTGCCGGGCTTCAAGACCGAGGCCTGGGCATTCGGCCCGTCGGCGCCGGGCACCGAGTTGCGCGTGCGCCAGGGTACCTGGCTGCGGGTACGCTTTATCAACCACCTGCCGGTGGAAACCACCATCCACTGGCATGGTATCCGCCTGCCGCTGGAAATGGACGGTGTGCCGTATGTCTCGCAGTTGCCGGTCAAGCCGGGCGAGTACTTCGACTACAAGTTCAAGGTGCCGGACGCCGGCAGCTATTGGTATCACCCCCATGTCAGCAGCTCCGAGGAGCTGGGCCGCGGCCTGGTCGGCCCGCTGATCGTCGAGGAGCGCGAACCGACCGGCTTCAAGCACGAACGCACGTTGAGCCTGAAGAACTGGCATGTGGACGAGCAGGGCGCCTGGATGCCCTTCAGCGTACCCCGCGAGGCCGCGCGCAATGGTACGGCCGGGCGGTTGATCACCATCAACGGCCAAGCCGACTCGGTCACCGAGCTGCCGGCAGGGCAGGTGGTGCGGGTGCGTCTGCTGAACCTGGACAACACCTGGACCTATCGGCTTAATCTCAAGGGCAACTGCGAGGCGATGATCTACGCCCTCGACGGCAACCCGGTCACGCCGCGCCCGCTGGACGACGAGTACTGGCTTGGCCCGGGCATGCGCATCTGCCTGGCCATTCGCATCCCTCAGGCAGGCGAAGAAATCTCCCTGCGCGATGGTTTCGTGCGCCTGGGTACCCTGCGTTCGGTGGCCAGCAGCGAGGCACCGGGCGACTGGCCGAAGGCCTTGCCGGCCAACCCGGTGGCCGAGCCAGACCTTGAGAACGCCGAGAAGCTCAACTTCAATTTCGAATGGGTCGGCAAGGTTTCGGTGAATACCGAGAACGGCAAGCCGCCGAGCCTGTGGCAGATCAACGGCCAAGCCTGGGACATCACCGACAAGACCTGCGCCGACCGGCCGATCGCCACGCTGCAGAAGGGCAAGAGCTACATTTTCGAACTGAAGAACATGACCCAGTACCAGCACCCGATCCATTTGCATGGCATGAGCTTCAAGGTGATCGCCTCCAATCGCCGCAAAATCGTCGAGCCCTGGTTCACCGACACCTACTTGCTGGGCAAGAACGAGCGCGCCCAGGTGGCGCTGGTGGCGGATAACCCGGGTACCTGGATGTTCCACTGCCATGTCATCGACCACATGGAAACCGGCCTGATGGCCGCGATCGCGGTGGTCTGATGCGACCGCAGATCATCGATCGCAGCCGCGACCAGGAATTCATGCGCCTGGCCCTCGATCTGGCGGCGCAAGGCGCGGCCCTGGGCGAGGTGCCGGTGGGGGCGGTGCTGGTGCAGCATGGCCAGGTGATCGGCCAGGGTTTCAACCGGCCGATCATCGACAGCGACCCCAGCGCACACGCTGAGATGGTGGCGATTCGCGCCGCGGCCAAGTCCGCCAGCAACTATCGGCTGCCGGGCAGCACCCTGTATGTGACGCTGGAACCGTGCAGCATGTGCGCGGGGCTGATCGTCCATTCGCGGGTGACGCGGGTGGTGTACGGGGCGCTGGAGCCCAAGGCGGGGATCGTGCAGAGCCAGGGGCAGTTCTTCAGCCAGGGTTTTCTCAACCATCGGGTGATGTTCGAGGGTGGGGTGCTGGCGGAGGAATGTGGGGCGATCCTGAGCGAGTTCTTCAAGGCGCGGCGGGCGAAGGCGTAGCGCCTCTGTAGGAGCGGCTTCAGCCGCGATGCAGGCAATGCGGTGCCTGGCACCCGCCTCGCGGGTGATCGCGGCTGAAGCCGCTCCTACAAGGTGTTGGGGCCGTTACATCTGTGGCGACTGCTCCGCCGGCTTGTCCTTGTTGACGCCTGGCACATGCAGGTTGCCCTCGGCCACCTGGCCTTCGAGCTGCGGCTGCGTTACCCAGGTGAGGATGTCGTAGTAGCGGCGGATGTTGGCCACGAAGTGCACCGGCTCCCCGCCACGGGCGTAGCCGTACTTCGTTTTGCTGTACCACTGCTTCTGCGACAGGCGCGGCAGCATCTTCTTTACGTCCAGCCACTTGTTCGGGTTCAGGCCTTCGCGCTTGGCCAGGGTGCGGGCGTCTTCCAGGTGGCCGCTGCCGACATTGTAGGCAGCCAGGGCGAACCAGGTGCGGTCCGGCTCCTTGATGCTGTCGTCGAGCTGGTCCTTGACCACCATGAAGTACTTGGCGCCACCCTGGATGCTCTGCTTGGGGTCGAGCCGGTTGGACACGCCCATGGCTTGCGCGGTGCGCTGGGTGAGCATCATCAGGCCGCGCACGCCGGTCTTGGAGGTGACCTCCGGCTGCCACATCGATTCCTGGTAGCCGATGGCCGCCAGCAGGCGCCAGTCGACTTGTTCGACTTTCGATGTGGCCTTGAAGTGCTTCTCGTACTTGGGCAGGCGCTGCTGCAGGTGCTGGGCGAAGGTGTAGGCGCCGACATAGCCGAGCACGTCGACATGCCCGTAATAGCGGTCTTTCAGGCGCTGCAGGGTGCCGTTCTTCTGCGACTTGTCGAGAAACTCGTTGATCTCGTTGAGCAGGCTGTTGTCATCGCCGGCGGCCACGGCCCAGCGCTGGTCGCGGGTGTCGCCCAGGTCGAAGGCCACCCGCACGTTGGGGAAGTAGACCTGGTTCATGGCCAGTTCGTTGGAGTCGACCAGGGTCAGGTCGATCTGGCCCTCGTCGACCATGCGCAACAGGTCGACCACCTCGACGGCGTCGGACTCTTCGTATTCGAGCCCGGGGTTCTGCTTTTTCAGTTCGGCGAGCTGGTCGGCGTGGCTGCTGCCCTTGAGAACCATGATCTTCTTGCCCACCAGGCCTTTGGCGTTGGTGGGGCGCGAGCGGCCATTGCGGTAGATGACCTGCGGCGTGACTTCGAGATACGGGTGGGAGAACCTGGCCTGTGCGCCACGCCGCTCGCTGCTGACCAGGCCGGCGGCCGCCAGCACCGGGCCGGATGGCTTGCCCAACTGGTCGAACAGTTCGTCGAGGTTGTCGGCGGTCTCGATCTGCAGCTTCACGCCCAGGTCGTCGGCGAAGCGCTTGACCAGTTCGTATTCGAAACCGGTTTCGCCGTTGCGGTCCTGGAAGTAGGTGGCCGGGCTGTTGCGGGTTATCACGCGCAGCACGCCATCCTCCTTGACGCGCTCGAGGGTGCTGGGTTTTTCAACGCAGGCACCGAGCATCAGGAAGAGTCCGGTTGCGAAGAGCCATCTGGCGCAACGCTGGCGAAAAGCGGTGTGGGTGAACATAAGGTGCAGTATACGCAAACGGCTGGTTGCACCATATCTCGACAATGGTTGGCAGGTCTGCTAACGGATACGAGCGGTAAGCTGCAAGCTGCAAGCGGCAAGAAAAAGCGCAGGCGCACACTTTGCTTTCTCTTGCAGCTTGCAGCTTGCAGCTTGCAGCTGATTTTCTGACCCCGAAGTCCGGTTCCACCGCCCGGCAGCATTGGGCTAGAGCGGGTGCCGAAAGCCTGAGAATTAGGCTAGAATGCACGGCCTCTAAGCACACCCCTTTCTGAGGCTGTCCCGACGATGTTGATCCTGCGCGGCGCTCCTGCCCTTTCTGCCTTTCGCCACGGTAAATTACTCGAGCAACTGAGCCAGAAAGTCCCCGCTGTTACTGGTTTGTATGCCGAATTCGCCCACTTCGCCGACGTTGACGGCGAGCTGACCGCCGACCAGCAGCAGGTGCTGGGCCGTCTGCTCAAGTACGGGCCGAGCGTGCCGGTGCAGGAGCCGACCGGCCGCCTGTTCCTGGTGGTGCCACGCCTGGGCACCATCTCGCCCTGGGCGAGCAAGGCCAGCGACATCGCCCACAACTGCGGCCTGCAGTCGATCCAGCGCCTGGAGCGCGGCATCGCCTACTACGTCGCCGGTAGCCTCAGCGAAGCCGACGCTCAAGTCATTGCCGCCGAGCTGCACGACCGCATGACCCAGCGCGTGCTGGGCAAGCTGGAGGACGCCGCCGACCTGTTCAGCCACGCCCAACCGAAACCGATGACCTCGGTGGACATCCTGGGCGGTGGCCGCGTGGCCCTGGCGCAAGCCAACATCGACTTGGGCCTGGCCCTGGCCGAAGACGAGATCGACTATCTCGTCACCGCCTTCCAGGGCCTCAAGCGCAACCCGAACGACATCGAACTGATGATGTTCGCCCAGGCCAACTCCGAGCACTGCCGTCACAAGATCTTCAACGCCAGCTGGGACATCGACGGCCAGGCGCAGGAGAAGAGCCTGTTCGGCATGATCAAGAACACCTACCAGATGCACAGCGAAGGCGTGCTGTCCGCATACAAGGACAACGCCTCGGTCATCGTCGGTAGCGTCGCCGGCCGCTTCTTCCCGAACCCTGAGACCCGCCAGTACGGCGCGGTGCAGGAGCCGGTGCACATCCTGATGAAAGTCGAGACGCACAACCACCCGACCGCCATCGCCCCGTTCTCCGGCGCCTCCACCGGCTCCGGCGGCGAGATCCGCGACGAAGGTGCCACCGGTCGTGGTGCCAAGCCCAAGGCTGGCCTGACCGGTTTCACCGTCTCGAACCTGCGCATCCCCGGCTTCGAGCAGCCTTGGGAGAAGCCGTACGGCAAGCCCGAGCGTATCGTCGACGCCCTCGACATCATGATCGAAGGCCCACTGGGCGGCGCCGCGTTCAACAACGAATTCGGCCGCCCGGCCCTGACCGGCTACTTCCGCACCTTCGAGCAGGGCATCAACACCCCGCACGGTGAAGAAGTGCGCGGTTACCACAAGCCGATCATGCTCGCCGGTGGCATGGGCAACATCCGTGAAGACCACGTGCAGAAGGGCGAGATCACCGTCGGCGCCAAGCTGATCGTGCTCGGCGGCCCGGCCATGCTGATCGGCCTGGGCGGCGGCGCCGCCTCGTCGGTCGCCACCGGCGCCAGCTCCGCCGACCTGGACTTCGCTTCGGTACAGCGCGAGAACCCGGAAATGGAACGCCGCTGCCAGGAGGTCATCGACCGTTGCTGGCAGCTGGGTGACAAGAACCCGATCGCCTTCATCCACGACGTGGGTGCCGGCGGTATCTCCAACGCCTTCCCCGAGCTGGTCAACGACGGTGGCCGTGGCGGTCGCTTCGAACTGCGCAACGTACCCAACGACGAGCCGGGCATGGCCCCGCACGAAATCTGGAGCAACGAATCGCAGGAACGCTACGTGCTGGCGGTCAGCGCCGAAGACTTCGAGCGCTTCCAGGCCATCTGCGAGCGCGAGCGCTGCCCGTTCGCCGTCGTGGGCGAGGCCACCGAAGAGAAGCACCTGACCGTCACCGACAGCCACTTCGACAACACCCCGGTGGACATGCCGCTGGACGTGCTGCTGGGTAAGCCGCCGCGCATGCACCGTTCGGTCACCCGCGAAGCGGAGCTGGGTGATGAATTCGACCCAAGCACCCTGGAACTCGAGGACTCGGTCGAGCGCGTCCTGCGCCACCCGGCCGTGGCCAGCAAGAGCTTCCTGATCACCATCGGCGACCGCACCATCACCGGCCTCGTGGCCCGCGACCAGATGGTCGGCCCGTGGCAGGTGCCGGTGGCCGACTGCGCCGTCACCGCCACCAGCTTCGACGTCTACACCGGTGAAGCCATGGCCATGGGCGAGCGCACGCCGCTGGCCCTGCTCGACGCGCCGGCCTCCGGGCGCATGGCGATTGGCGAAACCTTGACCAACCTGGCCGCCTCGCGCATCGACAAGCTGTCCGACATCAAGCTTTCGGCCAACTGGATGTCCGCCGCCGGCCACCCGGGTGAAGACGCCCGCCTGTACGACACCGTCAAGGCCGTCGGCATGGAACTGTGCCCTGAGCTGGGCATTACCATCCCGGTCGGCAAAGACTCGATGTCGATGAAAACCCAGTGGAGCGAAGCGGGCGAGCAGAAGAGCGTCACCTCGCCGATGTCGCTGATCATCACCGGCTTCGCCCCGGTCACCGACATCCGCAAGACCCTGACCCCGCAACTGCGCATGGACAAGGGCGAAACCGACCTGATCCTGATCGACCTGGGCCGCGGCCAGAACCGCATGGGCGCCTCGATCCTCGCCCAGACCCACGGCAAGCTGGCCAAAGAGGCGCCAGACGTCGACGACGCCGAAGACCTCAAGGCCTTCTTCGCCGTGATCCAGGGCCTGAATGCCGACGGCCACCTGCTGGCCTACCACGACCGTTCCGACGGCGGCCTGATGACCACCGTGCTGGAAATGGCCTTTGCCGGCCACTGCGGCCTGGAACTGGAACTGAACACCCTGACCAGCAAGCGCGAAAAGATTGCTGCCATCCTCTTCAACGAAGAGCTGGGGGCAGTGATCCAGGTGCGTCAGGACTCCACTCCGGACGTACTGGCACAGTTCAGCGCCGCTGGCCTGGGCGAGGATTGCGTCGCGGTGATCGGCCAGCCGATCAACAACGGTGAAGTCCTGGTCAAGTTCGAAGGCGAAGAGCTGTTCAAGGGCGACCGTCGCCTGCTGCAGCGCCAGTGGGCCGAGACCAGCTACCAGGTCCAGCGCCTGCGCGACAACGCCGACTGCGCCGACCAGGAATTCGACGCGCTGCTGGAAGAAGACAACCCAGGCCTGTCGGTCAAGCTCGGCTACGACGTCAACGACGACATCGCCGCGCCGTACATCAAGAAAGGGGTGCGCCCGCAAGTGGCGATCCTGCGCGAGCAGGGCGTCAACGGCCAGGTCGAGATGGCTGCGGCCTTCGACCGCGCAGGCTTTGCCGCCGTCGACGTGCACATGAGCGATATCCTGTCTGGCCGTGTCGACTTCGAGGCCTTCAAAGGCCTGGTGGCCTGTGGCGGCTTCTCCTACGGCGACGTGCTGGGTGCCGGTGAAGGCTGGGCCAAGTCGGCGTTGTTCAACGCCCGTGCCCGCGACACCTTCCAGGCCTTCTTCGAGCGTACCGACAGCTTTGCCCTGGGCGTGTGCAACGGTTGCCAGATGATGTCCAACCTGCACGAGCTGATCCCGGGCACCGAGTACTGGCCGCACTTCGTGCGCAACCGTTCGGAGCAGTTCGAGGCGCGCGTGGCCATGGTCGAGGTGCAGAAGTCCAACTCGATCTTCCTGCAGGGCATGGCCGGTTCGCGCATGCCGATCGCCATCGCCCACGGCGAAGGCCATGCCGAGTTCGCCAGCGAGGAAGCGCTGCTGGAGGCCGACCTGTCCGGTTGCGTGGCCCTGCGCTACGTCGACAACCATGGCAAGGTCACCGAGGCGTATCCAGCCAACCCGAACGGCTCGCCGCGCGGGATCACCGGCCTCACCAGCCGCGACGGCCGCGTGACCATCATGATGCCGCACCCGGAGCGGATGTTCCGCGCCGTGCAGAACTCCTGGCGCCCGGATGAGTGGCAGGAAGACGCGGCCCTGATGCGCATGTTCCGCAACGCGCGCGTCTGGGTGAACTAAGGGTGTACAAGCTCGCCTTCTTCGTCCCGGGCAGCCATGTCGAAGTGGTCAAGGCCGCTGTGTTTGCCGCCGGTGGCGGGCGCATCGGCGACTATGACCACTGCGCCTGGCAAACACTGGGCCAGGGCCAGTTCCGCCCGTTGGACGGCAGCCAGCCGTACCTCGGGCAGGCCGGTCAGGTCGAGGTGGTCGAGGAGTGGAAGGTGGAACTGGTGGTGGCGGACGAATTGATTGCTCAGGTCGTCGCCGCGCTCAAACGGAGTCATCCGTACGAGACGCCGGCTTATGAAGTCTGGCGTTTGCTGGATTTCTGAGCGCGTTCTACTACCAGGTGAGCACTCGACAGGGTGGGCGAAAGCCCACCCTGTCGCTTTTCAGCACCCTGCTGTCAGGTCGTGTGCATCGCGTTCACATCCAATGCCCTGAGTTTTTCGAAGAGGGTATCGATATGCGTTTCGTAAATTTCTTTCAAGCTGTCGAAGGCACTGGCCGCCTGAAGCTTGTCTTCATGCTCTTCCAGCCACTCGGCCACAAGGCTGTCCTGCCAGCTTGAATCATAGGGGTGGCAGATGAAACCACTGGCCAGGTCCACCGGCGGGTAGTCGACCTCACCGTTCCAGAACCTGAACATTTCCTCACCAACCTGCTTGACGGCATGGCGCGCCATCTGGATAGCCAGTTCGTAGAACGGATGGGAGTCATGATCCTTGGACAATTGCGAGTGAGTGACGTCGACGTTTGCATCGATGTTGGGATTGTTGCCCCACTTCGTCTGTTCTTCGCCTACCCGGTCCCCCAACCACTGGAACAACGCCTGGAAGAGGTGACGGCCGTAATAGCGGACCAGGTTCAGAGGCAGCAGCAAGGTCCAGGTCACGCGTCGAACGAATCTGAACAGTGGGTTGTCGGCATATCGGTCACGCAATGCCAGTAGTTTGTCGAAAGCGTTCAGCCAAGTCGGGTTTTCCAGTTCGCCGAGCAGAATCAGCAGAATTTGTTCGGAAGTATTGCGGTAGCCAGGGGTGATCTCCTTGAAGTCAGGGTAGTCATCGGGGAACAGTACTTTGCCCAATGGCTCGGCCAGGCTGCCGAGAATGTCTGTTCCGGAGAACAGGCCGGTGATCACCGGCAGGCCATGTTCGCATTCGACTTCCGTGGTCCAGGGCAGCACCTGGGTGTGCCCCTGTTTGTGCAGGCTCAATTCCACGAAGTTGGAGTGCGCAAAGTAGTCTTCGAGCACGTGCAGCGCTTCACCGAAGGCGCGCATGCCGACGGCGGTCCTGCCCTCCCTGGCGGCTTCCCAGATCTTCGAGTTCATGTGGCGCACCGGTTTGTCGATGTACACCTTCATCGAGGTGGTGGGGTAAACCTGTGTCGCTTCAGTACCCGGTAGCACCGGCATTTCGAAGTCTGGATCGATTTCTGTCGGGTCGACAGGTGGCTCATCGTGGGTGGTCGGGTTGTCGATGTGCTCGGAGGCTTTATAGACCCCGAGGATTTCAGGTGATACCTGGAAATCGCCCTGTTCTTCACCGTCTTCGTGTTGATTACGGAATTCCTTGGCCGCCAGGATATCGACGATGGCGGTGAGCGCGCTCCGGGAAAACTGGTTTGGGAAATTCCTCGGTGCATTTTCGGCCCGGACCAGCTTGGGGTCGACCAGTTGCGAGTGATCGCGCAGCCAGTTGCCGAAATAGATGGACTTGATTTCCGTTTCGTCGAAGCCGGCCTCTTCGAGAACGCGTTCGATCGTCTCGTGGCCGCCTTCGCCTGCGCCGAAGCGTGGCTCAATGATAGGAGGGGCCTCGGGAAGGATTTCCTCAAGCTCTGGCGTATCGCTGAGGTCCAGTACCAGCGGCGCAGACAGATCCTCATGGGTGTAGTGGGCGAATACCATGCCGTCTGCTGGGGAGCTGTCCAGGAATGCCATCAGGCTCGCATATTTCGAGCCGGCTTCCTTGGCATCCTCAGGATCCAGTTCGGCAGAGTCTGTTTCACCTTCAGCGAAGCGCTTCGCGTGAATCTGATCCGCCAGGTTTTGACCAAACCCGCCGATCAACGCCAATAGCAGCCCAGGAGAAGTGTTCGGCTCGCTCAGGGCCTGCTCGATGATGTCGCGGTTGACCAGCAGGGTGTCATGTTCGCTGTCGTAACGGGCGGTGCGAAATGCCTCGTTGCGCTCGACTACGGTGTGGGCAGGCCCTTCGATCATGCCGTCACGCAGTGCCTGCCAAATGTCCAGATAGATCGATTCGGATACATCGACGCCAAAGATGGGTTTGAACAGGAGCGTGAACTGATGTCCGTCCATGTCGTGGGCGATGTGGGTGAGTTGCTCCAGGGCAAACGTGCTTTCCAGCACGGGGGCTAATTCCATGTCGTTCATGGGGCGTCCCTTGTCAATGAATGGGACGCTCAGGGTGAGCCTTTGGAGGCGGTAGAAAAATATGGAACCAGTGCCCTACCGTCGTGTAAGACCGATGTTTTGCCTGGCGTTTACTGTACGGGGGCCAATTACTGAACTTTCTTACATTGGAACGGAAGGGCAGAAGCTGTCAGGTCGAGCACCAGACGAGCCTTCTGCCTTCCTCCACGGGCGTTGGTCAGCGCTGCAGGGCCTGGCTCAGGGCCTGTGCTTGTGGCCCCATCAGCAGATGCCAGACGCCGCCTGGCTGTGGGCTGATGCCTTGGCAACCCAGAGCCATGAGCCGTTCACGTTGTACCTTGGTGTTGTCCTTGAGCTGCACCCTCACCCGGCTATGCGCCACGCACACCACCTTGCCGAGGTTGTCGCGCCCACCCAATGCTTGCAGCCACGCATCCGTGGGTACGTCCGGAACAACGTCGGCACTTGCGCGCTCGGTTGTGCTCACGATCGCCAGGGCATGAGGCAGCTCGCCACGAATCTCGTCCGCCACTGCGTCGGCCATGGGGCCTACCACCACTTGCAGGCTGCCGCCGCTACCGGGGCGGACCACGGCCATGGCGCCGAGCGCTTTCAGCGCCTGGTCGTTTGCCAGGTTGCGATCGATCAGCACCAGGCGCAAGCGGGTGGTACAGGCATCCACACCACTTAGGTTGGCGGCGCCACCGAGGGCATCGATGAAGCGTCGGGCACGCGAACCCTCGGTATCGGTTTCGCTCTGCGCGGCGGCCAGCTCTTCACGTCCTGGGGTCTTCAGGTCGAAGCGGCGGATACAGAAGTCGAACACGAAGTAGTAGACCAGCCCATAGAGCAGGCCGACGGGGAACACCAGCCAGCCATGGGTGGAGCGTCCCCAGCCCAGGGCCATGTCGATGGCGCCACCGGAGAAGGTGAAGCCCAGGCGGATCCCCAGCAGGTCGCAGATCGCCATCGAAAGCCCGGTCAGCAGCGCATGAATCACGTACAGCAGTGGCGCCAGGAACATGAAGGCGAACTCGATCGGTTCGGTCACGCCGGTCAGGGCTGACGTGAGCGCCATCGACAGCAGCACGCCGCCGATCAGCTTGCGTCGCTCAGGCAGGGCGTGGCGGTACATGGCCAGGCAGGCGGCGGGCAGGCCGAAGATCATCATTGGGAACATGCCGGCCATGAACTGGCCGGCGTCCGGATCGCCGGCGAAGTAGCGCGCCAGGTCGCCGGTCACCGCTGGGCCGGTTGCGCCCTGGAAGCTGCCGAAGACGAACCACACCAGGTTGTTGAGGATGTGGTGCAGGCCGGTGATGATCAGTAGCCGGTTGAGTACGCCGAAGAAGAATGCGCCGATGCTGCCGCTTTCCAGCATCAGATGACCGAGGTCGTTGATGCCGTGCTGGATCGGCGGCCAGATCAGCCCGAACAGCAACCCCAAGGCCACCGCCGACAGGCCGGTGGCGATCGGCACGAAGCGCCGGCCACCGAAGAACGCCAGGTAATCCGGCAACTGGATGTCCTTGAAGCGGTTGTACAGGCCGCCCCCCAGCAAGCCGCAGAGGATGCCGGCGAGCATGCCCATGTCGATCTTCGGGTCGATCACCTTCAAGGTGGCCACCAGCACCAGGTAGCCGATGGCGCCGGCCAGGCCGGCGGTGCCGTTGTTGTCGCGGGCGAAGCCCACGGCGATGCCGACGGCGAAGATCAGCGCCAGGTTGGCGAAAATTGCCTGGCCGGCGTCGTGCACCAGGGCGATGTCGAGCAGGTCGGTGTCGCCCAGGCGCAGCAGCAGGCCGGCGATGGGCAGGATGGCAATGGGCAGCATCAAGGCGCGGCCGAGCCGTTGCAGGCCCTGGATGAAGTGCTGGTACATGGTGCGCTCCGATTATTGTTGCAGGGCCACGGGGGCCGCGTGTTGGGCATGGGGCTGGGCGGTGAAGTCCCGGCAGGCCTGGCGTACCGCGCTGGCGCTGGACAGGGCCAGCAGGCCCTGGCTGAAGCGACGGCATTCATTGGCGTCGAGCTGGCGGACGATGGCCTTGATCTCGCCGATCTGCGGGGCGCTAACCGACAGTTCGGCCACGCCCAACCCCACCAGCACGGGCGTGGCCAGCGGGTCGGAGGCCAATGCACCGCACACCCCCACCCAGCGACCGTGCTTGGCCGCGCCTTGGCAGGTGAGGTCGATCAAGCGCAGCAGGGCGGGGTGCAGGGCGTCGACACGGGCTGCCAGGCCGGCATGGTCGCGGTCCATGGCCAGGGTGTACTGCGACAGGTCATTGGTGCCGATGGAGAAGAAGTCCGCGTGCTCGGCCAGGCGCTCGGCCAGCAGGGCGGCGGCCGGCACTTCGATCATCACCCCCAGCTCGGCGCGCGCGGTCACGCCCAATTCGCTGGCGAGCCGGTCGAGGCGCTGGCGGATGGCGATCAGTTCGTCGACCTCGGTGACCATGGGCAGCATGATCCGGCAACGGCGTTGCGGGCTCACCTGGAGCAAGGCCCGCAGTTGCTCGTCGAGCAGTTCCGGGCGCACCTGGCCGAGGCGGATACCGCGCAGGCCGAGCACCGGGTTGGCCTCGACCGGCAGTGGCAGGTAGTCGAGCTGCTTGTCGCCGCCCACATCGATGGTGCGGATGATCACCGGGCGCTCGGCCATGGCGTCGAGCACGGCTTGATAAGCGCTGTGCTGTTCGGCCTGGTCGGGGGCGGTGTGGCGGTCGACGAACAGGAACTCGCTGCGCAGCAGGCCGATGCCGTCGGCGCCCAAGGCCAGGGCCTGGGCGGCTTCGTCGGCGCTGGCGACGTTGGCCGCGACTTCTATCACCCGGCCATCACGAGTGCGCGCGCTGTCGTGGGCGGCGGCCTGCTGGCGCTGGCGCTGTTCGCGGCGCTGCTGGCAGTGCTGGCGCACTTCAGCCAGGCGTGACGTGTCGGCGCGGGCTTCCAGGTGGCCGTTGTCGGCATCGAGCACCAGCGTGGTGCCGGGCGCCAGTTCCAGCAGCGTTTCGCCGAGTGCGACCAGGCATGGCAGGCCACGGGCGCGGGCCAGGATGGCGACGTGGGAGGTGGCGCCACCGGCGGCCATGCACAGGCCGGCGACATCGTGGCGGGCCAGCAGCAGCAGGTCAGATGGCGTGAGCTCATGGGCGACGACGATGGCCGACGGCGGCAAGCGCAGCTCGCGGGTTTCCCCGAGCAGGGCGCGCAGCACGCGTTGCTGCAGGTCGTGCAGGTCGTTGGCGCGCTCGGCCAGCAGTGGGTTGCCGAGGCCGCGCAGGACCTGGCACTGGGCATCGATGGCACGGCTCCAGGCATGGCTGGCGGCCACGCCTTCGTCGATGTGCTGGCGTGCGGCGTCGAGCAGGGATGGATCGTCGAGCAGGGCCAGATGCGCCTCGAGAATAGCGGCGGCGTCTTCCTGGCCACGGGGCAGGTGGCGCCAGTCGCGGTCGATGGCGGTGCGCACCTCGGCCAGCGCGTCGTTCAGGGCCTGGTGTTGTTCGTCGGGGATATTGTTGCCGGTGTCGGGTGGCAGGCTGATGCCATCCAGGCGCGCCAGCGGGCCGAGGGCCAGGCCGGGTGAGGCGCTGACGCCTGCCAGCATGCCGGGCTGCGTACTGGCCGGTGCGTGGGCCACCACTGGCGCGGGTGCGTGCCGTTCGCCGACCGTGGGCGTGCGCAGCGCCTGGAGCACGGCCTGCAAGGCAGCTTCGGCATCCGGGCCTGTGCAGCGAACTTCGACCTCGTCGCCTTCACCGACCCCCAGCCCCATGACGGCAACCAGGCTGTCGAGGGCGGCATGGCGGTCCTGGAAGTGCAGTTCCACACGGCTCTGGAAGCCCTGGGCGGTCTGGCGCAGCAACGCCGCAGGGCGCGCATGCAGGCCGCCCTGGTGGGCCACCTTGGCACGGCCGTTGGCCTGTGCGCTGGAGGCTGCGGTATCGAGCATTGCCTGCTGGGTCTTGCCGCTAACCGCCAGCAGTGGTGCGCCCAGATCGCTGGCGCGGGCGTCGAGCGCTTCCAGTGTGAAGTCCTGGCCGTTGCCCACCAGCATCACGGTGACCAGGCTGGTGCAGTGCTGGGCCACCAGGTCCAGGTCGAAGCGGATCAGCGACTGGCCCTGTTCGACCCGCTCACCGAGCGCAACCAGGGGCTCGAAGCCACGCCCCAGCAGTTGCACGGTGTCCACGCCGATGTGCAGGAGAATTTCCGCGCCATTGGCCGCGCGCAGGGTCAGGGCGTGACCGGTGCGCGCCAGGTGCACCACTTCACCCGCGCAAGGCGCGTGCAGGCAATCGTTGAGCGGGTCGATGGCGACGCCGTCGCCGAGGGTGCCACTGGCGAACACAGGGTCGGGGACCTGGTCCAGGGCCACCTGCGGGCCGGCAAGCGGGGCATGGAGGGTGATCTTGTTATTGTTGGACATGCGCGGGTCCTCGCGGCGTCATTGCGTACACGTCACTTTGCTCAGGTGGCGTGGCTGGTCGGGGTCCAGGCCACGGGCTTCGGCAAGCCCGGCGGCCATGATGTAGAAGCTCTGGATCGCCAGCAGCGGGTCGAGCGCGGGGTGCCCGGCGCAGGCCAGGGTCAGGTCGCGGTCGGCGATATCCGCAGGCGCTGCCAGCAACACCTGTGCGCCGCGCTGGCGCATGTCGGCGGCCAATTGCAGCAGCCCGGCCTGCTCGACACCCCGTGGGGCGAACACCAGCAGCGGGTAGTGCGCGTCGATCAAGGCCATCGGCCCGTGGCGCACTTCGGCGCTGCTGAAGGCTTCGGCCTGGATCACCGAGGTTTCCTTGAACTTGAGCGCGGCTTCCTGGGCGATGGCGAAGCCGGCGCCACGGCCGATCACCATCAGCCGCTCGCTGCCTTGCAGGCCGTCGATGGCCGCGCTCCAGTCCAGGTTCGCGGCCTCGCGCAATTGCCCGGGCAGGTCTTGGCAGGCTTGCAGCAGGGCTTGGTCCTTGCCCCAGTGGGCGACCAGTTGCGCGCTGGCGCTCAGGGTGGCGACGAAGCTTTTGGTCGCGGCGACCGACAGTTCAGGCCCAGCGCCCAGTGGCAGGTGGTGTTGGCAAGCGAGCTCCAGCGGCGAGCCTTCGGCATTGACCAGCGACACCGTGGTTGCCCCGTGTTGGCCCAGGCGACGCAGGCTTTCGACCAGGTCCGGGCTTTGCCCCGACTGCGAGAAACCCAGTGCCACCTGGCCACGCACACGCAGCGGCGCCTGTTGCAAGGTGACCACCGACATCGGCAGCGAGGCCACCGGCAACCCCAGTTGCTGCATGGCGATGTAGGCGAAGTAGCTGGCGGCATGGTCGGAGCTGCCCCGGGCCACGGTCAGCGCCACTTGCGGGTCGAGCCGGCGCAGGTGTTCGGTCAGCGTGGCCAGGCGCGGGGCCAGCGCGCCCAGCTGTCGCGCCACGACATCGGCGCAGGCGCGCGCCTCTTCGAGCATCCTTGAACTCATGCTTGTTCTCCTTCGATCATCACGGCGGTCAGGTTCAGTTGGCGGTCGAGCAGCACTGCGTCGGCCCAGGCGCCCGGTTGCAGGCGGCCACGCTCGGTGATGCCGAGGTAATCGGCGGGGAAGCGCGACAGGCGGTCGGAGGCCTCGGCCAGGGGCAGGCCGATCTTCACCAGGTTACGCAGGGCCTGGTCCATGGTCAGGGTGCTGCCAGCCAGGGTGCCGTCGGGCAGGCGTACGCCACCCAGGCACTTGGTCACGGTATGGCTGCCCAGGCGGTATTCTCCGTCGGGCATGCCGGCGGCGGCGGTGGAGTCGGTCACGCAGTACAGGCACGGGATCGCGCGCAGGGCCACCTTCATGGCGCCGGGGTGCACGTGCAGCAGGTCGGGGATCAGCTCGGCGTAGCGGGCGTGGGCCAGGGCTGCGCCGACGATGCCCGGCTCGCGGTGGTGCAGCGGGCTCATGGCGTTGTACAGGTGGGTGAAACTGGTGGCCCCGGCCTCCAGGGCGGCGACGCCTTCCTCGTAGCTGCCCAAGGTGTGACCGAGTTGCAGGCGGATGCCGCGTGCGCTCAGGGCCTGGATCAGTGGCAGGTGGCCGGCGATCTCGGGGGCGATGGTGATGACCTTGATCGGCGCCAGCGCCAGGTAGTGTTCGACCTCGTCGAGCAAGGCCTGGTGGGCGAAGTTCGGTTGCGCGCCAAGCTTGCCCGGGTTGATGTACGGGCCTTCCAGGTGCACGCCGAGGATGCGTGCGCCCTGGCGTGGCTGGCGCAGGTGCTCGCCCAACTGTGCGAGCACGTCAGTCAGCTCTTCGCGGGGCGCGGTCATGGTGGTGGCCAGCAGCGAGGTGGTGCCGAAGCGCTGGTGGGTGCGGGCGATGGTGGCGAACGCCTCGCCGCCCTGCATGATGTCGCTGCCGCCACCGCCGTGCACGTGCAAGTCGATGAAGCCGGGCAGCAGGTAGGGCAGGTCGTTGTCCTGCGGGTTGCACGGGGTGCCTTCGATGGCGTGGATGCGCCCGTCCCGCAGGTGCAGGTGGCCGCGCACCCAGCCGTCGGGGGTGAGGATGTTGGCAATGTCCATGGAGGCTCCGGTCAGCGCCGCAGTTCGGCGACGAAGTCGTAGTAGTCGTTGCGGCAGTAGGTGTCGGTCAGCTCGATGGGCGTGTTGTCGTCGAGGTAGCCGATACGGGTCATCAGCAGCATGGCGGTGCCCGGCGCGATGCCGACCTGGGCGGCCAGCTCGTCGCTGGCGTTGATCGCGCGGATGTGCTGCAGCGCCCGGACCACCGGGCGGCCGAGTTGGTCGAGGTGCTGGTAGAGCGAATCGCCGATGGCCTGGGGGTCACCCAGCAGGCGGGCGGGCAGGGTGCTGACCTCCACCGCCATGACGATGTCGTCAGCCTTGCGCAGGCGCTTGAGGCGGGCGACCTGGTCGGTGGGCGACAGGCTCAGGCGGATCAGTTCGTCGCTGCTTGGGCTGCCGATGCTGCGTTCAAGCCATTGGGAGCTGGGCGCGAAGCCTTTCATGCGCAGCATTTCGCTGAAGCTCGACAGGCGCGACAGGGGCTGTTCCAGGCGTGGGGTGATGAAGGTGCCGGAGCCCTGGATGCGGCGGATCAGGCCTTGCTCGAGTAGCACTTCGAGGGCTTTGCGCGCGGTCACGCGGGAGATGTCGAGGGTTTCGCTCAGGGTGCGCTCGGAGGGCAGGGCCTGGTCGGCGCTCCACTGGCCGGCGTGGATGGCCTGTTCGAGGTTGCGCGCCAGCTGCAGGTAGAGCGGGGTGGCGGCGCTGTCGTCGGGGCGCAGGGCGGTGAGAGGGCGCATGACGGAAGTGTCCGGTATTGTTGTGGGGTGAAAGTTAATACCACTTCAATACCAGGTCAATACCACTGGTCTGCTGGTGCAGGTCGGCGCAGAGGTGTTGCCCAGGAGATCGAGCGCCGCCTGTGCGGCGCATCGCGGATGAATCCGCTCCTACAGGCCATGGTTGCCAGCCTGGCGCATGGCCCGAAACAAACCTGTGTAGGAGCGGATTCATCCGCGATGCGCCGCGCGGCGGCGCTCGGTCTGATAGGCGCAGAATTTCTATCGGCGAACACCCCGCGGCCCCTCAACTCTCTTGTCGGACATTTCCGAACCTGAAACCAAATGCTTCAGCCGTGAACGCTTGGGAACTATCCTACGCACCTGTCGGAAGCTGCTGCGTTGTCGGGGAAATGCCCCGGGGATAACTTCACCGGGTCGCCATATTTGGTGACCGGGTGTGAGAACCCGTTCCACGAAGATCGCCGCTCTGCTATGGCAGCCGTGCGCGGGCAGGTTCGTCCTGACCGGTTTTCCTTCGTGGCCGGGTTCTCACTCCGCGCATGGCTGCCACCCAAATCATGTGAGAACGATCAAGTGGCGGTTCCTGTCACCCACGAAAGGAACTTCATGATGAAAAAAATCGTCCCCGACCCACCCCGTATCGCCCCCTTCATCACCATCCGCCCCACCCTCACCCGCGAGGAAGCCATGGCCGCCGCCGTCGAGGTAGCCACCGCCATTTCCGATGTACTCGATGTCTATTTCAAGACCGAACCCAGCGACTACCGCGACCGCCTGTTCACCGCCAGCGACTACCTCGGGCAACTCGCCTGCGCCTTGCTCGAGCACAGGCCGGAGGTACAGCCATGACCAGAGGCCACACCGCAGGCCGCACCACCTGCATGGACCTGTTCAAGGTCGAACCGGGCGTTCCTTTCCAGGATGCTTTCAGCGAGTTGTCGGTATTGCTCGGCTGCATCCGCCACCTGACCTGCGAGGCCGAGATGGAAGGCGATCTGCTGGCCGGCAGTTCGGCGCGGATTCTGAGCGCCATGGCCAAGGCGTTGATCGATGACATGGAGTCAGGGGTTGAACCGTAGCCGTTGATTGCAACACCGACTTCTGTGGAGGCCGCTGTCTGGCCTTGCTGGTGATCGGGCCCGGCTATGCCGGGCATCGCCAGCAAGGCTGGCTCCTACAGGTCCGGGTGCGAGGATTTCGTGGCCTGCTGGTTGCTCAGCGGGGGCTGCTGCACCGCAGGATTGCCCTCGGTATCGCCACCCATGGACTTGCGAAAGCCCTGGATCGTCTCGCCCACATCGCTGCCCAACCCTTTGAGACGCTTGGTGCCGAACAGCAGGAAGGCGATCAACAGTACGATCACCAGTTGCCAGATTCCGATGCCACCCATGTAAGACCACTCCTGTCAGGTCGATGAAAAAACGAAAGCGCAATCCTGCCTTTCGCAGATGACGCGGGCGTGACGGTCGTGTTGCTGCCATCTGACTGAAACAACCACGGTGTTCACTGGCCCCCTTGGGAACCAACGGGGAAGCAAGGATGGCAGCCAGGCGACAACGGGGCGCGGCACTGCTGATGGTGCTGGTGGTGCTGGCGATGCTCGCCGGGGGGCTGGCCTGGCTGGTGGAGGATGGCCGGCGCCAGGTCGATGACGTGCGCCTGCTGCACCAGCGCGTGCAGGTGCGGGCCATGGAGCAGGCGGGGCTGGCCTATGCCTCGCAGGCCCTGCGCGATCCGGCCTGGCGCGCCAGCCCGTTGTTCTGGCAGGCGCTGCGTGGGCAGGCGCTGGACTATGACTTTGGCGCCGGCAAGGCGCAGTTGCGGGTGATTGACCAGCACACCTGCTTCAACGTCAACGCCTTGCTGGGCGAGGATGGCGAGCGTGCCGAGCGCCAGTTGCGCCACCTGTTGGGGGACGACATGGCCGCCGAGCGCTTGGTCGACGGTCTGGCTGACTGGCTCGACAATGACAGCGACGCGCGATTGCAAGGGGCTGAAAGCGCCCAGTACCTGCGCCAGCAGCCCCCACGGCTGGCAGCCAACCAACCCATGGTCGACAGCAGCGAGCTGAACTTGCTGCTGGAGCAAGATGCCAGCCGTCAGGCGCGCTACCCGATGCTCTGTGCGTTGCCGTTTACCACGGGTTGGCGGCTCAATGCCAATGCCCTGGGGCTTGAACACCTGCCCTTGCTGGAAGCGCTATACGAGGGGCGATTCTCGCGTTCGTTGCTCAGCCGCATCGTCACCGGCCGGCCTGCGGCGGGCTATGTGGACGCCAGCGCATTGCGCCAGGCACTGGGGGCTGTGGACGACGAGACGTTCGCCCGGCTGAGCGAGGGCCTGCTGCTCAACAGCGGGCATTTCCTGTTGCAGCTGTCGTTCGAGGAGCAGGGGCGCACCCTGCGCAGTCAGTTCCAGGTCGAGGCGCTGGGGGTGGTGCAATGGCATGCCCGGGTGCCGGCGCAGCAGGTGCGGGTGCTTGGGCGAGAGCCTGCGGTTTCCCTGTAGGAGCGGCTTCAGCCGCGATGCAGGCACCGCGGTGCCGGGCACCCGCGTCGCGGGTGATCGCGGCTGAAGCCGCTCCTACAGAGGCCATGTCAGGTATTTTCATCAGCCGGCCTTTCAACACTGTAATGTCCGCCTCACCTTGGCGTTAGCTGCGCCTCGCTAGGATGGCCCTGTCGATACGGTTATCACGAGGCAAGCACGATGAACCTGACTAAATACCTGCTGCTGGCGACCCTCGCCCTGGGCAGCGCCAGCGTCTACGCCGAGGGTGGCGCGGAGCGTTCCAAGCAGTTCTGGGAAGCCTTCCGCCAGGACCAGCAACGCCTGTACGGCGACAAGCAAGAGGCGGTGGTGGAGCGTGAGCGCAAGGCCGAGGAGAAGGCCCGCGAGCTGGCCAAGGATTGAGTACCACACACCTGCGCCGCGTCAGCTCCTCGCCGCAGGTGGATTCGGGCGCCCAGATGGGCGCCTTTTTTATTTGCGCGCCAGCAGCGTGGCGCGGCGCGGTGCCGGCAGGCCTTCGACGGTCTTGCCGTGGTCGTTCGGGTCGAGGAAGTCGCCCAGCGACTGGTAGCGCATCCACTCGGTGCTGCGCTGCTCCTCGACCGAGGTGACGCTGACATCGACGCAGCGCACATCGCTGAAACCGGCCCGGCGCAGCCAGCGCTCCAGCGCCGGCACCGAGGGCAGGAACCAGACGTTGCGCATCTGCGCGTAACGGTCTTCCGGCACCAGCACCTGATTCTCGTCGCCCTCGATCACCAGGGTCTCCAGCACCAGTTCGCCGCCCTTGACCAGGCAGTCCTTGAGCGCCAGCAAGTGTTCGATGGGCGAGCGGCGGTGGTAGAACACGCCCATTGAAAACACGGTGTCGAAGCCTTCGAGGTTGGCCGGCAGGTCTTCCAGGGCGAACGGCAGGTGCCAGGCCGGCAGCTCCGGCAGGTACTGCTGCACCGCCTGGAACTGGCAGAAGAACAGCCAGTTGGGATCGACACCGATGACCATGTCGGCCCCGGCACCGAGCATGCGCCACTGGTAGTAGCCATTGCCGCAACCCACGTCGAGCACGCGTTTGCCCTTGAGGTCCAGATGCGGGCCGACCCGTGACCATTTCCAGTCAGAGCGCCATTCGGTGTCCACGTGCACGCCGAACAGGTCGAACGGCCCCTTGCGCCAAGGCGACAGGCCCATCAGCGCTTGATGCATCTGCGCGCGGGTGGCGTCGTCGCAGTCGCAGTCCAGGCGAAGGCCGTCGACGAGGTCGATTTGGTCGGGTGTCAGCTTTGGCAGCGACTCCAGGGCGCCGCGCCAGCGATCCAGATCGCCGTGGCCTTTTTCCAGCTTGGCTTCCAGTTGTGCCTGCAGGCCTTGGGACCAGGTGGCGAGGGGCGTGCCCGCCAGACGGCGGACGAGGGGGGACAGATCGATCATGGCAGGGCTATCAGCGAGGCGAAGTTGAGGCATTGGAACCACGGCACGACCTTGCTGAAGCCGGCGGCGCGCAGGCGCTCCTTGTGGGTTTCCAGGGTGTCGGGTTTCATCACGTTCTCGATGGCGCTGCGCTTCTGGGCGATCTCCAGTTCGCTGTAGCCATTGGCACGCTTGAAGTCCAGGTGCAGCTCGTTGAGCAGTTGTTGTTCCTGGTCGTCGGCGAAGCGCAGCTTTTCCGAGAGGATCAGCGCGCCGCCCGGCAGCAGGGCCTGGTGGATGCGGCCGAGCAGCGCCAGGCGTTGCTCGGGGGCGATGAACTGCAGGGTGAAGTTCATCGCCACCACCGAGGCGGGCTCGAGGGGCAGCGTGAGGATATCGGCCTCCAGCACCTGCACCGGCAGCAGTTCCTGGAACATCGAGTCCTGGGCAGTGAGGTACTGGCGGCAGCGCTCGACCATGGCCGCGGAGTTGTCCACCGCGATCACCCGGCAACCGTCGCTGCGCACATGGCGGCGCAGCGACTGGCTGACCGCACCCAGCGAGGCGCCCAGGTCGTACAGCGCGGAGTGCGGCTGGGCGAAGCGCGCGGCCAGCACGCCCAGGTTCTCGACGATGGTCGGGTAACCGGGCACCGAGCGCTTGATCATGTCCGGGAACACCTGCACCACGTCTTCGTTGAAGACGAAGTCGGGCACCTGCTCCAGGGGCTGGGCGAATAGGCGGTCGGGTTCTTTGCTCACGGTGGGTCCAGGCGGCTTGCAATCCAGAGGGGCGGCATTCTAGCCAAACCGCGGCCAGCTTGCATGCCCGGCTGACCGGCGCCCCGGCCTCACTTGACCTTGATGGCGCAATCGAAGGTCTGCACCGGTGGCACCTCCGGGGCCCAGGGCTGCTGGTAGACCAGGATCAGGTGGGCTTCGCCGGGGGCCTTGGCCTGGAAACGCCAGGTGGAAAGGCCGCCGCTACCGACGACACCCGACGCTTCAGAGGCGTTGTACACCTCAGGGCCGAGGCTGCGCAGGATGCCCGAGGCCGGGTTCTGCACCAGCCAGCGGTAGCCGGTGGTGGGGTTGCCGGGCAGGGTCAGGGTCATGCCTTGGCCGACCTGCAGGCGCTGGGGGCATTCGCTCTCGGCGTCCAGTTCAACAGTGCGTTGTGGGTGCTGGGCGCAGGCGGTGAGCAGCGCAAGGCCCAGGGGAACGAGCAGACGAAGGGTGGTCATGTTGGCTCCTGAGGCTGAAGTTGCCTGAGGATAACCGAAGAAGGTGGACGTTTGTGCGGGCTTGTTCGCCGGCAAGCCGGCTCCTACAGGTCATGTGCCGTAGGAGCCGGCTTGCCGGCGAATGGGCCGCATGGCGGCCCCGGTTCTGTCAGAACAGCACTTTCGCCACGTCGGCGAAGCGCTTGGCGAAGTGCACGGTCAACCCTTCTTTCAGGTAATCCGGCAACTCCTCGAAGTCCCCGCGATTGGCATCCGGCAGGATCAGTTCGAAGATCTTCTGCCGCCGCGCGGCGATGACCTTTTCCCGCACCCCGCCAATCGGCAGGACCTGCCCGGTGAGTGTCAGTTCGCCAGTCATGGCCACGCCTTTTTTCGGCACCTGGTCACGGGCCAGCGACAGCAGGGCGCTGGCCATGGTGACCCCGGCGCTGGGGCCATCTTTCGGTGTCGCGCCCTCGGGCACGTGCAGGTGGATGAAGGCTTCATTGAAATAGCCCGGCGTGCCGCCAAACTGCTTCAGGTTAGAGCTGACATAGCTGTAGGCGATTTCGGCCGATTCCTTCATCACATCACCCAACTGGCCAGTGAGCTTGAGGCCACGGTTGAGGGTGTGGATGGAGGTAGCCTCGATCGGCAGGGTAGCGCCGCCCATGCTGGTCCAGGCCAGGCCAGTGATGACGCCCTTGCCGGCCAGCACCTGCTCGCTGCGGAACACCGGCATGCCCAGGGCGGGTTCGAGGTCCTTGGTGCCGATCTTGATTTTCGCCTCAGGGTCTTCCAGCAGCTTGACCACCGACTTGCGCACCAGTTTGCCCAGTTGTTTCTCCAGCTGGCGCACACCCGCTTCGCGGGCGTAACCCTCGATCACCGTGCGCAGGGCGCTGTCACTGATGCTCAGGCTGTTTTTCGAGACCCCAGCCTTCTCCAGCTGCTTGGGCCACAGGTGGCGCTTGGCGATGGCCAGCTTCTCTTCGGTGATGTAGCCGGACAGGCGGATCACCTCCATGCGGTCGAGCAGTGGGCCCGGAATCGAGTCGAGGGTGTTGGCGGTGCAGACGAACAGCACCTTGGACAGGTCCAGGCGCAGGTCCAGGTAGTGGTCGAGGAAGTCGACGTTCTGCTCCGGGTCGAGGGTCTCCAGCAGCGCCGAGGCCGGATCGCCCTGGTAGCTCTGGCCCATCTTGTCGATTTCGTCGAGCATGATCACCGGGTTTATCACCTCGACCTCCTTCAACGCCTGCACCAGCTTGCCGGGCTGGGCGCCGATGTAGGTGCGGCGGTGGCCCTTGATCTCCGCCTCGTCGCGCATGCCACCGACACTGAAGCGATAGAACGGCCGACCCAGGGATTCGGCGATGGATTTACCGATGCTGGTCTTGCCCACCCCTGGCGGGCCGACCAGCAACACGATGGAGCCGCTGATCTCGCCTTTCCAGGCACCGACGGCGAGGAACTCGAGGATGCGCTCCTTGATGTCGTCCAGGCCGGCGTGGTGCTGGTCGAGCACCTTGCGGGCGTGCTTGAGGTCGAGCTTGTCCTTGCCCTGGATGCCCCAGGGCAGGGCAGTTGCCCATTCCAGGTAGTTGCGGGTAACGGCGTATTCCGGCGAGCCGGTCTCGAGGATGGCCAGTTTGCCCATCTCTTCGTCGATGCGCTTTTGTGCCTGCTCGGGCAGGGTCTTGCCTTCGAGGCGTTGCTGGAACTGCTCGAGGTCGGCGCTGCGGTCGTCCTTGGTCAGGCCCAGCTCCTGCTGGATGACCTTGAGCTGTTCTTTCAGGAAGAACTCGCGCTGGTGCTCGCCGATCTGTCGGTTCACTTCAGCGGAAATCTCGTTCTGCAGCCGGGCGACCTCGACCTCCTTGCGCAGCATCGGCAGGACCTTTTCCATGCGCTTGAGCATGGGCACGCAGTCGAGCACTTCCTGCAGCTGGTTGCCGGTGGCGGAGGTCAGCGCGGCGGCGAAGTCGGTCAGCGGCGAGGGGTCGTTGGGGCTGAAGCGGTTGAGGTAGTTCTTCAGCTCTTCGCTGTACAGCGGGTTGAGCGGCAGCAGTTCCTTGATCGCGTTGATCAGGGCCATGCCGTAGGCCTTCACCTCGTCGGTGGGCTCGGCCGGCTGGCGCGGGTATTCGACCTCGACCAGGTACGGCGGGCGATGGTGCTTGAGCCAGGTGCGGATGCGCACCCGGGTCAGGCCCTGGGCGACGAACTGCAGCTTGCCGCCTTCGCGGCTGGCGTGGTGCACCTTCACCAGAGTGCCGTATTCGGGCAAGGCTTTGGTGTCGAAGTGGCGGTGGTCTTCGGGCGGGGTGTCCATGAAGAACAGCGCCAACGAGCGGTGCGGGGTGTTGGCCACCAGGTCGAGGGTTTCGGCCCAGGGCTCTTCGTTGACGATCACCGGCAGCACTTGCGCGGGGAAGAACGGGCGGTTGTGGATCGGGATCACGTAGACCTTGTCCGGCAGCTGCTGGCCGGGCAGGGCGAGGTGGTGGCCGGTGCTGGCCGTTGGATCGAGGTGTTCGACTTCGCTGTGTTCGTCGGGGCGTTCCGGGAAATCCTGCTGGTCGCTCATGGGGCACCTGCGTGAATGGCTATGGTGCTTAGATGGGGCGGTGGTCGGCAGGTTTCAATGGTAGACGAAGGGGAGGGCCGCGTAGCGGCCCCACAGGTGTCAGATCGCCGCCTTCTTCTGGCGCATCGCTACCGGTCCGGCATTGGCTTCCACGGCCCGCTTCAAGTCGCCGCACAGCCCGACCATGAAGGCCAGTTCCGCCACCACGAACAGCGGCCCGACGATCAACCCGCTGAGGTCGTCGACGAACGCCGGCTTGCGCCCTTCATACCAGTGCCCGACGAACTGGATGACCCAGCCCAGCACGAACGCACCCAGGCCGACGCTCAGCCATAACCCGGTGGCCTGTACCGCCAGTGCCTGGCCGGCCCACAGGCAAAGCCCCAGCAGCAGGCCCATCACCAGGCCGAAGCGTGTGTCCAGGCGCAGATAGAACCACACCGACCAGGCCGCCAGCAGCAGGGCCGGCGACAACCAGAGGCCGCCCACGTCCCAGCCGGGCCGCGACAGCAGGATGCTTACGGCCAGCACGATCAGCGGAATACCGATGAAATGGGTGGCAATATTGCGTGGGTCACGGTGATAGGCCGCGTATTGACTCAGGTGTTCGACGAGGTTTTTCATTGTTGTTCCTCCGTTCGGGGTTACGCCAGCTTGCCCCGATCATCCATCGTCGTCTGTCGCCTGGCCGACAGAGTCCGCTTGCGAGGTGCCATGCACGATCCACGTCCCCAGCTGTTGCACGGCCAGTGGTTCCGGCAGTTGCCCGCACATGTTCAGGATAGCCTGCTGGCCTTGGCCCGGTTTCGCGAGCTGGCGCCCGGGCAGTGCCTGTTCCAGCGTGGCGACGCGCCCTGTGGCCTGTATGCGGTGCTCGACGGGGCGATGCGCGTGGGGGCGGTCAGCAGCGAAGGCAAGGAGGCGCTGCTGACCCTGGTCGAAGCGCCCAACTGGTTTGGCGAGATCAGCCTGTTCGATGGCCAGCCGCGCACCCACGACGCCTTTGCCGAAGGCGCGACACGGCTGCTGTGGATACCCCAGGCACCGCTGCTGCAATGGCTCGACCGCGAGCCCCGGCACTGGCGCGAGCTGGCCCTGCTGATGAGCCACAAGTTGCGCTGGGTGTTCGTTGCCCTGGAGCAGCAGAGCCTGCTGGCGGCAGCGCCGCGCCTGGCTCACCGGCTGTTGCAGATCGCCGAGGGCTATGGCGAGCGGGATGTGCCGCAGTGGCGCCTGCAGCTTTCCCAGGAGCAGTTGGCACTGATGCTTTCGCTGTCGCGCCAGACCATCAACCAGATCCTCAGGAGCCTCGAGCAGGCCGGCGTGGTGCGCCTGGGCTACGGCGAGGTGGAGATTGTCGATGCGCCGCGCCTGCGGGCGATGGCGCAGCATCCAGGCTGATTAGTGTGTCGATCATCGCCCGGGCGGCGGGGGACAGGCGATAGCCACTGCGGCTGACCACCCCGCAGCGCACGCTGAGCACTTCCAGCCCCGGAGGCACGTTGCGCCAGTGCAGCCGCACCAGGCGGCCGGCGGCCAGGTCCTCGCTGACGGCCTCCTCGCTGGCGGTACCGATCGCATCGCTGGCCAGCACCACGCTGCGCAGCACCGCCAGGTGCTCGGTCTGCAGGTGCGGGGTGAAGTCGTTGCGCCCGCTGAGGTTGGCCAGGCGCTTGCGCACACCGGGGGCAAGCAGGGCACTGGCCAGCGGGTAGGCGAACAGGTCGTTGGTCGACAGGCTGTCCTTGGCCAGCAGGGGGTGTTCGGGGCGGCAGAAGAACAGGCCGGGGCGCGGTTTGAGTGGCTCGGTGTGGAAGTTCGGGTCGGCCTCGAACGGACGGATATCATCGACGAAGAACTCGATCTGCTCGCGACGCAAGGCCTGGCCCAGGCGTTCGGCGTTGTCGACCAGCAGCGCGGTGCGGATGCCTGGGTGGTGCTCGATGAAGTGCTGCAACGCCTGTGGCACCAGGTGCACGGCCAGCGCGGGGCCGCTGCCGAAATGCAGCTCGCCGGCATCGAGCTTGGTCATTTGCAGGACTTCGTTGTTCAGTTGGGCCGCGCCTTGCACCAGGCGCCGGGCGTGCTGCAGCACCACCTGGCCTTCCGGAGTGGGCGGCAGGGCCTTGTTGCCGCGATCGACCAGGCTGCAGCCAAGGGTCTGCTCGAGGTTCTGGATGGCACGGCTGAAGGCCGGTTGGGTGATGCCCATGGCTTCGGCGGCGCGGACGAAACTGCGGTATTCGGTGAGGGCGATGAAGTAGCGCAGTTGGCGGAGGTCCATGCTCGGGCTCTGGTGGCGGGTGATCAGTCCTCGGTTTTAGTGGTTGTTGCTTATAGCGTCAAGAATGGATTTGTTTTGTTTTTAGTAGATTTTGTTATGTGCATAGAGCGTTCGCCGGCAAGCCGGCTCCTACCTGGAACCGGTGCGTCATTGCCGGCGAACCGCCTCACAACAGATTCAACGGATAACTCACGATCACCCGGTTCTCATCGAACGCATTGCTGCTGAAATCCCGGCGCATGGTCGAATTGCGCCACTTCACCGACAGGTCCTTGAACGCCCCGGACTGCACCACATAGGCCAGCTCCGTCTCCCGCGCCCACTCCTTGCCGTCATCCACCGCACTGGTGTGCACGTTGTCACCCTTGATATAGCGGTTCATCAAGGTCAGCCCGGGAATCCCGACAGTGACGAAGTTGAAATCATGACGCAGCTGCCACGAGCGCTCCTTGGCATTGTCGAAACTGGCGTTGTAGCTGTCGTTGGCCAGGGTACCGCCGCTGGTGCCGTTGACCCGCATCCAGGCATCGTCGCCGCTGACCTTCTGCAGGCCGACATAGAAGGTGTGCCCCATGTAGCGCGCCGAGAGCATGGCCGAGGCGGTGCGGTTGTCCAGGTCGCCGGCGCGGGCGCTGCCGTCCTCCTTGCCGAGGAAGTAGCCGAGGTTGGCGCCCAGGGTCCAGTCACCCAGAGGCTGGCTGTGCACCAGGTTGAGGTACTGCTGGCGGTAGATATCCTTGAGCTGGGCGTTCCACAGGCCGAGCATCGTGCGCTTGTCGTTGAAGGTGTATTCGCCACCGGCAAAGTTGAAGCGGTCGGAGGTGATGCCGGCGCGGCCCTGCATGAACATGTCTTCCATGCTCGCGTCGTTGCGCGGACTGTTGCCACGGAACTGGCCGGCGTAGAGGGTCAGGCCGTCGAGTTCCCGTGATGTGAGCTGGCCACCGCGGAAGGTTTGTGGCAGCGAGCGCCCATCGTCGGAGCGCAGGATCGGCAGCACCGGCATCCACTCGCCGACCTTCAGTTCGGTCTGTGACAGGCGCGTCTTGAGCGCCACGCCCAGCCGGCCGAAATCATCCGCCGGGCGGCCGTCGTCATGCACGGGTAATAAGTGGGTGCCGGCCGTGCCCTTGCCGCCATCGAGCTTGAGTGAATACAGCCCCAGCACGTCCACGCCGAAGCCGACGGTGCCCTGGGTGAAGCCGGAGCGGGCGTCGAGAATGAAGCTTTGGGTCCACTCCTCGGCCTTGCCCTGGGGGTTGGCCGGGTCGACGAAGTTGCGGTTGATGTAGAAGTTGCGCAGGTTGAGGCTGGCCTTGGCGTCTTCCACGAAACCGCCTTCGGCGGCCAGGGTGGGGACGGCGCAGGACAGGGCCAACAGGCCGGGCAGCAGCTGGCGTGTGGGGTGCAAAGTGCTCATCGCTTGGGTCTCTTGTTTTTATTGGGCGAGCCGGGGCGCTGCGGGTGCGGGCCGCAGGGTTTGGCTTCATTTGTGAGAACTTGTGCAACGTTGCGTGGGCGATGGTGCGGGGCAGGGCGGGGGCGAGGCAATTCGTCGTAAGCGGAATGGGGCGATTATCGAACGATATGTCCGATCGTGTTGAGGATGTAGGAGCGGCCTTGTGCCGCGAAAGGGCTGCGCAGCAGCCCCGGCAATGCTGCAGGAATGCTGATATCTGGGGCCGCTTCGCGCCCCTTTCCGGCCGGTCCGACGCCTCGGCAAGGCCGCTCCCACAGGGGGCGGTGTACGGCATCCAACAAAAAGCCCACCGCGAGGGTGGGCTTGATGCTGTTACCGAACCAATCAGCCTTTCGGCGTCTGGATCGAGGCCTGTTGCTGGGTCTGTTCGTACCAGCCGCCACCGAGGGCCTTGTACAGGTTGACCTCGCTGACCAACTGCGACAGGCGGTCGCTGATCAGCGCCTGCTGGGCACTGAACAGGTTGCGCTGGGCGTCGAGGAAGGTCAGGTTGCTGTCGATACCAATGCGGTAGCGGCGCTCGGCCAGGCGGTAGTAGTCCTGGTTCGCCGCCACCAGGTCGCGTTGCGCCTGCAGCTGCTCTTCGAACGTCTTGCGTGCGGCCAGGCCATCGGCGACTTCCTGGAAGGCGGTCTGGATGGTCTTCTCGTACTTGGCGACGTTGATGTCCTTCTGGATCTTCGAGTAGTCCAGGCTTGCCTTCAGGCTGCCGGCGTTGAAGATCGGCAGGTTGATCTGCGGCTGGAACAGCCAGGTGCCCGACCCTCCCTTGAACAGCCCGCCCATGTCCGGGCTCAGGGTACCGGCGTTGGCGGTCAGGCTGATGCTCGGGAAGAACGCCGCGCGGGCAGCGCCAATGTTGGCGTTGGCGGCCTTGAGCAGGTGCTCGGCCTCCTGGATGTCCGGGCGGCGCTGGAGGATATCGGACGGCAGGCCGGCAGGCACTTCGGCCAGCTGGTCGGCGTTGAGCTCCAGCGGCTTGGGCAGGGTGGCCGGCACGCCGGTACCCACCAGTACGGTCAGGCTGTTCAGGTCCTGGGCGACCAGGCGCTGGTACTGCGAAAGCTTGACCCGCGCGCCTTCGACGGCGGTACGGGCCTGGCTCAGGTCCAGGGCCGAAGCCACGCCCACCTCATTGCTGCGGCGGGTCAGGTTGTAGCTCTCTTCGTACGTCTTGAGCGTTTCTTCGGTCAGCTTGAGCAGCGCCTGGTCGGCCTGCCAGGTGTAGTAGGCGTTGGCCACGCTGGCCACCAGGCTGATCTGCGTGGAACGGCGCGCCTGCTCGCTGGAGAGGTAGGTCTCCAGGGCCTGCTCCGTCAGGCTGCGCACGCGGCCGAACAGGTCCAGCTCGTAGGAGCTGACACCCAGGGTGGCCGAGTACTGGCTGGTGATGTTCGCTTCGCCGGTCTGCGACATGTTCGCCGGTACCCGCTGGCGGCTGCCGCTGCCATTGGCCGACACCGCCGGGAACAGGTCGGCGCGCTGGATGCGATATTGCGCGCGGTAGGCGTCGATGTTCAGCGCCGCGACCCGCAGGTCGCGGTTGTTTTCCAGCGACGCCTGAATCAGTTGCTGCAGCGCCGGGTCGTGGAAGAACTGGCGCCAGCCCTGCTCGGCGGCGGCGACGTTGGCGGACTCGGACGGCGAGTACGCAGGGCCTTGCGGCCATTGCGCGGCCACCGGCGCCTCAGGCGCCTGGTAGTCGGGGATCAGCGAGCAGCCGCCGAGAATGAAGGCGGTTACCGCCAGGGACAACAAAGACTTGGTCATTGCCCAGCCTCATAACGTGGAGTTTCAGGGGTGGCGTCCTGTTTCGGTTCTTTGCTGCCGAACAGCGACGACACAGCGACGAAGAATAGCGGTACCCAGAAGATTGCAAGCACGGTCGCACTGATCATGCCGCCGATCACGCCGGTGCCGATGGCGTGCTGGCTGCCCGCGCCGGCGCCGCTGGCGATGGTCAACGGTACCACGCCGAGGATGAACGCCAGCGAGGTCATGATGATGGGGCGCAGACGCATGCGGCACGCCTCGATCGCCGCGTCGTACAGGCTACGGCCTTGCTCGTGCAGCTCCTTGGCGAATTCGACGATCAGGATGGCGTTCTTCGCCGCCAGGCCGATCGTGGTCAACAGGCCGACCAGGAAGTACACGTCGTTGGACAAACCGCGCAGGCTGGTGGCGAGCAGGGCACCGATGATACCCAGTGGCACTACCAGCACCACCGCGATCGGGATCGACCAGCTTTCGTACAGGGCCGCCAGGCACAGGAACACGAACAGGACCGAGAGGGCGAACAGTGCCGGCATCTGCGAGCCGGAGAGTTTTTCCTCGTAGGACATGCCGGTCCAGGAGTAGCCGATGCCGGTTGGCAGCTCGCCAACGATGCGCTCGACTTCGGCCATGGCTTCACCGGTGCTGTAGCCCGGTGCCGGGGCACCGAGGATCTCGACTGCTTCCACGCCGTTGTAGCGCGACAGTTTCGGCGAGCCATAGCTCCACTCGCCCTTGGCGAAGGAGGAGAACGGCACCATCTCGCCCTTGCCGTTGCGCACGTACCACTTCTGCAGGTCTTCCGGGCTCATCCGCGAGTTCGGTTCGCCCTGGATGTACACCTTCTTGACCCGACCGCGGTCGATGAAGTCGTTGACGTAGCTACCGCCCAGGGCGATCGACAGGGTGTTGTTGATGTCGGCGATGGTCACGCCCAGGGCACTGGCGCGTTCGTCGTCGATGGTCAGTTGGTACTGTGGCTCGTCGTTCAGACCGTTCGGGCGCACCGCGCTGAGGATCTTGCTCTGCGAGGCCTTGGCCAGGAACTGGTTGCGCGCTTCCATCAGCTTCGCGTGGCCGACGCCGGCGCGGTCCTGGAGGAACACGTCGAAGCCGGTGGCGTTACCCAGTTCGAGTACCGCTGGCGGGGCAAAGGCGAACACCATCGCGTCGCGGAAGCTGAAGAAGTGCATCTGCGCGCGCTGGGCGAGGGCGAACACGCTGTTCTCCTTCGAGCGCTCGTCCCATGGCTTGAGCATGATGAACGCCATGCCCGAGCTCTGGCCACGGCCGGCGAAGTTGAAGCCGTTGACGGTGAACACCGACGCCACGGTGTCGGCTTCCTTGTCGAGCAGGTACTCGCGCATCTGGTCGACCACCACCTGGGTGCGCTCGGCGCTGGAACCGGCTGGGGTCTGCACCTGGGCGAACAGTACGCCTTGGTCTTCTTCCGGCAGGAACGCGGTGGGGATGCGCGCGAACAGCCAGATCATGCCGACCACGATCAGGGCGTAGGCCAGCAGGAACGGGATCTTGTTGCGCAGGATCGCGCCGACGCTGCGCTCGTAGCCGACAACACTGCGGTCGAAGTTACGGTTGAACCAGCCGAAGAAGCCGCGCTTGGCGACATGGTGCTCGCCTTTCTTCAGCGGCTTGAGCATGGTGGCGCACAAAGCCGGGGTGAAGATCAGCGCCACCAGTACCGACAGGCCCATGGCCGAGACGATGGTGATGGAGAACTGGCGATAGATCACACCGGTGGAACCGCCGAAGAAGGCCATCGGCAGCAGTACCGCCGACAGCACCAGGGCGATACCCACCAGCGCGCCCTGGATCTGCTCCATGGAACGCTTGGTCGCCTCTTTGGGCGGCAACCCTTCCTCGGACATCACCCGCTCGACGTTCTCCACCACGACGATGGCGTCGTCCACCAGCAAGCCGATGGCCAGGACCATGGCGAACATGGTCAGGGTGTTGATGCTGAAGCCTGCGGCGGCAAGGATACCGAAGGTACCCAGCAGCACCACCGGCACGGTCATGGTGGTAATGATGGTGGCGCGGAAGTTCTGCAGGAACAGGTACATCACCAGGAACACCAGGACCACGGCCTCGATCAGGGTGTGAATTACCCCGCTGATCGATTCGGTGACCACCGGAGTGGTGTCATACGGGAACACGGCCTTCACGCCCGGCGGGAAGAACGGCTCCAGGTCGCTGATGGTCGTGCGCAGCGCCTTGGCGGTGTCCAGGGCGTTGGCACCAGTGGCCAGTTTGACCGCCAGGCCCGAGGCCGGCATGCCGTTGTACTGGGCGCTGATGGCGTAGTTTTCGCCGCCCAGGCCGACCGTGGCGACATCGCCCAGGCGTACCTGGGAACCGTCGTTGTTGACCTTGAGCAGGATCTTCTCGAACTGCTCGGCGGTCTGCAGGCGGGTCTTGCCGATGATGGTGGCGTTGAGCTGGGTGCCCGGCAGTGCCGGCAAACCGCCGAGCTGGCCGGACGAGACCTGGACGTTCTGCGCGGCCACGGCGGTGCGCACGTCGACCGGGGTCAGCTGGAACTTGTTCAGCTTGGCCGGATCCAGCCAGATACGCATCGCGTACTGGGCACCGAATACCTGGAAGTCACCCACGCCGGCAGTTCGCGAGATCGGGTCCTGCATGTTGGAGACGATGTAGTTGGCCAGGTCGTCCTTGCTCATGCTGCCGTCTTCGGACACCAGGCCGATCACCAGCAGGAAGTTCTTCACGGCCTTGGTGACGCGGATACCCTGCTGCTGCACTTCTTGCGGCAGCAGCGGGGTGGCCAGGCTCAGCTTGTTCTGCACCTGGACCTGCGCGGTGTCGGAGTTGGTGCCCTGCTCGAAGGTGGCGGTGATGGTCATGCTGCCGTCGGAGTTACTTTCCGACGACACATAACGCAGGTTGTCGATACCGTTGAGCTGCTGCTCGATCACCTGCACCACGGTGTCCTGCACCGTCTGCGCCGAGGCGCCAGGGTAGGTGACGGAAATGGCGATGGCCGGCGGGGCGATGCTCGGGTACTGGTTGATCGGCAGCTTCAGGATCGACAAGGCGCCGACCAGCATGATCACCAGGGCGATCACCCAGGCAAAGATCGGGCGATCGATAAAGAACTTCGACATGGTTTACTCCGCTTTGGCGTCTGCTTTCGCCGTGTTGGCCTGAGCAGGGCCGGCCGGCTTCTTGACGTTGGTGGCTTCGCTGACCTTGACCTCGACGCCTGGGCGCACGAACTGCAGCCCTTCGGTGATCAGGCGGTCGCCCGGGTTCAGGCCTTCCTCGATCAGCCAGTCGCTGCCCAGGGTGCGGCTGGCCTTGAGCTGGCGCAGTTCGACCTTGTTCTCCTGGTTGACCACCAGCGCGGTCGGCGCGCCCTTGAGGTCGCGGGTTACGCCCTGTTGCGGGGCCAGGATGGCGTTGGCATTAACCCCGGCCTTCAGCCGCGCATGCACGAACATGCCGGGCAGCAGGGTGTGGTCGGGGTTGGGGAAGATGGCGCGCAGGGTGACGGAGCCTGTGGTCTCGTCGACCGCAACTTCGGAGAACTCCAGGCGACCCTGTTGCTTGAACAGGCTGCCGTCTTCCAGCACAAGCTGCACTTGGGCGGCATTGTCGCCGGCCTTCTGCAGTTGGCCGCCTTCCAGGTCACGGCGCAGCTTGAGCAGCTCGGCGGTGGACTGGGTGACGTCGACGTAGATCGGGTCGAGCTGCTGGATGGTGGCCATGGCGTTGGTCTGGCCATTGTTCACCAGGGCGCCTTCGGTGACCGAGGAGCGACCGATGCGGCCGCTGATCGGGGCCAGCACCTTGGTGTAGCGCAAGTCGATCTGCGCGCTCTTGAGCGACGCTTCAGCCTGCAATCGTTTGGCATTGGCGTCGTCGTACTCTTGCTTGGAGACGGCTTGCTCGTCGATCAGTTGCTTGTAGCGCTCGGCCAGCGAGCGGGTAGCCTGGAGGTTGGCCTGGGCGTTGGCCAGGGTAGCCTCGTAGACGGCCGGGTCGATCTGGTAGAGCTGCTGCCCTTCCTTCACGTCGGTGCCTTCCTTGAACAGGCGCTTGAGAATGATGCCGTTCACCTGCGGACGGACCTCGGCCACCCGGTAGGCGCTGGTGCGCCCCGGCAGTTCCGAGGTCAGGGTGAAGGCTTGCGGTTGCACGGTCACGACGCCGACCTGAGGAGCCTGGGGCGCTGGCGCGGCTTCCTCTTTCTTACAGCCACTGAGCAGGGTTGCCAGGGCCACGGCGGAAACCAGGGCGGTTACGGCTGGCTTGAATTGCATGAGGATCCTCGGGTCGCAGGAGCAGGGGAGCTCAAGAATATAGTGGAAGAGTCTTGTAGGAAAAACGCTATCCGGTGGATAAATAGCTTGCTACCGAATATACTTACATTCATGCTTGTTTGTAAATACCGCAGGTGGACGCAACGTTACCGCCGCGGATCGCTCGAAGATGCCCGGGAGCCGCCCTGAAAGAGCCGGCCCCGGCCCGATTCCCGCCCGCCATGCGAGCGCGCGGGGCCTGATGAGGTTGTACTGCCATGGTCCGTCGAACCAAAGAAGAAGCCCAGGAAACCCGTGCCCAGATCATCGAGGCGGCGGAAAAGGCCTTCTACAAGCGCGGGGTCGCGCGCACCACCCTGGCCGATATCGCCGAACTGGCGGGCGTGACCCGGGGTGCGATCTACTGGCATTTCAGCAACAAGGCCGAACTGGTGCAGGCATTGCTCGACAGCCTGCACGAAACCCACGACCACCTGGCCCGGGCCAGTGAAAGCGAGGATGAGCTCGACCCGCTTGGCTGCATGCGCAAGCTGCTGCTGCAAGTGTTCAACGAGCTGGTGCTCGATGCGCGGACCCGGCGTATCAATGAGATTCTGCATCACAAGTGCGAGTTCACCGACGACATGTGTGAGATTCGCCAGCAGCGCCAGGGTGCGGTGCTGGACTGCCATGAGAGCGTGGCCCTGGCGCTGGCCAACGCCGTGCGCCGCAAGCAATTGCCTGCCGACCTCGATATCGAGCGTGCCGCCGTGGCTATCTTTGCTTACGTCGATGGCCTGATCGGGCGCTGGTTGCTGCTGCCGGACAGCTTCGACCTGTTGCGCGACGTCGAAAAATGGGTCGATACCGGGTTGGATATGCTGCGCTTGAGCCCAGGCCTGCGCAAATAACACTTTGTGAATGATTGTGAGGAAGTGTTTCCCCAGATCGTTAAGCGAACATTATGCCTGACCTGTAGGAGCCAGCTTGCTGGCGAAGCGTTCTCTCGGACGCTTCGCCAGCAAGCTGGCTCCTACAGGGTTTTATATATGCTCTCAACGGCCGCGCAGCTGCCGGTCTGGCAATGCCAATGCCGCAAGCAGGCCAATCAGCGAGGCGCCTGCGCTTGCCAGCAACAGATGCCTGAACGTTTCCAGCAACCGGGCCTGGGTCGCAGGGTCCGCTTCACCGGCCTTGAGGCTGCCCAGCAGCGGGTTGCCCAGCATCTCGAACCCACCCTGGTGCAGCAGCGCCAACAACAGGCTGGACATGCACGCCACGCCCATCGCCCCACCCAGCGAACGGAACAGGTTGGTGGTGCTGGTGGCCACGCCGATATCCTTCATGTCCACCGAGCTCTGCGTGCCCACCAGCGAAGTGGGGAACTGCAACCCACAGGCAATCCCGGTCAGCAACATGAACAGCGCGCTCAGTAGGCTCGACTGCGGTGGTGTCAGGGCCATGGCGGCGATGGTCACTGGCATCAGAAGGGCACCGGCCAGGATCTGCGGCTTGTAGCGCCCGGTGCGGCTGGTCATGCGTCCACCGGTGAAGGCGCCAATTGGCAAGCCCATGGCCAGGGGCAACAGGTGCAACGCCGCGATGTCAGCACCGGCGCCAGTGATGCCCTGATAGCGCAGCGGCATCAGCATGGTCAGCGAGATCGACTGGAAGCTGGCGAAGAAGATCACGCACCAGCACAGCACCGCGACCCGGTTGCCGAACAGCGTCATGGGTAGCAGCGGCTCACTGCAGCGCCGCTCGTGGGCCACGAACACCAGCACCCCGAGTAGCGCGCAGCCCAGCAGCGCCAATACCTGCGTCGACGACCAGGCATGCCCCTGGCCAACCAGGGTGATACCCAGCAGCAGGCTGCCCAGGCCGATGATCATCAGTACCGCGCCCAGGTAGTCCACCTGCGCTTCGCGGCGTTTCACCGACAGGCCGTCCAGGGCGCGATGGATCACCCACAGGGCCACCAGCCCCAGCGGCAGGTTGATCCAGAACACCCAGCGCCACGACAGGTACTCGGTCAGCCAGCCGCCCAGCACCGGCCCGGCGACGCTGGCCAGGGCGTACATGCTGCTGAAATAGCCCTGGTAGCGGCCACGTTCGCGCGGTGGCACGAAGTCGCCGATGATCGCCTGGCTCACCGACACCATACCACCGGCGCCGATGCCCTGGAGCACCCGCGCCATGACCAGCTGCGGCATATCCTGGGCCAGGCCGCAGGCCACCGAGGCCAGGGTGAACAGCGCGGTGCCGGTGAGGATCATCCGGCGCCGACCGTACAGGTCGCCGAGCTTGCCGTAGATGGGCACGGCGATGGTCATGGCCACCATGTAGCCGGAGATGACCCAGGCCAGCAGGCTGACATCGTCGAACTGCGCGGAAATGGCCGGCAGGGACACGGCGACGATGGTCTGGTCGAGGGCGCCGAGGAAGATCGCCAGCATCAGGGCGGTCAGGACGCTGCGCAGGACGGTGGGGGGCAGGGCGGCGGTCACGTTGGGTTCCTTGTCGTGTAGGAGCGGGCTTGTCCCGCGAACACCGGCCAAGCCGGTGCCATGCATTGCGGTGTGGCCATCGCGGGGCAAGCCCGCTCCCACCAGCGTAAGAATTGTAACCTGAGTTACATAGCTACCTATGTACTCCATGCATCCCCTATGCAAGATCGGCATTGGCACATTCATCCAGAGCTGCATGGGCGCGTGATATCGTGGCAGGGCCGCAGAGGCTGAAATCCGGGGCTTGCACCAGCATGGTGCAGCAATTTGCCACAGGGTTTCGCGTCGCTGTATGTCCACACCTTCTATTCCTCTGCCTGCATGTCGAGCATGACCGCCCTGATGGCGACGGTTGGAACAGTCAGGTAGACCCGATACAGGGGTCGGTTGTCAGCCGTTTACCATTTTCAATTACAAGCGGAGTGATCATGCCCAAGGCTTCCCACCACGATCTGCGTTTTGCCTTCCGCGAACTGCTCGCGTCAGGTTCGTGCTATCACACCGCATCGGTCTTCGACCCGATGTCCGCGCGCATTGCCGCGGACCTGGGGTTCGAAGTCGGTATCCTCGGCGGCTCGGTCGCCTCGTTGCAGGTGCTGGCCGCGCCTGACTTCGCCCTGATCACCCTCAGCGAGTTCGTCGAGCAGGCCACCCGTATCGGCCGTGTCGCCCAGTTGCCGGTGCTTGCCGATGCCGACCATGGCTACGGTAACGCGCTCAACGTGATGCGCACAGTGATCGAGCTGGAGCGCGCAGGCGTTGCCGGGTTGACCATCGAGGATACGCTGTTGCCGGCTCAGTTCGGGCGCAAGTCCACCGACCTGATTTCGGTGGAGGAGGGCGTGGGCAAGATCCGCGCGGCGCTGGAGGCGCGTGTGGACAGCGCGCTGGCGATCATCGCCCGGACCAATGCCGGCGTGTTGAGCACCGAGGAAATCATCGTCCGCACCCAGAGCTACCAGAAGGCCGGTGCCGATGGTATCTGCATGGTCGGGGTGAAGGATTTCGAGCAACTGGAGCAGATCGCCGAGCACTTGAGCGTGCCCCTGATGCTGGTGACCTATGCCAACCCGAACCTGCGTGACGACGCGCGCCTGGCGCGCCTGGGCGTGCGTGTCGTGGTCGATGGCCATGCCGCCTACTTCGCCGCGATCAAGGCCACCTACGACTGCCTGCGCCTGCAGCGTGGCCTGCCGCATAAATCCGATAGCCTGAACGCCACCGAACTCTCGCACACCTACACCCAGCCGGAGGACTACATTCGTTGGGCGAAGGAATATATGAGCGTCGAGGAGTGACAAGCGTGGCGTGGCCGATCCACGTAATGGCGCTGGCTTTGCAGTGTGCATGAGATCGAGCGCCGCCCGCGCGGCGCTCGGTCTACCAGGCGCTGCACTTATCCCGTCGAACATCTTGAAAGAGCCGGCGTCAAAGCCCCAATCCCCGATCCCATTCCGGTTCATCGCCGAACCGCTGCGCCAGAAAGTCCAATATGCTGCGCAATGTCGCCGGCATGTGCTTGCGCGAGGTGTACACCGCATTGAGGGTCAGTTCCCGCGGCCGCGCCTCGGGCAGCAGGCGAACCAGCTCACCACTGCGCAGTGCCGGGGCCGCCTGGTAGGTCGGCAGCATGGCGATGCCGGCGCTGGCCAGGGCGGCCTTCTGCAGGGTCATGGCTTCGTTGGCGCTGATGTTGCCTTGCACCGGAACCGTGACACTTTGCCCATTCACTTCGAAATGCCAGAGGCTATGGCCGAAGTAGGCATGGGTCAGGCAGTTATGCCCGCTCAGTTCCTCGACCCGCAGCGGCGTGCCGTGCTCGCGCAGGTAGGCCGGTGAGGCGCAGACCACTGAACGGCACACACTCAGGCGTCGGGCGATCAGGTTGGGGTCGACATCGTTGCTGGTGCGGATCGCCAGGTCGATACGCTCATCCACCAGGTTGACGGTGCGGTCGAGCATCTGCAATTCCACCTTCACACCGGGGTAGCGCTTGACGTAGGCGGCCAGGGCGTCCACCAGCTGGGCCTGGCCGAATGAGGTGCTGACGCTGATACGCAATTCGCCTCGCGGGGTGTCGTCCGGCTGGCGCACGGCGTTCTGCAGATCGCCGGCCAGCTCCAGCAGTTGGCGACAGCGTGGCAGCGTCTCGAGACCGGCGGCGGTCAGGCTGAGCTTGCGGGTGGTGCGTTGCATCAGCCGCGCGCCAACCCAGTCCTCCAGCTCCGCCAGGTAGCGCGATACCACCGGCCGTGAAAGCTCCAGATGATCTGCCGCCGCCGACTGGCTACCCAGGTCGACAACGGTGACAAATACGCGCATGGCGTTGAGACGGTCCATGATCTGTCCGATTTTAGAAATAAACTATGTCGAAGCATCGCATTTTTTGTATTGGTTCGGGCAACTAAGCTTGCCGTCATCAACCCGCACACAGGAATTGCCAATGTCTCTCTTCACCCCGCTGCGTGGTCTGCTTCTGGGCCTTGCTGCCCTGGCCGGCCAGGCGATCGCCGCCGAACCGCTCAAACTCGACGTTTACAACCCTGGCCACGCTGCCCTGTTCCCGGTCTCGTCGGTGATTATCAGTGGTGCCCACAACGCCATCCTGGTCGACGCCCAGTTCGGCAAGGGCCAGGCTGAACAGGTGGTGGAGCGCCTGCGCAAGAGCGGCAAGCAACTGACCACCATCTACATCAGCCATGGCGACCCGGACTACTATTTTGGCCTGGACACCGTCACCCAGGCGTTCCCCAAGGCCCGGGTGGTCGCTTCGGCCGCGACCGTCGAGCACATTCGCAAGACCATGGAGGGCAAACTGGCCTACTGGGGCCCGCAGATGGGCAGCGACAAGCCGGCCAAACTGGTATTGCCACAGGTCCTCGACGGCAATCGCCTGGAGCTGGAAGGCCAGGCACTGGAAGTCGTTGGCCTGGACGGCCCGCAGCCGGACCGCAGCTTCGTCTGGATTCCCTCGATCAAGGCAGTGGTCGGTGGCGTGGTGGTATCGGAGCACATCCACGTGTGGATGGCCGACACCCAGGGCGCGCAATCCCACGCCGACTGGCTGAACACCTTGGCCAACATCGAGAAACTGGCGCCGCGTACCGTCATCCCTGGGCACTACCTGGGTGACAGCAGCCGCTCGCTGGAAGCGGTGCGCTTCACCGCCGGCTACATTCGTGACTTCGATGCCGAGGCGGCCAAGGCAACCAACGCCGACGCACTGATCGCGGCGATGAAGCAGCGCTACCCGAACCTTGGTGAAGACAGCTCCCTGGAACTGGGTGCCAAAGTCGCCAAGGGCGAGATGCAGTGGTAACCCCTTAACAACCTGCTGGAGTGTTTCCCATGAGCAAGATCGCAATCATCGGCGCCACCGGGCGCGCAGGCAACCAGTTGCTGGAAGAGGCGCGGCGTCGCGGCCACGACGTGGTGGCCATCGCCCGGGATCCGTCGAAGCTGCAAGGCCGTGAAGGGGTGACCGTCAAGGCGCTGGACGCCAAGGACAGCGCTGCCCTGCAGGCTGCGGTGAGCGGTTGTGACGCCGTGCTGAGCGCGGCGCACTTTGCCACGATCGAACCCCACGCCATCATCGAGCCGGTCAAGCGTGCCGGGGTAAAGCGCCTGCTGGTGGTGGGCGGTGCCGGTAGCCTGCTGCTGCCTTCCGGGCATCGGGTGATCGACAGCCCGGACTTCCCCGAGGCCTACAAGGCCGAGGCCACTGCCGGGGTGCGCTTCCTTGACACGTTGCGCCAGGAGCCATCGCTGGACTGGACCTTCCTTTCGCCGTCGGCGGAGTTTGTCGAGGGGGAGCGAAGCGGTCACTACACGCTGGGCAAGGATCACCTGCTGATCGGCGCCGATGGCAAGAGCTGGATCACCTTTGCCGACTATGCGATCGCGATGATCGACGAGTTGGAGAAGCCAGCGCATTCGCGGGCGCGGTTCACCGTCGGCTACTAAGTCGCGCGGTACCTGTAGGAGCGGCCTTGTGCCGCGAAAGGGCCGCATAGCGGCCCCGGCGATTTCTGATTTGTCGCTGAAATCCTGGGGCTGCTATGCAACCCTTTCGCGGCACAAGGCCGCTCCTACAGGGGGTGTGCAAGGCTTGAGGCACGCGTCTGCAGCCACTCCATCAATTCGACCAACCCTGCGGGCATGGTCTTCGACGGGCTCACCAGGTAATACCCTTTCCCGGTCCTCACCTTCAGCCCGAACGGCATGCACAACCGCCCGGCTTGCAGGTCGTCGCCAATCAGCGAGAAATCGCCGATGGCGATCCCCGTCCCCTGCGAGGCCATGGCCATCGCCATGTCCAGCGTCTCGAAATGCTGCTTCGGCCCCAGAGGCTCGAACGTGGCACCCGCCGCCTGCAACCACAGCCGCCAGTCATGCTCGTCCCGTGACGGGTGCAGCAGCATGTGCCTCGCCAGATCTTGCAGTTGCAAGGGGGCATTCGACAGCGACGGCGCACAGACCGGCGTGAGCTGCTCATCGAACAGCTTGCGCACCTGCAGCCCATGGTTGGGCTCGGCGCCATAGACCACCGCCGCATCGAACCCCTCCCGGCGAAAGTCCACGCCATGCTGCACCGTGGTAGTCAGTTCCACCGGCACGTCTGGACGCAGGGCCTGCCATTCCATCAGGCGTGGCAACAGCCAACGCATCACGCAGGTGGGCGCCTTGAGCTGCAGCGTCGCGCTGCGCCCTCCGACTTCGCGTACGCCTTGCTCGATCAGGGCGAAGACCTGCTGTACCCGGGGCAGCCAGTCCTGGCCTTCACGGGTCAGGGCCAAGCCGCGGGCCTGGCGCTGGAACAGCGGATAGCCAAGGTGTTCTTCCAGTCCGGCGATCTGCCGGCTGACCGCTCCCTGGGTGATATGCAACTGCTGCGCGGCACGGGTGAAATTGCAGTGCTGCGCGGTGACCAGGAAGGTATGCAGGGCGGGGAGGGGCGGCAGGCGTTTCATCGTGGTAAGCCATGATGTGGAATCATGGCTAGTATGTGTTTTTTTGCATTGTGGCGGTAGCCGCCGCTTGGTTCCATGAACACCGTTTTCAACAAGAATCGGGTATTCGACGATGGCAACCTGTGGCGAAGTGCTGGTCAAACTCCTCGAAGGCTATGGCGTGGACCATGTCTTCGGCATTCCTGGCGTGCATACCGTGGAGCTCTACCGTGGGCTGGCGGCGTCCTCTATCCGCCATATCACCCCACGCCACGAGCAGGGCGCCGGGTTCATGGCCGACGGCTACGCGCGTACCCGTGGCAAGCCGGGGGTGTGCTTCATCATCACCGGCCCGGGCATGACCAACATCACCACCGCCATGGGCCAGGCCTACGCCGACTCGATTCCCATGCTGGTCATTTCCAGCGTGCAGGCCCGCGACCAGCTCGGTGGCGGGCGCGGCAAGCTGCATGAGCTACCCAACCAGTCCGGCCTGGTGGCTGGCGTGGCGGCCTTCTCGCAAACGCTGATGAGCGCCGACGACCTGCCCCAGGTGCTGGCCCGCGCCTTCGCCGTGTTCGACGGCGCGCGGCCACGGCCGGTGCATATCGAGATTCCGCTGGATGTGCTGGTCGAGCCAGCCGACCACCTGCTGCCGGGGCGCCCGGTGCGCACAACCCGAGCCGGCGCGGCGCCGCTGGTGGTGCAGCAGATGGCCGCGCGCCTGGCCAAGGCGCGCCGCCCGCTGATTCTTGCCGGGGGCGGTGCCCTGGCTGCAGGCGACGCACTTCTCTTGCTGGCAGAGCATCTTCAGGCGCCGGTGGCGTTGACCATCAACGCCAAGGGGCTGTTGCCGGCCCGGCATCCCTTGCAGATCGGCTCGACCCAGACCTTGCCGGCCACCCGAGCGCTGGTCGCCGAGGCCGATGTGGTGCTGGCCATCGGCACCGAGCTGGCCGAGACCGATTACGACGTGACCTTCAAGGGCGGCTTCGAGATCCCTGGCAGCCTGCTGCGTATCGATATCGACCCTGACCAGACGGTGCGCAACTATCTGCCGGCGCTGGCGCTGGTCGCCGATGCCGAGCAAGCGACCGAGGCCCTGCTGGTTGCACTGCAATTGCAGGCGCAACCATCGCGTGACGCCAGTTGGGGGGCAGCCCGCGCCGCTCGCCTGCGCCAGGACAATGCCGCCACCTGGGACCAACCGACCCTGAGCCAGACACGTCTGTTGACCAGCATCCTGGAGGCATTGCCCGACGCCATCCTGGTGGGGGATTCGACTCAGCCGGTGTACACCGGCAACCTGACCCTGGACATGGCCCGGCCGCGTCGCTGGTTCAATGCCTCCACTGGCTACGGCACGCTCGGTTATGCCTTGCCGGCAGCCATGGGGGCGTGGCTGGGCAGTAGCGAGGTGCCTGCCAAACGCGCACCTTCGGTCTGCCTGATCGGCGATGGGGGCTTGCAGTTCACCCTGCCGGAACTGGCCAGCGCGGTGGAGGCCCAGGTGCCGCTGATCGTGCTGCTGTGGAACAACCAGGGGTACGAGGAAATCAAGAAATACATGGTCAACCGGGCCATCGAACCGGTCGGCGTGGATATCCACACGCCGGATTTCATCGGGGTGGCGCGGGCGTTGGGGGCACAGGCGGAGCACGTCGCCGATGTGGCGCAGTTGCAGGCGGCGCTGGGCCGGGCCGTGGAGCGCAGGGGGCCGACGTTGATCCAGGTGGATCAAGGGGAGTGGCAGCGGGCGGTGCAGGGCTGACGATTGCTGCGAAGGCTGCGCCTTCGATTCGCCGGCAAGCCGGCTCCTACCAAGAGCCGGTTGCCGACGAATTCAACCGGTGCTGGCGCGCAAGCGCGCCACATCGCGAATCGGTGGCGCGCCATACAGGCGGCTGTACTCCCGGCTGAACTGCGAAGGGCTTTCATAGCCCACTCGATAGCCGGCCACCGCAGCTTCCAGCCCGTCATTGAGCATCAGCCGTCGGGCCTCCTGCAGGCGCAACTGCTTCTGGTACTGCAACGGGCTCATCGAGGTCACCGCCTTGAAGCGGTGATGCAGGGTCGAGGTGCTGAGGTTCACCTCGCGCGCTAGGTCTTCGATGCGCAGCGGTTCCTGGTAATGCCGGTTGAGCCAGGCAATGGCCTGGCAAACCCGGTGGGTCTGGCTGTTGGACAGGGCGATTTCATACAGGCGCCAGCCTTGCGGGCCGCGCAGTACCCGGTACATCAGTTCGCGGCGCACCAACGGGGCAAGCACCGCGATGTCCCGTGGCGTGTCGAGCAGGCGCAATAGGCGCAACAGCGTATCGAGCAGCTGCGGATCGCTTTTTTCCACGAACAAGCCGCGCCCGGCGGATTGGTTGGGGACCAGCATCGGCCCGCTTTCGGCAATCAGCTGGCTGATCTGCGCAGGGTCGATGTCCAGGCGCAGCCCGAGGCAGGGGTGCTCGGGACTGGCCTGGAGAATGGCGCCGGTGATGGGAAGGGTCACCGAGACCACCATGTAGTGCAGCGGGTCGTAGGTGTAGCGTTCATCGCCGAGGAACAGGGTTTTGCTGCCCTGGGCCAGGATGCACAAGGCCGGTTGCGCCAGGGCCGGCATCCCACGCACATCCTCTTCATAGCGGGTCAGGTACAGGTCATCGATCGCCGAGGCGGGGTCGTGTGGGCCTTTTGCGTGGCGCTGGATCAGCCCGGCCAGCTCCTGACGTTGCTGTTCCAGAATGGGGTCCAGGGGCGGGGAAGTGGTCATGACGGGTTTCCTCTGCTGACCGTGGCAGCATAGGTTTGGGCAAGGGCGGGCGCTAGACGAAAGCTGCACGTCGCTTGCCTGATCCTGCCGCGCTGCAGGATCAGGCAAGCGCTCGGCAGTATCGGCCTAACGGCGCGCGCGTGCCAGCCCCTACGCTTGGCAGCCTGGTTCGTCCCGTCCGTAGCGCCTCAAGGAGATCGTTCATGACCCAACAACAACCGGTTACACACCTGGCTTTCATCCGCGCCAGCAACGGTCGTTCGGCGGAGCTCGGCGTGCGCCTGCGCGATTTGCTGGAGCCTTCGTTGCGGGCGCCGGGCTGCCTGAGCTTTAGTGTGCAGCGCTCGCAGGTCGATGCCGACCTGTGGCTGCTCAGTGGCAGCTGGAGTGACGAGCGGGCGATGAGCGGATATTTCGCGTCGCCCACGCTGGACGTATTCGGCGAGCTGGTGCAGGAGCGGGTGGTCAGCAGCCTGGACTTGCACACGTTTGCCTGAATGTCGGGGACGGGGGCACCGGCAAGCTGGATCTTATGGCGCAAAACTTGACCCATTGACCTGGTGCGACCTTTGTAGGAACGGCTTCAGCCGCGATTACCCGCGATGCGGGTGCCAGGCACCGCGACGCCTGCATCGCGGCTGAAGCCGCTCCTACAGAGTTCAGGGTTGGGCCTTCACAGGAGGAGCGGTGGTGGCTGGGCGTGTAGAATGCCGTCCCTTGAACAATCAGGCGGAGTGCAGCATGGCACGTAGAGAATTCCCCCACTTCGAAGCAGTTTCGGCGATGGTCCCGGTGGAGGGCGGCGGCTATCACGCGGCGATTGCCGTGAAGGCCCTGAACATGGGCGGCACGCCGCGTTTCCACAAGGTCCTCGACGGGCAGGTGTTCAAATCGGCGATGGCCGCCGACGAGGCAGCCTGTGCCGAACTCGAACGCCTGCAGGGCGTCGGCGAGGAAGGCGAACTGATCTTCTGATCAGGCTTGCGGGCGGGCCATCTTGAACAGCTCGCCCAGCGCGAAGTAGTCCGCCGGGCCGCCACCACGCAGGATCGGCTCGGCGGCGGCGGTATCGTAGATGCCGTCCTTGAGCAGGTGCTCGGCAATATGTACGGCCACCACTTCGCCCAGGATCAGCCAGCTGGGCACGGCTTCCTGGTCAGCACGTTTGAGTTGCACGATCTGGCTTACCTTGCACTCGAAGCTTACCGGGCTTTCGCCCACGCGCGGCACCTTGACCACGTTTGACGCAGCTGGCGTCAGGCCGCTCAGCACGAACTCATCGATATCCGCCGCCACCGCGGCGCAGCTCTGGTTCATCTGCTCGGCCAGCGGGCGGGTGGCGAGGTTCCAGACGAATTCGCCGGTCTGCTCGATGTTGTTCAGGCTGTCTTTACGCCCGACGCTGCAGAAACCGATGATCGGTGGAATGTAGTTGAAGGCGTTGAAGAAGCTGTAGGGCGCCAGGTTCAGGCGGCCTTCGCAGTCGTGGCTGGAGATCCAGCCGATCGGCCGGGGGCCGACGATGGCATTGAACGGATCGTGGGGCAGGCCGTGGCCTTTGGCGGGTTCGTAGTAGTACATCTGCGCAAGGCCGCGAGGCCCTTCCTGTGTGGGAACGAGGCGCCTAGTGTGCCAAGGCTTTGCCTGGCTGAAAATGATCAAGCCCGGCCAAAGCCGGGCTGGTTGCACGCATCAGTGATCAGCTGATGCGGTGGCCGTTGGTGCGGTCGAAGCCGTCTTCGGCGAAGCGTTGGCCGTTGGTACGGTCGAAGCCGTCTTCGGCGAAGCGTTGGCCGTTGGTGCGGTCGAAGCCGTCTTCGGTGAAGCGTTGGCCGTTGGTGCGGTCGAAACCATCTTCTGCATAAGTGGCTGCCTGGCTTTGCACGGCCGCGAAGCCGTGGGCGTTGGTGCGTTCGAAGCCATCTTCGGCGAAGGCGCCAGTTGCGATTACAGAAAGGGCCAGGGTGAGGATCAGTTTGTTTTTCATGGTGGTTGCTCCAGTGGAATCGTCGGGGTTGTTGTTGCTATGGGTTCAATGCTACGCCAATCAATTTGATTAAAAAGCGCAAAAAATAACGATATAAAATCGAATTATTCGATTTATTTCTGCGCTATTCGTCCAGCAGAGAACGCGGTTGAGGTTGTAGTAGGGTTTCTGTTGCCAAGCGTCGCGAGGCTGCTTCAGTAGCCACATCAAGGGTGTTGGGCGTGGATTAATGGCGAGTTAAGAGACAGGCCTTGTGATGTCCCAGGGTGAGCAAACGGATTTTTCATACGGCGCCAACCGATTTTTCAGACAAGCTCAATCACCATCCGCCGCACTCAACCCCCGGAGCGGCAAACAATGAACAAACTCCCGCAAATCACCTTGGCCTTCTGGGTCATGAAGATCTGCGCCACCACCCTCGGCGAGACGGCGGGCGACCTGCTGTCGATGACCCTCGATATCGGCTATGCCATGAGCTCGCTGCTGCTGATCAGCGTGTTCCTGGTCACCCTGGTCACCCAGCTCTACTCGCGCCGCTACCACCCCATGCTGTACTGGCTGGTGATTCTCTCCACCAGCACCGCCGGCACCACCATGTCCGACTTCATGGACCGCACCTTGGGCCTGGGTTACGCCACGGGCTCCGCAGTACTGATCGGCATCCTGCTGGCGACCTTCGCCCTCTGGCGTCTGAGCGGCAACCCACTGGATGTCACCCGCATCAAGAACCGTGGCGGCGAGCTGTTCTACTGGGTGGCGATCCTGTTCTCCAACACCTTGGGTACCGCGTTGGGTGATTACCTGGCCGATGACTCCGGGCTGGGCTTTGCCGGCGGCGCGCTGCTGATTGGCTCGGCAATCGCGGTGGTGGCTGCGGCCCGCTACTGGACGAAAATTTCCGGCGTGGTGCTGTTCTGGATCGCCTTCGTATTGACCCGCCCATTCGGCGCGACCTTGGGCGATGTGTTGACCAAGTCGCACGAGAAGGGTGGGCTGGACTTTGGCACGGTCGGCTCTTCGCTGGTGCTGGGGGGCGTGCTGCTGGTACTGGTGCTGATGGCCACGCATTACCAGCGTCGCGAGCCGCAACGCGTGGTAGAGATGTCCTGAGTTCAAGCCGGCATCCAATGAAAAAGGGGCGCTCCGTCGAACGGGGCGCCCCTTTTTTTTCGTTCAGCGAACGTGGATCAGTCGGTGGTGATCCGCGAATGCTGCTTGGTGTCCTTCATGGTCGCGTACACCAGCAGCGAGCAGGCGATGCAGCCGGTGACGTACCAGTAGAAACCGGTCTCCATGCCGTTGCTCTTGAACCACAGGGCCACGTACTCGGCGGTGCCGCCGAAGATCGACACGGTCAGGGCGTAGGGCAGGCCGACACCCAGGGCGCGGATCTCGGTGGGGAACAGTTCGGCCTTCACCACGGCGTTGATCGAGGTATAGCCGCTGACGATGATCAGCGCGGCCATGATCAGGAAGAACGCGCCCCACCAGGTCTGCACGGTGTGCAGGGTGCTGAGGATCGGCACGGTGAACAGGGTACCCAGCACGCCGAAGGCGATCAGGATCGGGCGTCGGCCGATCTTGTCCGACAGACCACCGATGATCGGTTGCAGGCACATGAACAGGAACAGCGTGGCCGCCGAGATGGTGGTCGAGTCGCTGATGCTCATGCCCACGGTGTTGACCAGGTACTTCTGCATGTAGGTGGTGTAGGTGTAGAAGGCCAGGGTGCCGCCCATGGTCAGGCCGACCACGGTCATCAGCTCCTTGGGATGACGCAACAGGGTGCGCATCAGGTTCTCTTTGGACTTCTCTTTCTTGGTGAACGAGGCGGTCTCTTCCATGCCGCGGCGCAGGTACAGGGCGACTACCGCGCACAGCGCGCCGATCACGAACGGCACACGCCAGCCCCAGGCATACAGCTGCTCGGTGGTGAGCGTCTGTTGCAGGATGATCAGCACCGCCAAAGCGATGAGCTGGCCGGAGATCAGGGTCACGTACTGGAAGCTGGAGAAGAAGCCGCGGCGTTCCTTGCTGGCCATCTCGCTGAGATAGGTGGCCGAGGTACCGTACTCGCCACCTACCGACAGGCCCTGCATCAGGCGGGCGACCACCAGCAGGATGGGGGCGGCGACGCCAATGGTTTCATAGCCCGGGGTGAGCGCGATCACCAGCGAGCCTGCGCACATCAGCAGCACCGAAGCCATCAACGCCGCCTTGCGGCCCTTGCGGTCGGCGTACAGGCCCATCAGCCAGCCACCGATCGGGCGCATGAGGAAGCCCACGGCGAAGATCGCTGCGGTATTGAGCAGTTGGGCAGTGGTGTCGCCAGCGGGGAAGAAGGCCTTGGCGAAGTACAGCGAGAATGCGGCGTAGACGTACCAGTCGTACCATTCGACCATGTTGCCGATGGAACCACTGAAGATCGATTTGAGGCGGCTGGCGGTGGATTTTTCCACGGCGGGCGCAACGGCCGCCCCGGTGGGCAGAGTGCTGGCGTTATCCATCAGGGATACCTTCTCGTTGTTTTTGTGGAGCGCGCTCGAGGCGCAGCTTGAGAAGGGTTTTGCAGGAGGTGTGCCAAAGGGGGGGCAGACGCCCATTTGCGGTGCGGGGGCTGTTCGCCAGCAAGGCTGGCTCCTACGGAGGGCACGTATCACCTGGCCTGACGCGATCCCTGTAGGAGCCGGCCTTGCCGGCGAAGGCTTCACGAAAATGCAGGGAGCGCCTGTGAGGATAAGCGGATTCTTGCTTATTGGTGTTCGGCGATAGGCGGATTTCCGCTCATTCGCGCTCGACAAAGTCTTCTCGCACCAACCCGTGCCGTTGCATCTTCTCGTTCAGCGTTCGCCGCGGTAGCTGCAAGGCCTCCATCACGCCCTTGATCTCGCCCTTGTGCAGGCGCAGCGATGCCCGCAGGCATTGCGCCTCGAACGCTTCCATCTGTTCGGCCAGTGACTGGCCTGTGGGGTTTTCGTCCAGATTCGGCGAGCCCAACCCCAACGCATGGCGCTCGGCGGCATTGGCCAGCTCGCGCACATTGCCCGGCCAATCATGGGTCAGCAGCTGCGCAAGCTGCGTACCGTCCAGCGGTGGTGCGCTACGCCCCAGGCGTTCAGCGGTGGCACGGGCGAAATGCTCGAACAGCAGGGGGATATCCTCGCGTCGCTCACGCAAGGGCGCCAGGCGTAGTTCGGCGACATTCAATCGATAGGCCAGGTCTTCGCGGAAGCGCCCGGCGCGGGCCTCTTCAAGCAGGTCGGGCTTGGTCGCGGCAATGATGCGCAGGTCGACGGCGATGCTCTGGTTGGCGCCCAGCCGCTCGAGCTTCTGTTCCTGGATCACCCTGAGCAGCTTGGCTTGCTGGGCCAGGGGCATGCTTTCGATCTCATCGAGGAACACCGTGCCGCCGTTGGCGTACTCCAGCTTGCCGATGCGCTTGCCTTGGGCACCGGTGAAGGCGCCACTTTCATGGCCGAACAGCTCGGCCTCGAACAGGGTTTCGGGAATCGCCGCGCAATTGAGCGCGACGAATGGCTTGTCGGCGCGCGGGCCGAAGTCGTGCAGGCAGCGGGCCACGCGCTCCTTGCCACTTCCTGTTTCGCCACGGATCAGCACGTTGACCGGCAGGCTCGCCAGGTCCAGCACCTGCCGGCGCAATTGCTGCAAGCCTTGGGACATACCCAGCAGGGTCGTCTCCAGCTTGCCCCGCAGGTCGGCCTGTACGTGCAGGCGGCGATTCTCCAGCACCAGCTGGCGCTTTTCCAGGGCGCGACGCAGGCTGCCCATCAGGTGCTGGGGAGTGAAGGGCTTTTCCAGGAAGTCATAGGCGCCGTTGCGCATGGCTTCCACCGCCATGGGCACGTCGCCGTGGCCGGTCAGCAGAATCACCGGCAGGTCGGGGTCCTCCGCCTGCAGCCGTTCGAGCAGTTGCAGGCCGGACAGCCCGGGCATGCGCACGTCGCTGAGGATCACCCCGGGGAAGTGCTTGGGCAGCTGCTCCAGGCAATCCTCGCCACGGGCGAACAGTTGCACATTGAAACCCGCCAGGCTCAGCCACTGCTCCACGGCGGTGCGGATGCTGGCTTCGTCGTCGACGACGATCACGGAATTCAACATACAGGCTCCAGGTCGCGTGGCAGGGTGAGGCTGAAGCGCGCACCACCCGGCAGGTTCTCGACCTGCAGGCTGCCGCCGGCATCGATAACGATGCCATAGGAGATCGCCAGGCCCAGGCCCAGGCCTTCGCCCACCGGTTTGGTGGTGAAGAACGGGTCGAACACCTTGGCCAGGTCGGTGTCGCGGATGCCGCCGCCCGAATCGAGCACGCTCAGGCGCCACAGGCCGGCATCGACCTCGATGCGGATCTCCAGGCGTTTGTAACGCTTGTCGGCCATGGCGTCGAGGGCATTGCGCAACAGGTTGATCAGCACTTGCTCCAGGCGGATCGCGTCACCACGCACCCAGGCGGGGCGCGCCAGGTACAGGGCCACCTCGACGTCCTCGGCGCGAATGCGCGCCTCCAGCAGGTGGAGGGCCTGGTCGACCACGGTGGCCAGGTCCAGGCGTTCGCGCAGGCCGCCAGGGCTGTTGCGGGCGAAGGTCTTCAGGTGCCCGGTAAGCGCGGCCATGCGCGTCAGCATCTGCTCCAGCGGCTCCAGGGCCAGGCGGGCCTGTTCGTGGCGGCCCTGGTCGAGCAGCAGGCGCAGGGTTTCGAGTTGCATGCGCTGGGTGGTCAGCGGCTGGTTGATCTCGTGGGCGAGGGCGGCCGACATCTGCCCCAGCGCTGCCAGCTTGGCCGATTGCACCAGGCCCTCCTGGGCGGTGCGCAGCTCGCGGGTGCGTTCCTCCACCTGGCGCTTGAGCTCCTCGCGGCTGCGCTGGCGCAGGCGGGCCAGGCGCAGGCGCTGGCTGACGAACAGCGCGGCGAACACCAGGCTCAGCCAGATCGCGGCGGCGGCCAGGGCGGCGTTGCGACCGTCCTCGGCCACCTGCGGTTTGCGCAGCAGGTGCAAGGTCCAGCCTTCGGCTTCCAGCGGCAGGCTTTCCCAGAGGTACTCGGCGTTGCCATCCGGGCCTTGTACACGGGCCAGGTGGCTGCTGTCGGTGAAGCGGGTCAGGGCCTGGTGCTGCAGGGGGACCAGGGGTTGTTTGTCATACTGGCGGGTCTCGGCCAGTTCGGCGCGATCGGCGCCGCTCAGTGGCTGCAACTCGCGATAGCGCCAACCTTCCTGGTTGGCGATGAAGGTGATGCCACGGGCGTCGCTGACCAGCAGGATGTCGCTGCCCTGGCGCCATTCGCGTTCGAGTTCGGGGAACTCCAGCTTGACCACCATGGCGCCGAGGAAGCGGCCATGCTCGTCATTCACCGCGCTGGACAGGAAGTAACCCGGCACGCCGCTGGTCACGCCAACCGCGTAGAAGCGGCCGCTGCCTTGGCTGCGGGTCTGTTTGAAATAGGGGCGGAAGCCGTAGTTGGAGCCGACGTAGGTGGTCGGCAGGCGCCAGTTGCTGGCCGCGATGGCCAGGCCTGTGCGGTCGAGCAGCTCCAGGGTCGAGGAGTTGGCGGCGCCGTTGATGCGTTCGAGCTTGCGGTTCAGGGCGTCCTGCACCTGTTCGGTGACCGGGCCGCGCAGGGCGCCGACCAGCTCCGGGTCCAGCGCCAGCACGGCGGGCAGCGCACGGTAGCGTTCGATCAGGGTGTGCAGGGCATTGGCGTACAAGCCCAGTTGCTGGCTGGCCCGGCGGGCGTCGGTTTCCAGTGCCTGGCGCTTGGCCTGGTGCATGGCCCAACCGGCGCTGAGGGAGGTGCCGACCAGGATCAGCAGAATGATCAGACCCAGGCGCAGGGCGCGGAAGGATGAGGGCATGGGGCGGATCCGGGATCTTGGTTGTCTGTGCCGGCCTCATCGCGGGGCAAGCCCGCTCCTACAGGAAAATGTGAAGCCTTGTAGGAGCGGGCTTGTCCCGCGAAGGGGCCGGACCTGCTTAACGCAGCTCGAAGCTCTGCTGCTGCACCGCTTGCGAATCGAGGCCGACCTGGACATTGAATTGCCCCGGCTCGGCCACCCGCTGCAGCTGGCCATTGTAGAACTTCAGGTCTTCTTCGTTGATGTCGAAGGTCAAAGTTCGCGACTCGCCGGCCTTGAGCATCAGTTTCTGGAAGTTCTTCAGCTCCTTGACCGGGCGGCTCATCGAGGCGCTTTCATCCTGGATGTACAGCTGCACCACGGTCTCGCCATCGCGCTTGCCGGTGTTCTTCACCGTCACCTTGGCTTGCAGGCTGCCACCGCGCTTGAGTTCATTCTGCGACAGTGCCAGGCCCGACAGGTCGAAGCTGGTGTAGCTCAGGCCGTAGCCGAACGGGTACAACGGGCCATTCGGCTCTTCGAAGTATTGCGAGGTGTAGTTGCCAGGCTTGCCGGGGGTGAACGGGCGGCCGATGCGCATGTGGTTGTAGTACATCGGGATCTGCCCGACCGAACGCGGGAAGGTGATGGCCAGGCGCCCGGACGGGTTGTAGTCGCCGAACAGCACGTCGGCGATGGCGTTGCCGCCTTCGGTACCGCTGAACCAGGTCTCGAGGAGGGCGTCGGCTTGTTCGCGTTCCCAGGCGATCGACAGCGGGCGGCCGTTCATCAGCACCAGCACCAGCGGTTTGCCGGTGGCCTTCAGCGCCTTGATCAGGTCGCGTTGCACCGCCGGGATTTCCAGGGTAGTGCGGCTCGACGACTCATGGGACATGCCACGGGACTCGCCGACCACGGCCACCACCACGTCCGACTGTTTGGCAGCCTTGACCGCCTCGTCGATCAGCACGGCGGCCGGGCGTGGGTCGTTGACGATTTCCGGGGCGTCGAAGTTGAGGAAGTTCAGGTAGTCGAACATGGCTTTGTCGCCGGTCACGTTCGAACCCTTGGCGTAGACCAGCTTGGCCTTGCCCTCGACGGCACGGCGCAGGCCCTCGCGCACGGTGACCGAGTGCTGTGGCTTACCGTCGGCGGCCCAGCTGCCCATCATGTCGATCGGCGCATCGGCCAGGGGGCCGACCAGGGCGATGGTGCCGGACTTTTTCAGTGGCAGTGTCTGCTCGCGGTTCTCCAGCAGCACCAGGCCACGGCGTGCCACGTCGCGAGCGGTGGCACGGTGCAGGCGGTCGTCGGCGTAGTAGTCCTTCAGGTCGGTTTCGGCCTTGGGAATGCGCACATAGGGGTCTTTGAACAGTCCCATGTCGTACTTGGCGCCCAGCACTTCACGCACTGCCTGGTCCAGTTCGGCCTGGCTGACTTCGCCGGACTTGAGCAGCCCCGGCAGCTCTTCGCCGTAGAGGGTGTCGTTCATGCTCATGTCGATGCCGGCCTTGATCGCCAGCTTGGCCGCCTCACGGCCGTCGCGGGCGACGCCATGGCGGATCAGCTCCTGGATGGCGCCGTGGTCGCTGATGGTCACGCCCTTGAAGCCCCACTCCTTGCGCAGCAGGTCATTCATCAGCCAGGTGTTGGAGGTGGCCGGCACGCCATTGATCGAGTTCAGCGCCACCATCACACCGCCGGCACCGGCGTCGAGCGCGGCGCGGTAGGGTGGCAGGTAATCGTTGTACATCTTCGTCAGGCTCATATCGACCGTGTTGTAGTCGCGTCCGCCTTCCACCGCGCCATACAGGGCGAAGTGCTTGACGATGGCCATGATGCTGTCGGCGTTGGCCGGGCTCGAGCCCTGGAACGACTTGACCATCACCTGCCCGATCTTCGAGGTCAGGTAGGTGTCTTCGCCGAAGCCTTCGCTGGTGCGGCCCCAGCGCGGGTCGCGGGCGATGTCGACCATCGGCGCGAAGGTCATGTCCAGCGAGTCGGCGGCAGCCTCGATGGCCGAGGTGCGGCCGACCTTGGCGATGGCGTCCATGTCCCAGGATGAGGCCAGGCCCAGGCCGATCGGGAAGATGGTGCGTTCACCGTGGATAGTGTCGTAGGCGAAGAACATCGGGATCTTCAGGCGGCTGCGCATGGCGGCGTCCTGCATCGGCCGGTTCTCGGGGGCGGTGCGCGAGTTGAAGGTACCGCCGATACGCCCGGCGGCGATCTCCTCGCGAATCTTCTCGCGGGGCATTTCGGGGCCGATGCTGATCAGGCGCAACTGGCCGATCTTCTCGGCTTCGGTCATCTGGCCGATCAGATGGTCGATGAAGGCCTGCTTGTCCTGCAGGGGCGGGGCGGGGGTGGCGGCAAGGGCCGCCTGACTGGCAAGGCCCATGGCCAGGCCCAGCAAAGACAGTTTCATCATCAATTCCGTTGTTGAGTGAGGCGAAAGGCCGAGACTATTCGTACGCCTGTTGTTGTAGTGTCCACTGGCGGTTTCCAGGATCATTCGTCCATGATCCGACGCAGCCGTGGATTATGCCTTATATGAGGCGCTTGTTGAGATACACTCTCGCCACCCCGATGCCGGGATAACAACGATAAGAACGCTCGAGAGACGATGGCATGACCGAATACGAACAGCGCCAGATCGCCGAGGCGATCGCCCGTGCCGAACGGCGCACCGACGCGGAGCTTGTGACCGTGCTGGCCCGCCGCGCCGACGACTTCCCCTATCTTCCGTTGCTCTGGGCCGCCCTGTTGGCGTTGCTGGTCCCTGGCGTGCTGCACCTGTGGCTGGGTGGAATCGGGGTCAATGGCCTGCTGCTGGCACAGATGCTGACCTTCATCAGCCTGTGCCTGCTATTGCGTCATCCACGGTTGTCTGCCTGGGTGGTGCCTGCCGTACTGCGCCGCCGGCGCGCTTCGGGGTTGGCCCGCCAGCAGTTTCTCGAACTCAACCTGCAGCGCACCGCTGGCGCCACCGGGGTGCTGATCTTTGTCAGCGAAGCCGAGCGGCATGTCGAGATCCTGGTCGACGAGGGGATTGCCCGGCACCTGCCCGAGCAGGCGCGCGAGGTCATCGTCGCCCGGTTCACCGAACAGGTGCGCCAGGGGCGGACGTTGCAAGGTTTCGTCGAGTGCATCGAGGCGTGTGGTGAATTGCTCAGCGAGCATGTGCCGCCGACCCATGCGCGTAACGAACTGCCCAACCGGCTGGTGATTCTCGACTGAGCGCACAGCACAACGTGTTGACCAAGTGGCATTCGGTTGGAGCAACCGTCTTGTGTTGATTGCCCCGGCCCTTTCGCCGGCAAAGCCGGCTCCTACAGGTGCGATGTCGATCTTGAGGTTGGCGTGGTCCCTGTAGGAGCGGGCTTGTCCCGCGAACACCGGCATGGCCAGGGGTTCGCGGGGGGCCTGCATCGACGTAGAATGTGCGCCATTGCGCCAAGCGCCCCCGCATTCCGAGGCACCCGCTCCCCATGTCTTCCCCTTCTTCCGTCCCCACTACGCCGGACGCGCGTATTCAGTTTCTCGACCTGCTGGCCGACGCCCTGGCCAATGGCAGCCTCGGCAAGCTGGTGCTGGCACGCCATGTCGGCGCCGACCAGACGCTGCAGCGGATCATCGCCAAACCGGTGCTGATCAAGGGTGAGATGAACCTGCAACTGGTCTACCGCCACCAGACCCGCGACATCACCCGCAACCTGCCGCTGGGTCAAGTCCTCGCGCTGGTGGCTGAACTGTTGCCCGAGAGCTTTCGCAATGCCCATCTGTTTACCGCTGCCGGCGAAGTGCAACTGGAATTCACCAAGAAGGGCAAGCCGATGCTGCGCCGTCATCTGGCCCAGCAGGCTCCGCGCGAGGCGGCCGCGGGCGGGCATGACCGGGAGAAAAAGCGTTACCTGGAACTGTCACGGCCGTTCCTGCGCGACCTGGGGGTGACCGACGCGCAAGGTGCGCTGATCCCCTCGATGTCACGCAAATGGAAGCAGATCAACAAGTTCATCGAAGTCTTCGACCACGCCCTCATCAGCGCACCGGTGGCCGTGGAACAACTCCTGCGGGTTGCCGATTTCGGTTCGGGCAAGGGCTACCTGACCTTCGCCATGCACGACTACCTGCGCAACACCCTGGGGCGTGAGGCACAGGTCACCGGCGTCGAGCTGCGCCAGGACATGGTCGAGTTGTGCAATGCGGCAGCCGCGCGGCTGGAGCACCCCGGGCTGGTGTTCGAATGTGGCGACGTGCGTAGTGTGGTGCCTGAAGCCATCGAGGTGATGATCGCGCTGCATGCCTGTGATATCGCCACCGACTACGCCATCCATACCGGCATCCGTTGCAACGCCGCGATCATCATGTGCTCGCCGTGCTGCCACAAGCAGATCCGTCCGCAACTGCACAGCCCAGGCATGCTGCAGCCGATGCTGCAGTACGGCCTGCATCTGGGCCAGCAGGCCGAGATGCTTACCGACAGCCTGCGTGCGCTTTACCTCGAGGCCTGTGGCTACGAGACCAAGGTCTTCGAGTTCATTTCGTTGGAGCACACCAACAAGAACAAGATGATCCTCGCGGTCAAACGCCGACAGCCACAGGACAACACCGCGTTGCTGGAAAAGATCGGCCAGTTGAAGGCGTTCTATGGGGTTCGGGCGCATTGCCTGGAAACCCTGCTGCAGGCCGACGGGTTGATTGCCGGTTAGGCCGTTGCCCGTTTCAGAGGCTGTGGCAACGCTGCCCCTGGTTGCGCAAATTCCCTGTTTCCCTTAGGCCTTTTCCGAAGCTGAAGGAATGAGGCTTGTGGGCGTGCCGCAGATCCTGGGCTGGATCGGGAAGACACTCATCGGTGTTTTTTGGTTGTCACTTGACAACCTTATTCCCCTGTCCATACTGGAGCGCAATCGATGGCCCGCCCCACCCATCCCAGCAAGGAAATCGAGCAGACCCTGAAGTACGCCGAGGCGCAGGGCTGGACAGTCGTGGTGGGAGGCGGCCATTGCTGGGGGCGGATCTACTGCCCCAACAACGATCTCGAATGCCGTTGTGGTGAGTTCTGCATCACCAGTGTCTGGAGCACGCCCCGAAACCCAGCCACCTTTGCCCGCCAGTTGCGCAGGGTCGTGGACAACTGCACGTCGAGGGGTGTGAACCTCAAGTCGCAAAGCTGAGTGGAGCCATGACGATGGAATACGAATTCACCCTGAAGTACCAACTGGTCGATGGTGAGGATGTCGACATGTTGGTCGAGCAACTGGGGGAGGCTGGCTGTGATGACGCTGTCGTGGGGACTGGCCTGCCCGGCAGGATGGCCTTGTTCTTCACCCGCCAGGCTGGGTGTGCGAAGGACGCCCTTCACAGCGCCTTGGCGGATGTCCAGCGGGTTGTCCCGCAAGCCCGGTTGATCGAAGCCGCTCCCGATCTGGTGGGGCTGACCGATGTGGCGCAGCTGGTGGGGGTTTCCCGGCAGAACATGCGCAAGCTCATGCTCACCCATCCCCACAGTTTTCCGGCGCCGGTGCACGAAGGCACGGCCTCGATCTGGCACCTGGCCGATATCCTTTGCTGGATGCAGGCGCGAGGCACCTACACGGTGGCCCAGGACATCGTCGACCTGGCCCTGGCCGCGATGCGGGTGAACGTCGCCGCGGCGCACGAGCGGGTATGTGGTGAGGGGGAATGTTGAGCGGGTGGGCGATGCATTCCATTGCATCGCCCCTGGTCGACAGCCTCAGAAGAACCGCGTGACACTGATCTTGGCGTTGCGCCCGACGGTGTAGGCGTTCTCTCCAGAAAGCTCCGGCCGGATGGCCTTGTTGAACAGGTTGTCGACCGTCAGGTTCACCTCGGTGCCTTTCAGGTACGCCTGCTGCGGTTTCCAGTTGGCGAACAGGCCGTGGATCTCGTACTTCTCATTGCCAAAGTTGTCGTAGTAGCGGTCACCCAACGCACTGGCCGGGCCCTCGAAGTACTTGTCGCTGGGCAGGTGGTTGGTGGCACCGACGAACTGGGCGGTCCAGCCCACGCGGGCATCCCAGGCCGGGATCTTCACCCCCAGGGTGGTGATCCACTTCGGTGCCGGGACATCCTTGGCCCACACATCCGGCCCCCAGGGGTTGGTGTAGGCGCCTTCGTGGCGACCTTCCATCCACGAATAGGACACTGCGCCGAACAGGTAGGTCGAGTCGTAGAACGTCTCGACCTCGAAGCCTTTGTAGACCACGTCGCCGATGTTGCGGTAGTTGCCCATCAGGCCGTCGCCGCAGGTATTGGCAATGGTGCCACCAGTGACCAACTGCTGCTGGCAGCCGACGCCGGTGGCCTTGAAGATCTCGTCGGTGATCTTGTTGCGGAACAGCATGGTGCGCACCTGGGCGCTATCGCCCTGGGTGAACACGTTGGCGAAGTTACTGATGCTGCCCACGCGGATGCCGGTGATGCGCTCCGGGTCGAGGTCGCGGCTGGTCGAGGTGCGGCTGCCCACGCCCTGCACTTCGTACTGCTCGTCGAGCACAGGGGCGCGCCAGGTCTTGCTGTAGTCGGCGAACAGCGCGGTCTGTTCGGTCATCTTCCAGAACAGCGACAGGCGAGGCGACCAACCGCTGTAGGTCTTGTCGCTGTAATCGTGGCCGGCTACCGGGTTGTTGTAGTAGGGCGCGTCGTTGGGCTTGCCCTCGTTGGTGACGTGGTCATAGCGCAGCGACGGGGTGATGGTCAGGTCGCCCAGGGTGATGGCGTCCTGCAGGTAGTAACCCTGGCTGTCGACCTGGCCACTGGGCATGAAGTAAGGCTGGAAATTACCGTAGTTGTACTTGGGCACTTCATAGGTCTTGCCGGGCATCCACATCTGCGTGTCGCGGTCGTGGCGGCGCACCTGCACGCCAGCCGTGAGCGCGTGCTCCAGGGGGCCGGTGAGGAAGGTGCTGGTGTTCTTCACATCGAGCATGCGGTCCTTGTACTCGGTGTCCATCTTGCGCCCGCCGGTAGCCGGCTGGAAGAACGCCGTGGCGTCGCGCTCGTCGGTCTGCCGGGTGTCGGATTCGGAATACTTCACCTGCAAGTCGACCCATGGATTTTCGATGGGTTGGTACTTGTAGGTGGCCGACCAGGTGGTGTCGATGGTCGTGCGGTTGGCCAGGAAACGCTTGAGCGCGCCATCGTAGCCGTACTTCTTGATGTCTGCCGCGTTCGGTGGCGCCGGGAAGGCAGTCGAGGCGAAAGTGGTCCAGCGTTCGCTCTCGGAGCGCGACCAGGACAGGCCCAGGCTGTGCTCGTCGGTGAAGTGGATGTTGGTCTTGAGCAGCGCGCCGTCCAGGTCCAGGGCGCTATAGGGTACGCGCTGGGGGTTGACCGGCCACTGGTTGGTCGGGTCGGGCAGGCTGTCGGCCATCTTCAGGTTGCCGCCGTCGCGCTTGGTGTAATAGACCAGGCCGTCGATGCGCCCATCATCGGTACGGCCGAACAATGCTGAACTGTAGATTTGCTGGTGATCGTTGCTGGCATAGCCGTACTTGAGCATGGCGCCGCTGTTGCGGCCATCCTGCAACAGATCGCTGGCGTCCTTGGTTTCCATGTTGACGCTGCCGCCGAAGCCGCCATTGCCGGTCTTGACCGAATGTGGGCCTTTCTCGACCTCGATGTGCTTGATCAGCTCCGGCTCGATGAAGATGGTGCCCTGTTGGTAGCGTTCGAAGCCGCTCTTGGGCGCGCCATCGACGCTCATCGGCACGTCCTCGGCGTCGCCCAGGCCCCAGATGTTGATGGTCTGGCCACCGGGCTTGGCCGATCCGCCCATGTTCACCCCGGGCAGGGTGGCCAGGACGCTGGGGATGTTGTTTGGCTGGTAACGGTCGATCTGCTCCTGGTCCAAGGTCGAGCGCCCGACGTTGCCTGGGTCGACCTGCTGGCCATCGCCGACGATGCTCAAGGCGCCCAGCTGGATGCTATTGTCGGCGCTCGGGTCATCCTCACGCAGGCGCACCACGTAGGTGCTGCCCATGCGCACCACGCTGAAACGGCTGCCCACGAGCAGGCGGCTGATGGCCGCCTCGGCTTCGAAGTCACCTTTCAGTGCCGGGGCCTGGGCCTTGCCGAGCAGGGCCTCGTCGAACAACAGCTGAACCTTGGCCTGCTGCGCCAACTGGCTCAGCGAATGGGCCAGCGGTTGGGCGGGCAGGTCGAAGGCCACCGGGGCCGCCTCGGCGGCCAGGCTCATGGCCAGGCACAGGGCGAGCAGGGTGGGTCGGGCAGGCAGGCAGTGCAACGGACGCAACGCGGACAACATGGATTCCCCCAAACGGCAAAAGGCCGGAAAAAGGCCCGCCATCACGCGGCAGGCGAGGAGGAAGACGCGGCGTTGCGAAACTTCCTCACCTGCGAATGATAAAAATTCTCAAATTATTGTTTTCAACGCCGTTCGATGCGTAGGCGACCGTCCGCCAACAGGGTGGTCTTGACTGGCAGCAATGCCGGGAGCGCATTGAGCAGGGCGTCCGGATCATGCACATCGAGGTTGCCGGACACCTTGTAGCGCCCCAGTGCCGGGTCGGCGAGCAACACCGGCTGCTGGCGGTACAGGCCAAGCTCGTCGATCAGGCTGGCCAGCTCGCGGTTGCGAAAGCTCACATGCCCCTCGCGCCAGTCGGCCACGGGCTGTTCGCCCAGTTCATGGCGTACCAGGGTGCCGCGTGCCTGATCGTAGGTAGCGCCCTGGTGGGCGCCGAGCAGCAACGGCGGTTTTCGCTCGCCCGGGGTCTCGAAGGCCACCTGGCCATGGGCGACGCCGACCACCAGTTCCCGGTCGCCACGGCGCAGGTCGAAGCCGGTGCCCACGACGCGCACGCGGGCGCTGCCGGCATCGACGAACAGCGGGCGTTCCTTGTCGGGCGCCACCTCGATGTACAGCTGGCCATGGTCGAGGTGGATCAACCGGCGTTCGGCGGTGAAATCCAGGCGCAGGCGGGTCTGGGCATTGACGTACAACTGGCTGCCGTCGGGCAGGCGCAGGCTGCGCATTTCAGGGCTGGCAGCCAAGCGCTCGCTGTAGGTTGCGCTGCCGGCGTCCAGGTTGCCGACCAGTACCGTGGCCAACACCGCGGCCGCCGCCGCCAGCGCCGGGCGCCAGCGAGGGGCGCGACGCACTGGCAGGGGCACTGGCCGGCTGGCTTGCTTGAGGGCGGCGAGGTCGTCCCACAGCTGCTCGAACTGACGGTAGGCGCGGGCGTGCTCGGGGGTCTGCATCCACTGGGTGAACGCCTTGCGCTGATCCCGCGACGGCGCGTTGCGGTTGCGGCTGAACCAACTGGCTGCCTGGGCGTCGATGGGGCGCGGGTCGAGTTCGTCGATGGGGGTCATGGAAGCTGCTCCGTGCCGGTGTCACTGTCCAGGCGTTGCTTGCACTGCAGCAGGGCGGCGGCGATGTGCTTCTCGACCATGCTGACGGAAATGTTCATGCGTTCGGCGATCTGGGCCTGGGTCAGGCCTTCGAAGCGGTGCAGCATAAGGGCTTCTCGGCGTCGCGGCGAGAGTTCCGCGAGCACTTGGCGCAATTGATTCAGCCGCTGCTGCTGCTGGGCATGGTCAAGCGGCTCGTTGCCAGGGGTGGCCAGCTCATCGGCGAGGGCGTCATCCTCCAGCACCGCGTGGCGGACTTTCTGCCGGCGCCAGTGGTCGCTGAGCAGGTTGCGCGCGACCTGGAACAGGAAGGCCCGCGGCTGTTGCACCTTGGCGCGGTCGCGGTAACCCAGCCATTGGGCGAACACATCCTGGGTCATGTCCGCGGCATCGCTGGCATTGTCCATGCGCTTGCGCAGGAAGTGCAGGATGTCCGCGTAGAAACCACGGCAGGTTTCCTGGGCGGCGGGGTCGGGCTTGGGGCGCTGCATGCACGCTTTCCGGGCTGGCGTGGGAAAAGGTGCGGATCTTATCGATAATTATTTACATTTGCAAAATATTGCCCAAGCACTGATTTCAGCGCCGACGGTTGTGGCTGGCCGGCACGGTAATGGCCAGCTCGGCGAGGCCCAGCGGGTGGGTGGACGCGTCGAAGAAATGTAGTGAAACATCGTCAAGGTCGACGAAACGGTCGATGAAATGCTGCTTCTGGTTGATGATCGACGCTTCGCTCAAGGGGCGAATGGCAATCGCCAGGTGCTTTGGCCTGGCTTGGCGCAGCGCATCGAGCAGGTGCTGGTCACTGCTGTCCAGGTGTTGTCCGAACAGGCACACCCCTTCGTGCTCGCGGGCCAACTGGCCCAGGCACCAGGCCAGGTAGTCGGAGTTGCGGATCGCACGCAGCTTGTCGTCGCTACGGCTTTCGTTGACGAACAGCGGCACCTCACCGGGAATGTTGACGGCGAAGCCTTCAAGCAGTTCGGCCTGTTCGGCGCTGCGTCGGCGGGTGCTGCCGTCAGGGAGCTTGAGCAGGTGCATACCGCCGTGCAGGTGCATCACACGGACGCCTTGGCCACCGGTGCGACGCACATCGAAGAAGCCTTGTTCGTCGAACAGATCGGCGAAGCCTTCCGGGGTTTCGCCGATGGCCCAGGGCAGGATCAGGTCATAGTTGCTGGTGTAGACGTTCTGGTAATGGCGCAGGGCCTGGTTGATCGCCCTGCGGGTTGCCGCGCCGAGCAACGGCCAGGGCAGGTGCACGGCGCGCACCGCATGGATCAGTGCTTCCTTGATCGAGTAGTAGCGGTTCAGCGGCGCGGTGGAACTGATCGCCAGCGCGGCGTTGGCCCGCACCGTGGTGTTCAGGGTGCTGAGCACCGGCTCGAACAGTTCGCTGCCCAGGGCCTTGAACAGCGCCTGGTCGCTCACCCCCAACGCCTTGTGCCGCACGCGTTGGGCCTCCTCGAACAGCGAGAAATAGCCAAACGGTTTCCACAATGCGCGGCTGGCGCCGTTGCCCAGCAGCAGTGCCCTGCACGGGTGGCGTTGGTTGAGGTCGGCCCAGGCGGGCAGGTGGGCGTCGAGTGCGGGCATGGGCGGTCCGTTGGGTGTGGCGGAAAACGCGGGGACTTTAGCATGTCATGCAGAGTGTGCGAGGCTTGCGGCCTGCAGGAATCCACCGGCCCCTGCAACCACCTGTAGACAGCGGGCTTGCCCGTGAGGGGCCGGTACAGACAGACAAAGGACTACTTCGATGCACAAGACCCTCATCCAGGCCCTTGGCCTGACCACCCTGTTGGCCACGGGCGCTGCCCAGGCCGTCGATGGCCAGGCGCTTGCCCGTGCCCAGGGCATCCCGCAACCAGCGGTGATCGCCCACCGCGGCGCCTCGTTCGATGCCCCTGAATCCACCACGCCTGCCTACCAGCTGGCCCGCGAACTGGGCGCCGACTACCTGGAAATGGACCTGCAGCGCACCCGCGATGGCATGCTGGTGGTGGTCCACGACGATGTGCTGCTGCGCACCAGCGACGTCGCCGAACGCTTCCCCGAGCGCAAGAGCAGCCCGGTAAGCGCCTTCACCCTGGCGGAGCTCAAGTCGCTGGATGCCGGCAGCTGGTTCAACAAGGCCTACCCCGAGCGTGCCCGGGAGCACTTCAAGCAGCAGCGCATCCTCACCCTGGATGAAGTGATCGATATCGCCGAGGCGGATCCCAAGCGCCACCCAGGCCTGTACATCGAGACCAAGGAACCGGCCCAGTTCCCAGGGATCGAGCAGGACCTGAAGAAGCGCCTCGAGGCGCGGGGCTGGCTGGACAAACCGGGCAAGGTGGTGCTGCAGACCTTCGACCGCAACAGCCTCAAGCTGCTGCACGAGGCCATGCCGCAGGTGCCCAAGATCCTGTTGTTGTGGGTGGCCAAGGGCAGTGTCGAGCCGGCCTCGGGGCAGGACTTCGCCGAATCGGGTGAACAGGACAAGTCGGCCTTCTACGCACGCCAGCAGCCCAAGGACCGTGCCGAGTTCGAACGCTGGCTCGGTTTCGCCAAGGAAGGTGGCGCCATCGGTACCGGCCCTTCGGCAGTGCGCACGCACCTGGGTGAGCAGAGCTATTCCGACCTGATCCAGCCGTGGATGAACCAGGCAACCCATGAGCGCGGCATGCTGGTGCACGTCTACACCCTCGATGAAAAAGTGGACTTCGAGAAGGCCATGAAGGCGGGCGTGGACGGTATTTTCACCAACCGTGCGGGTGAGCTGATGCGCTTCTATGGCCGGCAGGTTGGCAAGGAAGGTCAATTGTTGAGCACCTTGGGCTACTGACAGGAACGACCTCGCCCCTGTAGGAGCGGCCTTGTGCCGCGAAAGGGCCGCAAAGCGGCCCCGGCGATCTTTGCTCGACAGTGAAATCCTGGGGCCGCTACGCAGCCCTTTCGCGGCACAAGGCCGCTCCTACAGGGATCGCGCATGAAGGTGGAGCGAGTTTACCCGCAGCCCCATGAGGTCGAACGGGTCCATGCGAGACTGGCGATGGCTGAATGAGATGTGTGAGAATGATAGGAATTCCTATTAACGAGCCTTGTCACAGTCCCGTGCAATGACCTCCCTTTCCGCGCCCTGGAACACCCATCCGGCCCTCCAGGCTGTCGTCGACGACCTGCTCGCCCATTACAGCGACCTGCGCCGCTACCTCTGCGGGCGTCTACGCAATCCCGACGATGCCGCCGACATCGCTCAGTCCAGTTTCGCCCAGGCCTATGCCCATGCGCTCAACGCCCCGGTGGTCAATGCCCGCGCCTTGCTGTTCCAGGCCGCGCGCAATCTGTGCATCGATCAATACCGGCGGCGCAGCACTGAACTGGCCGCGCTGGAGGACTGGCTGGCGAGGGCGGAGCTGCTGACGCCCAGCGTGGAAGACATCATGATCGCCCGCGAGCAGTTGCAACTGCTGATCACGCGGATCGAGCGCATGCCGCGCCTGCGCCGCGAGGTGTTCGTGCGCGTGCGCCTGCATGGCCACAGCCACCGGGAGGTGTGCGAGGCGTTGGGGCTGTCGGCGAAATCGGTGGAGCTGCATATCGCCCGGGCGGTGTTCGACCTTTCCGAACTACGTATGAGCGTGCGTGATGCTTGAGCCGGCCTCTGCGCGCAAGGTCCAGCAGGCCCTGGTCTACCTGGCCGCCCTGCAGGGCGACGACCCCGAGCGGGTGCGCCAGTTGGGCGACCAGGCGCAACGCTGGCGCGGCAGGAGTGACGAACACGAACGCGCCTGGCGGGAGGCCGAGCAGCGCTGGCAGATGGTTCACCGCATGACTCCGCAACTGCGTGCGGCGGTTCAGCCACAGGCATGCGATGCCGGTCGGCGACGGCTGTTGCGCCAGGGGGGCGCTTTGGCGTTGGTGCTCGGCGCCGGTGGCTGGTTGGGCTGGATGTTCAAGCGCACCGCACCCTTCCAGTACGACCTGCAGACCGCACACGCCGAAGCACCACGTTCACTGACCTTGCCCGATGGCAGCCAGTTGCTGGTGGCCGCCGAAAGCAACCTGCGGGTGCGCTTCAACCATGGCGAGCGCCAGGTCATGCTGTTGCATGGCAATGCCTTCTTCGATGTCGCCCATGAGCTCTGGCGGCCGTTCCTGGTCAGTACCCGGCTTGGGTTGGTGCAGGTGCTGGGAACGGCCTTCAGCGTCAGTGACCGGGGTGATCGGGTGCAAGTGGCCGTCGCCAGGGGGCGGGTACAGGTGCGTGGCCTGCAGGGTGGCGAGCAGACCCTCGTGGCCGGCGAGCGCATCTGCCTGGATGGCCAGGGCCAATTGGGCACATTGCGCGCCGGTGGCGCGTTCGGCCCCGATCTGGCGCATTGGCAGCGTGGCTGGTGGTCGTTCACCGACCAGCCCTTGAGCGAAGTGATCGGCGAGCTCAATGCCTATGTGACACGCCCGGTGGCCCTCGACCCTGGCGCCGGCGCCTTGCGCCTGACCGGCAGCTTCCCCAGCGACCAGCCCGAGGTGTTGCTCGAAGCACTGCCACGTGTGCTGCCGGTACGGTTGGTGGAGCAGGGCGGACAACGCTTGATCCTGCAGCGTTGATCCCCGTTCTCATGTGCCGAAATTTCTTTGAGGGGTAATTCGCGGCTGTCGCGTCATCAGCTGTGAACCCACCTTCTGCAAGGACCCATCATGTCGCTTTCCTCCACCCGCTTTCCCGGCACCCTGCGGCGCCTGGCCCTGGCGTGCGCCGGCCTGCTGGCGGCGCATGCGGCCCAGGCCGACAGCCTGCCGCTGACGCTCGACCTGCCGAGCCAGTCGCTGGAAGCCACGGTGCATGCACTGGCCCATGAATCTGGCGTGGCGATTGCCGCCGACAGCCGCCTGCTGTCCGGGCGCGGCGCTCCGGCGCTGCAAGGGCGCTACACGGTGCTGCAGGCCCTGCGCCAGGTATTGGCAGGCAGCGACCTGGTGGCGCTGGAGGAAAACGGCGTGATCATCCTGCGCGGCAGCGGCGGCGAGGATGGCGCCTTGACGCTTGGAGCCACCACAGTCAATGCCAGTGGGTTCGACAGCGACCTGCCGGAAAGCTACAGCGGTGGCCAGGTCGCCCGAGGTGCCCGCATCGGCCTGCTGGGCAACCGCGACATCATGGACACCCCGTTCAGCGTCAGCGCCTATACCGCCAAGACCATCGAGAACCAGCAGAGCGGCACGGTCGGCGCGGTGCTGCGCAACGACCCGTCGATCCGCTTCAGCACCGGCGAAGGGCATACCTACGAGAACTTCATGATTCGCGGCTACGCCCTGGACTCCACGGAGCTGGCGATGAATGGCCTGTACGGCCTGGCACCGGATGGCCATGTGCCAACCGAATTCCTCGAACGGGTCGAAGTGCTCAAGGGGCCAGGCGCGTTGCTCAGCGGCATGGCGCCCAATGGCGGCGTGGGCGGGGTGGTCAACCTGGTGCCCAAGCGTGCCGGTGAAGCACCGCTCACCCGCCTGACCACCAGCTATGTCTCCGATGGCTACGTGGCCGAACACATCGATGTCAGCCGTCGTTTCGCCGACAACCGTTTCGGTGTCCGCTTCAACGGCGTATATGGCAGCGGCGACACCGGCGTCGATGAACAGTCCAAGGACCGCACCCTGGCCTCCCTGGCCCTGGACTACCGAGGCGATGACTTCAAGCTCGCGCTGGATGCCTACGAAAGTCACGAGAAGATGGACAACGGCAGCCCGATGATGGCTGGCTTCAGCAAGCTGGGCTCTGTGACCAAGGCGCCCAAGCCCGACACCAACATCCTCGAAGGCATCAATGCCAAGCAGGTCAGCAAGGCGGTGACGCTACACGGCGAGTACCAGTTCGACGACAGCTGGACGGCCTACGCCAGCGTCGGCGGCGCACGTACCCGCTATGACGGTTTCCTCAATGGCACCCGGGTGATCGTCACCAAGCCGGACGGCACCGCCACGGGCGAGACCTACAACCAGGCGGGCTACACCCACAGCCTGTCCACCGAGGCCGGCCTGCGCGGCAATTTCATGACCGGGCCGGTCAGCCACCAACTGGTACTCAGCACCACGCTGCTGCACCAGGACATCGGCCGCGCGCCGACCGTCACCGGCAAGGGCTACACCACCAACATCTACCACCCCGGCAAGGCAATCATCGCCGGCGACCATGGCAGCAGCGTCAAGACTGGCGACAACACGCTTTCCAGCTTCGCCGTGGCCGACACCCTGGGCTTCGTCGACGATCGCGTGCTGCTCACCCTGGGTGCCCGCGCCCAGCGCGTGCGACAGAAGATGAGCACCCCATCCTACGATGAGCGCAAGGTGACCCCCGCCGTGGGCATCGTGCTCAAACCGTGGGATGCGCCGGTATCGTTGTACGCCAACTACATCGAAGGCCTGACCCAGGGCGGCATGGTTACCGATGTGAAGGCCGCCAACTACAACGAGCAGTTCGCCCCGTATGTCGCCAAGCAGTTGGAGGCGGGCGTGAAGTGGGACCTGGGCGACTTCACCCATACCCTGGCGCTGTTCCAGATCGAAAAGCCGAGCATGATCTACGACAAGGCCAGCAACCGTTACAACGACGACGGCGAGCAGCGCAACCGCGGCGTGGAGTGGACGATGTTCGGCGAAGTCACACCCGATGTGCGCCTGCTGGGGGGCGTGACCTACACCCGCGCCGTGCTGACCAAGACCGCCAACGGCGCAATGGACGGCAACACCGCACGGGGCGTGCCGGCTTGGTCGGCCAACCTGGGCGCCGAGTGGGACCTGCCCTGGGTCGATGGCCTGACCCTGACCGCGTTGGGCATCCACAGCAGCTCGCAGTACCTCGACAGCGCCAACCAGCTCAAGATCCCACAGTGGACCCGTTACGACCTCGGTGCGCGCTATGCCACCAAGGTGCTGAGCAAGGACGTGACCCTGCGCGCCAGCCTGGAGAACGTCGAGAACCGCGCCTACTGGGCCGGCGTGTTCAACGACGGTTACGCCACCGTCAGCGAGCCGCGCACCCTCAAGCTCTCCGCCAGCGTCGACTTCTGAGGTGGGCATGCAGCGATTGACCCGCGCCCTGGTGCTGCTGGCCGCCTGTTCCGGGGCGGCAATGGCAGCCGATGAACTCCGCCTGGAGCCCGGCAAGGCCGTGAACGGGCAGGCCGGTGCGACAAGCTCGCCGGCCTGGCAGCTGTCGCTGAAGGCCGGCGACCTGGTGCGAGGCCGCCTCGATGGCGATGTCAGCCTGCGCCTGCTCGATGCCCAGGGGAAGCCCTTGCGTCTGTTGGTCGATGGCCTGGACCAGCCGCGAGAGTTTCTCTTCGTGGCTGGGCAGGATGGCCGCTACCTGGTGCGTGCCGAGGCGCTGGCGATCCGCCCTGACGAACGTTTCAGCCTACGCCTGGATCAGGTGCTGGCGGTGGCTGATCAACAGAGAAGCCCGGCAACCCTGGCCAGCCCGATCCTGCGTACGCTGTCGGAGGCCTTGGTCAAAGGCGAATCAACCGATGCGTTCTGGATTGCCCGAGGCGCTGAAGGGACGCCAATGGTCGAAGCGATTCCCGACCACCCTGACCAACGCCTGGTGACTTTCCTGTGGCGTGGCGCACGCGACAACGTGCGGATGTTCGGCGCCCCCACAGGCAATCATGAGTCGCTCTACCGTCTGGGCCAGAGCGATGTCTGGTACCGCAGCTTCGAGGTGCCGGCCAGCGCCCGGCTGAGCTACCAGATGGCTGCCGATGTGCCGGTTTCGGATGATCGTCGGGTGATTCTCGCCACCACGCGGCAGGACCCGCTCAACCCGAACAGCTTCGCCGATGGCAGCGGCGATCCGTGGTTGTCGCGCTCCCGCCTCGAACTGCCGGACGCCGCGCCTCAGCCTTGGGTCGCGATGCGCGACGGCGTGGCGCGTGGCAGCATGGAGCGCAAGCGCCTGGCCAGTCGATTGCTGGGCAACGAACGGGATATCTACCTGTACCGATCGGTCGGCTGGCGGCCAGGCAAGGCCGATCAAGGGCTGCTGGTGCTGTTCGACGCCCATGCCTACACCCGTCAGGTACCGACCCCGACGATCCTCGACAACCTCATCGCTGATGGCCTGATCCCGCCGACGGCCGCGATCATCATTGCCAACCCCAGCGACCTCAGTCGCCAGCAGGAACTGCCGCCCAGCCCGTTGTTCGCCCGTTTCATGGCCGAGGAACTGATGCCCTGGGCACGCCAGCAGGGCCTGGCGGCATCGGCCTCGCGCACCGTGGTCGCCGGTTCCAGTTTCGGTGGCCTGGCCTCGGCCTACATGGGCTTGATGCACCCGGAATTGTTCGGCAATGTGCTCAGCCTGTCGGGTTCGTACTGGTGGGCACAGGAGGGTGAGGAGCCGGGTTGGTTGACCCGCGAGTACGTCAAGGCACCGCGCAAGGCGCTGCGTTTCTACCTCCAGGCCGGGCTGTTCGAAGGCCCGAGGATCCTCGACACCAATCGTCACCTGCGCGATGTGCTGCTGGCCAAGGGGTATGCGGTGGAGCAGGCGGAGTATCCGGCTGGGCACGACTACCTGCAGTGGCGCGGCAGCCTGCCTTGCGGGTTGATCAGCTTGATCGGTCGCGGTACCCAGGTACAGCCCCAGACTTGCGTACCGAAGTAGTCGGATCAGGGAGACCCCGATGGTGCCCGGTCTTCACTAATGGCAAAGTGCCGGTCTCCAGCGGCCCGCGCTGGAGACCCGTCACAAGGAGCTAGTGTGAAATCCAGGATCTTGGCTGTGTTAGCCTGCAGCCTGTTGTTTGCCCCGGGCGCCGATGCCCAGGATATTGCCACGCTGTACCAGAGCTATGAGCAGAAAGGCTATTCCACGCTGAGCATGGAAGAGCTGAACCAGCCGGTGCAGATCACCGCAGTGGCCCTGGGTGTGTCGACCAATCTCAAGGGCGCGCCGATACTTGCCGCTGGTGATGACGATGGCTATGAACTGGCCCGCCTGCGCGGGGCCGACAGTGCCCAGGACGAGCAGATGAAAGCGCTGCACCCGGGCCAGAAGTTCGACGCCGAATGCGTACTGCAATTCACCTCCGGCAGTGATTACCTGTCGTTCAACCAATGCACGTTCAACTGAGCAAGGATGTTCTCATGAAAGGATCGCTTCGTTACCTCACCCTGGCCGGCTGCCTGGCCGCGTTCTCCGCTTCGGCTGCCGATTCGGCCCAGGTCGCCCTGTTCACGGCACTGGCCAAGTGCGAGGCCAGCGCGCAGCAGGTGGAGGCCTTCAACAAGATGGTCGATGCCGAGCAACTGACCTTCACCAAGGATGAGGCGCACAGCCCTTGGGGCGGCGCCGCCTGGCAAGTCACGCCGGCCTTGAGCATCAACGGCGTGTCGTCCGCCACCCTGGTGATGACCGACCGTTTCAGCTTCTACCTGCAGAGCAGCAGCACCGCGCCCCTGGCCGATGCCGCCAAGCTCGCCAGCGCGCTCAAGCTGAAGAAGACGCTCGATACCGATGGTTATGTCGACTACCAGCGTGAGCTGGAAAGCAAGGGCACGTTGCGCGTGGTATCGACCGAAGACAAGGATCGCGACCTGTACGTCGGTTGCAGCTACCCGCAGGCCTGAGGCGGGAAGTGCATTGCAGGCCCGGAACGCCCGGGCCTTCAGTGAGCAAGCGCCTTGAGCACATGCTCGGGGTCATTGTGCAGTGCCCGAAGCAATGCCTTGGCGGGGCCGGTGGGCTCACGACGCCCCTGTTCCCAGTTGCGTAACGTGGCGACCTGCACGTCGATCATCTCGGCGAAGCGTACCTGGGACAGGCCGGTGCTCTTGCGAATATTGCGGACCTGAAGTGCATCGATTTCGAACTGGCGGGAAGGCTGGCGTTGCCCCTGGATGATTTCATCCATCTGTTCAACGCTTTGCATCAGCTCTTCGAAAAATCGGCTCATGGGTGTCTCCAGTGTTCGATGACGGCTTTCAGTGCCTTGCGCTGTTCGGTGGACAAGTCCTGTTGCTCGTTCTTGGGGTAGATGTAGAGCATGGCGATTTGCGCCGCAGCGTTGAAGTGGTAGTAGATGACCCGGGCGCCACCTCGTTTTCCATGCCCGTTCGCTGCAATGCGGAGCTTGCGCAAGCCACCGGTGCCCTCGATGAGGTCACCTGCATCCGGGGCAATCAAGAGACGAACCTGCAGCAGCCGGTAAGTCTCATCGTCGAGCAGTTCCTTTACGCGTTTGGTGAAGATGGCCGTTTCGGTGAAGAGCATAGCAGGGAGTGCGCCATTGGCGTAGTCGATGTTGTAACAACGCTACTTGGGAAAAGGTGGACCGTGGCAAGGGCACGGGATAGCAAGGCTATCGAAGGCACTGCTGCCACGACATCATTCACCTCTGGCAATGCCGTAGTCCCTTTCCCTCAATCTTTGGACGGCACCTGCCGGTTCCTGTTTCGCCACACCCGATACGCCCTGATCCCCGCCCGCACCGAACCGAACAGCAGCTTGTCCTCCATCTCCCGGGCCATGCCCGAGCGCACCAGCATGCGCAGGAAAGTGCCGCGTGCGCGGGCGATGGCGAAGTGAATGCCCTGGGCGGCGAGGGTGTCGCGCACTTCGCGCAGGGCCGCGACGCCGCTGACATCGATGCTGGTTACCGCCTCGGCGTCGAACAGCACCACCTGTACCTGCTGTTCACCCTGCACGGCTTCGAGCAGGCGCATCTTGAAGTAGTCGGCGTTGAAGAACAGGATCGCGTCGTCGAAGCGGTACACCACCAGCCCCGGCAGGGTGCGGGCGTCCTTGTGCTGGCGCACGTCGACCTGGCCGTCGACGCCGGGCAACCAACCGAGCACGGCGTCGGTGGGTTGGTAGATGCTGTAGAGCAGGCGCAGGATCGCCAGGGTCACGGCGAACACGATGCCCGGCAACACCCCCAGGCCAAGCACGCCGACCGTGGTCAGCAGGCACAGCCAGAACTCGAAGCGGCTGAGCCGACGGATGGTCTTCAGCGACCTCACGTCGATCAGCCCCCAGCCAGCCATCAGCAGTACGGCGCCCAGCGCGGGCTGGGGGATCCAGGCCATGGGCGCGGTGAAGAACAGCAGGATCAGGGCAATCACCAGCGCGGCGATGATCCCCACCAGCTGGCTCTTGCCGCCGACCATGTCGTTGACCGCCGTGCGCGAGTCGGCGCCACTGATGGCGAAGCCCTGGGACACGCCTGCGGCCAGGTTGCTCACCCCCAGGGCGACGAACTCATGGTTGGCGTTGATGGCATAGCCGTGGCGGGCGGCGAAGCTGCGGGCGGTGAGCATGGCGCTGCAGAAGCTGATGGTGGCGATACCCAGGGCGTCGCGCAGCAGGCTCTTGGTTTCCTCCAGGTTGCTTTGTGGCCAGGCCAGCTCCGGGATGCCCGCTGGCACCGGGCCGAGGATCGCCACGCCCAGGCGGTCCCAACCGAACAGGCCGGCCAGCGCAGTGAACACCACCACGGTGACCAGCGCGGCCGGCAGGCGCGGGAAGCGGCGCGGCAGCCCGATCAGCAGGCCCAGCCCGACGAGGCCAATGGCCAGGCTCAACCAGTGGATCTCGCCCAGGCGTTGGAGCAGGTTGACAAGGCTGAGAATGAAACCGTCGCCCTCGATCTTGAACCCCACCACTTTCGACAGCTGCCCGGCGATCAGGCTCAGGCCGATGCCGTTGAGGTAGCCGATCAGGATAGGCCGCGAGAAGAAGCTGGCGATGAATCCGGCTCGCGCTACTCCCGCAGCAATCAGCATCGCGCCGACCAGCACGGTGACGATTACCGACAGCTCGGCGATGCGGTGCGGGTCGCCCATGGCCAGGGGCGCCACGGCGCCGCCGATCATCGCGCAGGTGGCCGCGTCAGGGCCGACCATCAGCTGGCGCGAGCTGCCGATCAGGGCATAGACGATCATCGGCAGCACGCAGGCGTACAAGCCGTACTGCGGCGGCAGGCCGACGATCTGCGCATAGGCGATGGCAATGGGTATCTGGATCGCGGCCACGGACAGGCCAGCCTGCAGGTCGGCATGGAACCACTCGCGGCGGTAGTGCAGCAGGTTGGCCAGGCCCGGTAGCCAGCGGGAGAGAAACATGGGCAGTCCTTTGAGAATGTTTCAACAAGCTTAGGCGGTTAAGCACCTGAAGCCGCTGCGCATTCAAGCCAATCGACCGGGGTTTGGCCATGGGCCAGATCAAGGAAAGCCGTAGAAACGAAAAAAGGAGCCGAGGCTCCTTTTGACAGCGATGACGTTACCGGAACGCCATGCGGGGAATGCGATGTGGAGCGGGTAGAGGGAATCGAACCCTCAACTAAAGCTTGGGAAGCTTTCGTTTTGCCACTAAACTATACCCGCGTTTGCGCCCGACTTTTTACCATAACTCCCTCCGTATTAGAAGCCCCAGGTTATAAAAAAGCCTGTCGGCGACCTGTAGCCCGCGGGTAACAGGGCCCACAGGACGCCGATGCGCTCAGATAGCCAGTGCATGCTGCGCGTGCACCGGTGTGTAGCGTTGGCGGGCCTCGCGCACGGCCGGCTTGAGGAAGCCGAGCATGGCCGAACGCGTGTCCTCGCAGGCGCCTTTGTGCTCCATGTCGAGGAAGTGGCCGGCATCGCGGATCACGCTGAAGTGGCTCTGCCCCACATGCCGGGCGAACTGGCGGGCATCCTCGACGGTGGTGTACTCATCGCGGTCACCGTTGATGAACAGCACCGGGATGTCGATGTTGCACGCGGCCTTCAGCGCCCGCTCCAGGTCGTGGTCGAGCACCTGGTTGATGTGGAAGTGCATCTGCGCGTACTCGTGGCTGTCCAGGCTGCTGACATGCCGATAGTTGAAGCGCTTGAACAGCGACGGCAGGTACTTGCCGATGGTGTCGTTGACCAGATTGCCCACCTGGTAGCGGTCACAGGCGGCCAGGTACTGGCAACCGCGATCCAGGTAGTCGCGCATCGGTGCGTTGATCACCGGCGAGAACGAACTGACGATGGCCTTCCTCACCCGCCGCGGCTGGTGCGCCAGCGCCAGCAGCGTGCAGGCGCCACCCCAGGAGAACGACAGCACGTGGTCGGCCTGGAAGTGCTCGATCAGCTCGAGCAGGATGTGCGCCTCGGTCTCCTTGGTGAGCAGGCGCTCCTGGCGGTTGTGGGGTTTTGATTTGCCGGCGTAGGGCTGGTCGTACAGCACCACGTTGAATTGCGGGTGCAGGCTGCGCACCGTCTGGGCGAAGGACGCCGTGGTGGCCAGCGAGCCATTGATCAGGATGATCGTCTTCTCGGCGCCTTGCGCGCGATGGAACTCCGTGTAAACCCGGTACTGCCCTTGGATATCAAGTACAGCGATTTCTGGCCTCATGTCATCGACTCCTGGCGCAAAAAGGGTATTCGCGTCACCTAGGGTGCACGTTCTTTATGACAGGTAGGCATTTGCCTGGAAGAGAAACCGGTGGGCCCTTGTGTCGATCCTTGACGCGTGTGTCGACGGTATTGTTGTTGCGGGCGATTTGCCATGCCCCAGGGCGTCGAGGCGCTGGGTGGCCGGCAAAGGGCGTCCGATCTGCGGCGTGACTTGCTGGTCACTTGCAGACTGACGATTCGATTCAAGCAGCGAGGCGCGGATCGCGCAAGTGCCGTTCGGTGAAAAATGTGACTCGGGGAGGGCGGTGGTCGTGTGGTGGTTCCGACTGCTTCACGGGCAATCACGACCTCTGTAGGAGCGGCTTCAGCCGCGATCACCCGCCAAGCGGGTGCCAGATTACGCGGTGTCTGTATCGCGGCTAAAGCCGCTCCTACAGAGCGCTCTGACCGCATTGATTTCTTCGCAGGTGAGCTCCCTGTACTCACCTGGCGCCAACCTCGGATCCAGCGCGATGGCCCCCATTCGCTCCCGATGCAACCCCACCACCTTGTTCTGGAAATACCCGAACATCCGCTTCACCTGGTGATAACGCCCTTCGACGATCGCCAGCCGTGCCTCCCGGGGGCCGAGGATGTCCAGCTGGGCGGGCAGGGTGGTGAGGTTTTCGAAGGCGAAGTAGAACCCTTCGCGGAACTTGTCGACGTAATGCGCGCCGATTTCATCCTCTGTCCGCACGCGGTAGATCTTCGGCAACTTGGTCTGCGGCTGGGTCAGCCGTCGCGACCACTGCCCGTCGTTGGTCAGGATCATCAGGCCGGTGGTGTTGTAGTCCAGGCGCCCGGCAATGTGCAGGTCGTCACGCAGTTCGGCGGGCAGCAGGTCGAGCACCGTGGGGTGCTGTGGGTCATGGGTGGCGCTGACGCACCCCACGGGCTTGTGCAGCATCAGGTAGCGGGCGGGACGCCCGGGCTGCACGATCTGGTCATCCACCTCGACACGGCTGAACTCGCGCACTTCATGCAACGGATCGCTTGCCGCCTCGCCGTCAACGCGCACGCGCTTGCTCGCCAGCAGCAGGCGCACTTGCTGGCGGTTGTAGCAGGGCAGGTTGCCGAGGAATCGGTCGAGGCGCATGGCGGGAAGGTCGTGGGAAATCGGCGCGCAGTCTAGCGGATCACGGGTATTTGCGCTGCCTTGAGTTGTTCGTCCACCGCCGCGCAACGCGGGCACAGGCAGGCTTTGTCGCGCAGCTCGGCCGGCAGCGCCTCGAGGATGGCAGGGTCAATGCTCACGTTGAAGCACCAGCAACCTTGGGTGGCGTTGCGTGGGTCGGCCAGGCCGCATTGGTTGGCGGCGCCGCAGGCCGGGCAGCGCTGGGGGTCAGTCATGGTCGGTTCCGGGCAGTTCGCTGCAGACGCGGTTGCGGCCGCTCTGCTTGGCACGATAAAGGGCATGGTCGGCGCGGGTCAGCAGGCTGTGCAGGGTGTCTTCACGCTGCAGGCTGGACAAGCCGATGCTGGCGGTCAGGCGCAGCGGCTGCTCGTTGTAGCTGAAGATCAGTTGCTCGGTACGCCGGCGGATCTTCTCCGCCACCTCGATGGCCTGGCGCCCGTGGGCTTCGCGCAGCAGCACGATGAACTCCTCGCCGCCCCAGCGGCAGAGTATATCGGACTGGCGCAGGCTGCCTTGCAGCACGTTGGCGAACTGGCGCAGCACTTCGTCGCCGGCCAGGTGGCCATGGGTGTCGTTGAGCGCCTTGAAGTGGTCCAGGTCGATCAGCAGGGCGACCAGTGGCGCGCTGTCGCGTTGCGCCTCGACCAGCGCCTGGCCGGCCAGCAGGTCGAAGCTGCGGCGGTTGGGCAGGCCGGTGAGGCTGTCGAGGGTGGCCAGCGCGGCGGCGTTGTCCTGGTGGCGCTTGATCATGGCGTTGAGCAGCGACAGCACCACCAGGGTGATCATCGCGCAGATCGCCAGGTTCAGGTACAGCGACTGGCGGATGCGGTCCAGGGCGCCGCTCTCGCGCTTGTCCACCAGCAGGTACCAGCCCAGTTCCGGCAGCAGGCGCACGTTGAGGAAGTGGCTGTGGCCATCGTTGTCGTGGTACTCGTGGCTGCCTTCGGCGGGTGCAGGAAGGTGTGCCAGCAGGTCCTGCCACTGGTTGCTGTCGCTCAGTTGCTGGCCGGCACGCAGGCCGTGGGGGCCACCGTCGGAGCCGGTCAGCAGCACCTTGCCCTGGGCGTCGGCGAACAGCACCGCGCGCTGGTAACGCCGTTGATAGTCGTCGATCAGGCGCACCACCGACTCCACGCTCAGCCCCACGCCCACCGCGCCGATGAAGCGCTGCTGGTAGTCGAGCACGCGATGGTTGATGAACACCGTGAGCTTGTCCTGGTTGGCCATGTCCAGGTCGACGTTGATCTCATAGGGTTTGGTTGATTGGCGCAGGCGGAAGTACCAGGCGTCGCGCCAGCTGTCGGGCCTGACCTGCTTGAGCACGCCCTTGGCCTGGTAGTAGGTGAGGCTGCGGTCGGAGACGAAGAAGCTGGTGCAGGTGTCCTGGGTGCCCATCACCTCGCCCAGGAAGCGGGTGATGCGCCGGGTGTCTTGCTCGCCGCCCAGCACCCAATCACGCAGGAAGGTGTCCTGGGCCATCATCGACGAGATCAGCACCGGGCGGATCAGGTCTTTCTGGATTTCCGAATAGACGGTGTCGGAAGTCAGCGGCAGCTCGGTGTTGACGATGCCGTCGCGGATCGCCCCGCGCGAGGCGTAGTAGCTCAGCAGCGAGGTGGCCAGGAAGCCGCAGGCCAGCAACAGCAGCAGGGTGAGGATCAGCGAGCGTTGCGAGAACAGGGCGGACGGTGAAGGCATGATCTTCCCGAGAGGTGTGCCGGTGGCCATATTCTAGTGAGATGACCGAAAAATGACTGCATGTTTTTCAGGGCTATACGGGCTGTTTCAATTTGTTGCAGAAATGGCACTGAACCCTGGCGCCGCTGTCTGATGCAATGTCGATCAACGCATCGTCGTCGACGCCTGCCAGCGCCGCTGTGCCGGGCCCTTTCGCGGTCCAGGAGGCCGCCATGTACCCACGCATCCTGCTCGTTGTCCTGATGGGACTGCTGACATCCGCCTGCGCGCCTTACTACGAGCGCGATGGCTATTACCGCAGCGACTACTACACCACCGATCGCTACGTGTACCCGGGTTATTACCGCCAAGATCATTACTACGTGGCGCCACAGCCGCGTTACTACTACCAGCCCGCACCGCGTTACTACCGGCCGGCGCCGGTGCCGCAGTACCGTGCGTATCCGCCGCCCAGCCAGCAGCCGCGCTGGCAGGGCAACCCGCGGTACGACTACGGCAACCGCCAGCGCTATGACTATGGGCGGGATCGAGAGCGCAACGATTACCGCAATGACAACCGGGGTGGCCAGGGCGATCGCTGGCATTCCAATGGACGCGGGGACCATGACCGGCGGCCGGACGGTGGGCGGGGAGGGGATCGCAACTGGCAGCGGTGATCGTTGTTCGAACGCAGGGAGTTGGGTCCTCTGTAGGAGCGGCTTTAGCCGCGATGCAGGCAACGCGGTGTCCGGCACCCGCTGCACGGGTGATCCCTGTAGGAGCGGCTTCAGCCGCGATGCAGGCAACGCGGTGTCCGGCACCCGCTGCACGGGTGATCCCTGTAGGAGCGGCTTCAGCCGCGATGCAGGCAACGCGGTGCCCGGCACCCGCTGTGCGGGTGATCGCGGCTGAAGCCGTTCCTACCTGGTCATGGGGCCGGTACCGTTCACCCCAAGTCCGCCAGCGGATGGCGCCCCTCCCACACCTTGGTGAAATGCGCCTCGACCACCGCCGCTGGCACTTGCGCCACATCCGGCCAATGCCAGTGCGGCGTGTTGTCCTTGTCCAGCAACCGCGCCCGAACCCCCTCGCTGAACTCCGGATGACGGCAGCAGTTCAGGCTCATGGTGTACTCCATCTGGAACACCTGGGCTAACGACAGGTAACGCGCACGGCGGATCTGTTCCCACACCAGGTGCGCGGTCAGCGGGCAGCCTTCGTGCAAGCGCTGGCCCGCCGCCGCCAGCAGTGGGTCGGCATGCCGGGCCAGGCCACTGAGCGCACGCCAGGCGGCCACCGGGTCGGCCACATCGAGCACTTCATCGATCACCGCCCGGCGCGCCAGCCACTGCCCCTCGGGCAATTCGGCGCAGGCGCGGTGCTGTTCGGCCTTGAGCAGGCTGTTCAGCTGCAACTCGGTCTGCTCTTGCCAGTTCAGTTGCAGCAGTTCTTCGATCAACGCTTCCTGCTGATGCTCGCCAAAGAAGCGGTCGGCCAGCCCCAGGTCGAGGGCATCGCGGGCATTGATCGGTGCGCCGGTCAGCCCCAGGAACAACCCCAGCTTGCCCGGCAGCCTGGCAAGGAACCAGCTGGCGCCGACATCCGGGTACAGCCCGATGCTGATTTCCGGCATGGCCAGGCGGCTGCTGGGGGTGACGATGCGCACGCCCGCACCCTGCAACAGCCCCATGCCGCCACCCAGCACATGGCCATGGCCCCAGCACAGCAGCGGCTTGGGGTAGGTGTGCAGGCGATGGTCCAGGCGGTATTCGTGGGCGAAAAAGGTGGCGGCCAGCGGCGGTACGCTTCCAGGGTGGTCGCGGCAGGCCTGGACCAGCGCACGCACATCACCACCGGCGCAGAAGGCCTTGGGCCCGTTTCCGCGCAGCACGACGCAGACGATGCCCGGGTCCTGCGCCCAGGCTTGCAAGTGCTCGTCGAGCACCTCGATCATCGGCAGAGTCAGGGCATTGAGTGCCTTGGGGGCATCGAGGGTGGCGATGCCGATGCGGGCGCCGTCGGCGCCGGTGAGTACCTCGCAGTGAATGCTCATGGGCAACCTCGCGCAAGTCATCCCCTCAGTATGGCCCGTCGCGCCGTGGCTGCCGGTCGCCGGTCGGATCGATTGACAAGCCGGCGAGGCTTTCCTAGTGTCGCGCCACTTTGCTATTGGATGCCCCCATGACCGACGACGATCGCATCAAGCTCGAACCCAGCTGGAAGGCCGCGCTGCGCGCCGAGTTCGACCAGCCCTACATGCACCAGCTGCGCGAGTTCCTGCGCCAGGAATACGCCGCCGGCAAGGAGATCTACCCGCCCGGGCCGCTGATCTTCAACGCCCTGAACTCCACCCCGCTGGAGCAGGTCAAGGTGGTCATCCTCGGGCAGGACCCGTACCACGGGCCGGGTCAGGCCCACGGCCTGTGCTTCTCGGTGCAGCCCGGCGTGCCCGCGCCACCGTCGCTGGTGAACATCTACAAGGAACTGCAGCGCGACCTGAACCTGCCCATCCCCAACCACGGCTACCTGCAGAGCTGGGCCGAACAGGGCGTGCTGCTGCTCAACACCACCATGACCGTGCAGCGGGCCAATGCCGCTTCCCACGCGAAGAAGGGCTGGGAGTTCTTCACCGACCGGATCATCCAGGTGGTCAGCGAGCAGTGCCCGAACGTGGTGTTCCTGCTGTGGGGCGCCCATGCCCAGAGCAAGCAGAAGCTGATCGATGGCACCCGCCACCTGGTGCTCAAGTCGGTGCATCCGTCGCCGTTGTCGGCCTATCGCGGGTTCTTTGGCTGTGGGCATTTCAGCCGGGCCAATGGCTTCCTGCAGCAGCATGGGATGGCGCCGATCGACTGGTCATTGCCAGTGCTGTAAGAAACCGGACCTGTTAATTCTGCTAGTTTTGTCCTGAGTGCCGCTGGCGTAGATTCAAGCCAAATCATCGTTTGGTTGAATCTACGCAGAGGCTTCTCAAATGACAGTGTCCGAACCCTCGAAAGCTCCGTTGCTTGAGAGCGATCTCCCCCCCATATCGCCAGCACTCACGGTTGTGGACGCGCTTCCGCTGATGGCGGACGAAGA
>NZ_JAMSHW010000109.1:0-507 GCF_023757525.1 Pseudomonas sp. MWU13-3659 | reverse complement strand
GCCCAGATCAGCTGAGGCTTGTCCTCCATGATCCCGGTGATGGTCAGGTCGCACACGCAGCCCATCAACTCCGAAGCCTGTTCCCGTGCGTGCTGGCAAGGGATGCCGGGTTCGATGCAGAACAGCGGGTCGGTATGCTTTTCACCCTGGTAGAACTTGGTCTTGCCCACGGTGGTGTGGGGCGTGGTGTCGTCTGTGCTCATGGCTCAATCTCCCTGAAATCTTCGGTGCCTGGCCTGGCCCATTCGCCGGCAAGCCGGCTCCTACAGGCGAATCGCGCCCCTCGTAGGAGCCGGCTTGCCGGCGAACAGGGCCCGCCCAGTCAACTCACGACATACCGGCTCAATGCAACGTCCGAGGCTCCACCTGCGGCATCTGCACCTGAATCAACGCCGATTCGAGCAGCACCCGCAGCGCCTCCATTTCATGCATCGCGGCCATGACCAGAATCGACACGGGCGACTTGGGATGCAGCAGAACAGCCTGATGCGCCACGGTCTGCGCGCA
>NZ_JAMSHW010000108.1:0-511 GCF_023757525.1 Pseudomonas sp. MWU13-3659 | reverse complement strand
GTCTCGGCGCAATCGACCAGCTCCTGCACGGTGATCTCGCGGTTGTCGGCGGTGAAGCCGCTAACAGCTACGCGCTTCCAGTAGGAGACAAGGGAACGGGGCATCGTTGGTGCGCTCGGTGGTGGTCGATGAGCGCCACGATAGGGAGCCGATCGGCACCGGCCAAACGGTTTGCTTGAGCGAAATTCCTATTTCCAAGATCTAGGAATTTCACGCAGTTTTACCCCGCGTTTTCGGGGTTTTCGCCGCATAGACTGCGGCCCATGAACTACTCAATCGAAGTGAAGGAGGCCGCCAAACGCCTCTACCTACGCCGGGCATCGGTGAGGGAAATCCAGACTCAGCTGAAGCTGCCCAACGTGCGGATCATTTACTACTGGATCCGCCAGGGCGGTTGGGATGACATGCTGACGGATGAAGAGCCGCTGACCGCCGTGGGCCGGCGAATCACCCTCATCCTGGAAAAGCAGGGCACGCTGACCAAGGCCGAACTGGACGAGCTGGACCGCCT
>NZ_JAMSHW010000107.1:0-515 GCF_023757525.1 Pseudomonas sp. MWU13-3659 | reverse complement strand
TAGGCTCTGTATGAAAAAAGGTGTCGCAGACACCGCATGGAACAAGCCAGTGAAACCATGGCGGCGTAGCTTTTCGCAAGCTTGTCAAAGCGCGTCACGATCCGACGGTTCTCTTTCAGCCAGCCGAACATGCGCTCGATGATGTTGCGCTGTCGGTACTTGGGCCGGTCAAACAGTCTCGGTAAGCCAGGCTTGGGTTTGCGCTTCATTGAGCGCTTCGGGATGACGGGCTGCATTCGATATTGATCGCAGTAACGACGTAGTGCTTCGGCGTCGTAACCCTTGTCGGCGAGCAACCATTTGCAGCGTTTGCGTGGGCGACCAGGTTGGCTGGATGGAATGCTCACCTCGTCCAACAGTGGCTGGGCGTAGGTGATGTCACTGGCGTGCCCGCCAGAAAGAAGGAAACGTAACGGCACGCCGTTGGCGTCGCAGAGCATGTGGATCTTGGTAGTCAGGCCGCCACGGCTGCGACCTAAAGCGTGATCGGCAGGCTCGTCAGGCCCCCTTTTTTC
>NZ_JAMSHW010000106.1:0-533 GCF_023757525.1 Pseudomonas sp. MWU13-3659 | reverse complement strand
GTGAAGACCGGCGACTACGACGTGATCGACGCCCTGGGCAAATCGATCAAGGGCAAGCTCGACGGCAACGGTTTCAACCAGGCCAGCGGCGCCGCCGCCGGCCCGCTGTGGGTCGACTTCGGCCTGGACCCGGCCGACACCTGGGCCGAGGGCAGCCACTTCGGCGCCGGCGACTGGCCACCCAAGCCCAGCTTCGCCGACATCGCCCCCGGCCAGCAGGCCGTGGTCGGCGAGGTGCTCAGCGGCGGCAAGGGCGCAGAGGGGTTGCTGGGCAAGGGCCTGGCACTGGCACAGCAAGGCATGGACAAGGGCAAGGGACTGATGCAGAACGCGATGGCACAAGGAAAATCGATGGCCCAGGGCCTGATGGGCCCCGGCGGCAACGGCCTGCTGGAACAGGGCAAGGCCCTGGCCGGCACGGGCCTGAAACTGGCGAAAAGCGGCCAGGCCGCGCTGCAGAAGGCGCAACAGGTCAAGGCCGCCGTCGGTGGCGACACCGGCGCCATGGCCCAGCTGGCCAGCAACGTGGTGCC
>NZ_JAMSHW010000105.1:0-569 GCF_023757525.1 Pseudomonas sp. MWU13-3659 | reverse complement strand
CCGTCACCATCGTCAGCAATGGCGATGTCAACGAAGCCCAACAGCCGACCTTCACCGTGAAGGTCAACCAGCCGCTGGACCGCGACCTGACCGTCACCCTGTCCAACGGCGACAAGGTGGTCATCACTGCCGGTCAGACCGAAGCCACCTACAAGGCTGCGGCTCAAGGCGATGACGTATTCAAGGACGGCAGCTCGCTGACCATCGGTATCACCGATGCCAGCGTCACCGGCAAGACCTTCGAGAACCTGGAACTCGGCGGCTCGGCCACCGTGCAGATCACCGACACCGTCAGTGAAGTCGTGGCGACCCTGACTGCCGATAAAACCACCGTTTCGGAAGGCGGCCAGGTCACCTATACCGTGACCCTGACCAATGCCCAGGGCCTGTCGGTCACCGGCCACAACGGTCTGACTTTCACCCTGAGCGATGGCACCAAAGTCTCCATCCCGGCCGGCAGCGCCTCGGGCACCTTCACCATCACCGCCAAGGATGATGTCTACGTCGGTGGCCAGCCGAGCATCGTCAACAAGATCGAATCGGTTGCCGGTGGCGACAACTTCGAGAAG
>NZ_JAMSHW010000104.1:0-571 GCF_023757525.1 Pseudomonas sp. MWU13-3659 | reverse complement strand
AGGCCTGCGTATCGGCGGGGTGGGCTCAGGGTCCACCGGCGTGAACGTCTCGGCGCTGCCGGCCACCGTCTGGGTGGATGTTGTCCTGGAGCGCTACCTGAATGATGTCCAGGCGCGCTGGACGCTTGCGAGCGGCCAGCAGCGGGCCGACTACACCGACGCTGCCGGCAAACGCCACTACTGCATCCCCATCGCTGACGTGACTGCCGCCGGCATTGTCGATCGCCGTCCCACCGAGCCGATCGACGGCCCGCTGGTGAAGCACTTCGCCTCGTTCAAGTCCGTGGAAGAGGTGCGTACAAAAGTCTCGGAGTTGGTTGATGGCACCACGCCCGCCGGTAAAGCTCGGCAGTTGGCCACCGCTCGCCGGATCTCCCTGCAGGGTGATATCACCGGGCAGGTGGAGTTCGACGCCACCCGCGACGTGGCCATCCAGGCCACGCTGCCAGACATCGGGGTTATCCCGGGGGCCTATGCGAAAGTAGTCATCAACGCGAAGGGCCAGGTTGTCGGCAGCCAGGTACAGGTCCAGGGCGATATCCCCCCACTGGACTGGGGCAAGATCACCAGT
>NZ_JAMSHW010000103.1:0-571 GCF_023757525.1 Pseudomonas sp. MWU13-3659 | reverse complement strand
GGGCCTGCGCATCGGCGGGGTGGGCTCAGGGTCCACCGGCATCAGCGTCTCGGCGCTGCCTGCCACCGTCTGGGTGGATGTTGTCCTAGAGCGTTACCTGAACGATGTTCAAGCGCGCTGGACGCTTGCGAGCGGCCAGCAGCGGGCCGACTACACCGACGCTGCCGGCAAACGCCACTACTGCATCCCCATCGCTGACGTGACTGCCGCCGGCATTGTCGATCGCCGTCCCACTGAGCCGATCGACGGCCCGCTGGTGAAGCACTTCGCCTCGTTCAAGTCCGTGGAAGAGGTGCGGACAAAAGTCTCGGAGTTGGTGGATGGCACCACGCCCGCCGGTAAAGCTCGGCAGTTGGCCACCGCTCGTCGGATCTCCCTGCAGGGTGATATCACCGGGCAGGTGGAGTTCGACGCCACCCGCGACGTGGCCATCCAGGCCACGCTGCCAGACATCGGGGTTATCCCTGGGGCCTATGCGAAAGTAATCATCAACGCGAAGGGCCAGGTTATCGGCAGCCAGGTACAGGTCCAGGGCGATATCCCCCCACTGGACTGGGGCAAGATCACCAGC
>NZ_JAMSHW010000102.1:0-619 GCF_023757525.1 Pseudomonas sp. MWU13-3659 | reverse complement strand
ATCTGGCCAGCAGACAACGCCGTCGCCATCAGTATCGCTCCAGGGGTGTCGAAGCATTTGTGGCCAAGAACCTGCTCGAGCGTAATTTTGAGCCGACTGCAATCAATCAGGTCTGGTGCGGCGACGTTACCAGCCTGATGGTTGGGAAACGTTGGTATCACTTGGCAGTGGTCATTGATCTATTCGCCCGCCGAATCGTTGGCTGGGCGTTTTCTCTAATCAATGACGCCAACCTGGTCAGCAAGGCGCTGAGAATGGCGGTGGAGATTCGAGGCAAACATGCAAATCTGATGTTTCACTCAGATCAAGGCTGCCAATACACCAGCCAACGCTTTCAATCCGAACTGCTTGAGCATGGAATAACGCAAAGCATGAGCCGCAGGGGACAGTGCTGGGACAACGCGCCCACAGAGCGTTTCTTCGGGACGCTCAAGTCGGAGTGGGTGCCCTCCAAGGGCTACACGACCATTGAAGAAGCCAGGCAGGACATGACCAGCTTCTTTATGCGCTACAACCGAATTAGGCTCCACAGCTACAACAACTACCTGTCGCCAATAGCCATGGAGCAGCAGGCGGCTTGATCACCGTAACCGGTGTCCGGAAAAACTTGACCAGAACA
>NZ_JAMSHW010000101.1:0-632 GCF_023757525.1 Pseudomonas sp. MWU13-3659 | reverse complement strand
TAGCCTCCGCCATGAGTTGTCCAGCCAGATACCGTCCCACCTTGATCTGCTGGGCCTTCAAGTGCTGAGAGATCATCCGCGCGCCTGCACTTTCCCGGCTTTCGACATGCAGTTGCACAACTTTTGCCCTGAGCGCGTCACGCTTGGTATTCGGTACTGAACGACGCTTAAGCCAGTCATAAAACGCGCTGCGGGAAACACCCAATGCACTGCAAAGCAGGCTGGTCGGATACGAGTTCGACTCTCTCAGCTCTTCGATCAGGAAAAACGATCGGGATCCGACATCAAGAGAGCCGTAGCCTTTTTTAAGATTTCAGCCTCGGTCTCCAGGCGTTTGACTTTGGCTCGCAGCTGTTGAAGCTCTCGCTGTTCGTCGCTGATTGCCTTGGTGCCTGCCACTGGCTGCCCTTTCTGACGCTCTTTGCGAACCTGATCAACCCAGCGGCGCAGAGCCGTGGGGCCGACGTCCAATAACGCACAGACGTCGGGAACCGAGCTGTTGTCGTCAAGAACCATGCTTGCAGCACGTTGCTTGAAGTCACGGGTATAGGTCTTTCGCTCTTGCATGGAACCTCCTGATTGGGTGAATCATATCGCCCTTAAGAGGTGTCCGGGGTCATTAGGCCAGTTCA
>NZ_JAMSHW010000100.1:0-670 GCF_023757525.1 Pseudomonas sp. MWU13-3659 | reverse complement strand
CCAGGGCAGCTACTTTCCTGGCTTTCTCGAACCTCGACGTACTGCCGAGAAGGCGATGGCAGCGGTGATCCAGGAAGCCTACATTCAAGGCGTTTCAACGCGTTCGGTGGACGAGCTGGTCAAAGCCATGGGCATGACGGGCATCTCCAAAAGCCAGGTCTCACGGCTAGCCGGTGAGATCGATGAACGCGTTCATGCCTTCCTTGATCGCCCGCTTGAAGGTGACTGGCCCTACCTGTGGATCGATGCCACCTACGTCAAGGTGCGGGAGGCCGGGCGCATCGTCTCGGTCGCCGTCATAATCGCTGTGGCCGTAAACACTGACGGTGGCCGCGAAGTTCTGGGCATGCGGGTCGGGCCGTCAGAGGCCGAGCCGTTTTGGACAGACTTCCTGCGTAGCCTCATGCGACGTGGTTTGCGGGGCGTGAAACTGGTCATCTCCGACGCTCACGAAGGCCTCAAGGCAGCTGTTTCCAAGGTCTTCAACGCAACCTGGCAGCGCTGCCGTGTGCACTTCATGCGCAACGCCATGGCCCACGTCGGCAAGGGCCAGCGCACCATGGTGGCGGCACTGCTGCGCACGGTCTTCGCTCAAGACAGCCGTGCCGAATGTCATCAGCAATGGCGCTTAGTCGCTGATCAGTTGCGCGAAAAGTACCCCAAGATCGCG
>NZ_JAMSHW010000010.1:0-209455 GCF_023757525.1 Pseudomonas sp. MWU13-3659 | reverse complement strand
CTGATTTGCGCACTACTAAGTGCAGCCATAGCTGCCATCCTCCTCAAGGTCTTCGGAAAATTATCTACCGTCACAAGAGTTCCTTTTGGCCCATTCATCTCCGTCGCTGGTTGGAGCTCATTTCTCATTCTCATTCGATGAGTACCGACCCAACGAACACTTGCGGGGGATTCTACTGGCACCACCTCGCAGGGATGCAGCCAGCCACTCATCGGCGCCGAAAATCCACCGAGTGTTGCGACTGGCAACACCACGTACCGCCAACCACGACAGACCTGTAAAGGCGCCGCTTGCTTACCTAGTGTTGCCACTGGCAACACCTCCAACGCGGCCCCCAACGCTTAGGACAAGGAAGTGGTCACCAGTGGGGGAATTGAAAGTGTTGCCACTGGCAACACCAAGCAGCGCCGACTACTAGGCGGTCTTCACCGGCACCGACGGCTTGCCGACTGTTGCCACTGGCAACACTTCACGGTGGTGCGGACCACACCACCCAGGCGCCGTTGAGCCCACAATGACAAATCCAGCACCCCGGGTTCTTCATTTATTACTGCGCCCCCAGCAGCCTGAAAGCAGCATGGACATGGTTCACCCACCTTATATAAGGAAACCATGTCCATGGCTGACAACTATCAGCTCAACATCGGCTCCCTCAGGAGCCAGGTCCAGCTGACTCTCCACACCCATCATGCCGCTCGAATTTGGCTGGGTCGCCAGAAGAGCGATGAGAAGCACAGCATCCTCGGGTTGGCTGGCTTCTGCTCCAAGATCAACCAGATCGACCGTGGGTCGGCCCAGGACGACCCCTACTCCGACTGGTGGATGATCAGGATCGAGGAGAAGATCCAGGAAGTAGACGATGCCCTCAAGGCCATCGACAGCCGTCTGGATGGAGTGATGGCCCAGTTGCCCAAGGCACTCGAGATCGGTGAGAACCTCTCTATCCAGCCCCTGAAACTGCCGCTCTTCATTTCCAACCCGTTGGGATTCAAGGGCGTCCATCTGCTGACTCAGTACGACGAAGTCGTTCGCCGCATCCTGCTGGCTCAGCACGTCGCAATGATCGGTCGCCGCGATGGCGAGATCTGGATCGATGAAGGTGCCCACCTGCTGCGCAGTCTTTTTGGGCTGGCCCAGCTCCATCGCTTCTCCGGCGCCTCGCGTGACGACTTCGCAGCCAACAATGCCCGGGCCGAGAACGCGCGCGAGATGTACCAGCGCTACGGGGACATTCCTCAGGACATCCTGGAGGGCACCCGCCGATCGAGCTTCGCCCCCCCTATCCGCCGTGGCTCGACAGGTCTGATCGAAGAGCTGGATGACGATCTCGAAGGCGAGGCCTGACTTACATGTATTCGGACACCCGCCCAATGGAGGAACTGCAACAGGGTGCCTTCAAACCGCTGCAACAGGGTGCCTATCAAGGGCTGCAACAGAGTGCCTCACTAAAAGGCCTTTTAAAGCCCTTTAAAGGTAAGGGGGAACTGGTCCAGTTGGCGGAGCACTGCGCGTCGTTGGAAGCGGGATTGCGCGGCCTTACCCAGGTAGTGCTGGCCCAGGTTCGCCAACATCCATTTGCCCTGCTTCCAGTCCGGCTCATCGAGCAAAACACTGCCGCTGGCACAACCTTTCTTCGCTGGCAAAGCGTGCAGGGCCGGCGCATGGGTGTCGGCGTATGGGCTCAGATGGTCCACGCCCCCAAAACACCAACCCACTTGCTGCAGGATCTGTTTGCCCTGGAGCAACACCGTATCACCCTGAACATGCAGATCAGCCTCATCCACTCCATCGGCAAACAGGCCGCCGAGTGCGCTGAAAAAATGGGGCAGGCCGAGGCCGAATATCAGGCTCGACTGCAGCAGGTCATGAACCCACCTCAACACTGAACGGAGATACACCATGGGTACACCAGTAGTTTGGGAAGGCAACGTCGGCAATGCTGCTGAGCACCGGTCGTTCCCCAACGGCAACAAAGATCCGCGGCATATGCTGCGCCTCAATGTGATGTTCGACAACTCGATCCCTGACGGCCAGGGTGGCTACAAGGACCGTGGCGGCTTCTGGGCGAACGTCGAATGGTGGCATCCGGATGCCGAGCGGTTCGCCGCTCTGTTCCAGAAGGGCATGCGCGTGGCGGTGATCGGCCGTGCGATCATGGACAGCTGGACGGACAAGCAGAGTGGCCAAGAGGTGTCAGCGCTCAAGGTCGAAGCCAGCCGGATCGCGATTCTTCCACACCGGATCGAACATGTGTCGTTGTCTGGCGGCAGCGGCGTGCAGCGCCCGGTCAATCAACCGCAGGGGCAGGCACGCGGCCAGACCAACGGTGGCCAAGCTCAAAACGTTCCTCAGCCGAGCCCCGAAGACATGCGCCACTACGGCGACGGTTTTGACGACGACATCCCCCTGTAACCCCCCCTTAATTTGGCGCGCCACATCGCGAAGCTCCTGGTGACAAGGATGTCACTTCGAGCTTCCCCTCCCTTCAATGAAGCCGCTCCGTGGCATCTAACCATAGCCTGGCAGGCGATTTTTCAGGCGCCGTTCGTGAAGTCACTGGTGGCAAGGACGGACCCTCGGCTCCTCATTCCACTTCGAGGTAACACCGCATGCACCACGACTACCCGGAATATCCATCCGTCAAGGCGACAGTAGACTCATCGCGGTACATGGACGCCGTTCAGGCGCTCGATGGCGTCCGCCAGGTCTTTTTCGACGGGGAGTCCATCCTGTTGCCTGAGGCCGAAGTGGAGGCCATCGAAATGCTTCGCTCCCGTTTTACGGCCACTCTCGAGTATGGGCAGGCCAAGGAGTATGAGTTTGCGACCAAGGCTCGAAATGCCGGTGTATCGACGACACTTCTTCGACTTGGCCAGGCGGTTCACGATAGCACTGGCCAGGACGCTGAAATGATGGTGCGTGCTGCACTGGAGGCCCCCAGCGCGACGCTGCTGGCATGGTCGGCGCTCTACCGTTCTGGGATGCTTCCCCACTAGCGGTGGCATTCGGTCATTGGCCTAGGGCCTGATTTTCAGGCGCCATTCGTGAAGCTTCTGGGTACAAGGACAGATCGCCGCGACCGCCCACTCTTGGGTAGCGTCTGATGCCGAGTCACTCCGGTCGACGAAGACTGCCGGGGGAGGCGCACTCGGAAAGCCCCCAGCACGAGTTCGGAAAGTCGTATCAGAAGGGGCGCTGCAAGCAGCGCTTGCCCAGGTCAGGGGCAGATACGAAATCGCCGCATTGGCAAATTGCCTTTCCTGAAGGCATCTCCGCCCTACAGCTGCTAACTTGTATCGAACTGAGGCGCTGAGGCCGAAAAAATCGGCATCGCGTGGGATTACCGGTATCAAGATCGTTTGGGGCGTGACCTGCCCGGCAGGAACAGGGGCCCTGAGGAGGAACATGCGATGCAGAGCGAAGTTACCCAAGAGCGAAAAGCGGATAGGCGCCAGTTCAACAACCCCCATCCTGCGGTAGAAGCTGCAGGGGTGGAAGCCGCCAAGAAAGGGCTTCCCGTGTATGCCTGCCCATACAAGCACCCCGCCATGCTCGCCTCCTGGCTGAAAGGGTACAAGCGCTCCCAGCAGCTCACCCTTAATTTTTGACCCTTCCTCCGTAGGCCTGGCCCTCCCGAATTCCCTCCCTTCCAGTTGACCATTTCGCGTTGTGCCGTCCCCGGTCGGCGGCAAGAGTGCCCCATGATTTAACTGTTCAGGGGCACCCTATGAAACTCATGATCATCGAGGCACCGGGCAAGTTGAAGAAGCTTGGGCCCATGATGAAAAAGATCCGCCCTGGCGAGCACTGGGTGGTGGTGGCTTCTGGCGGCCACATCCGTGACCTCCCCCAGTCTGGCCAGGACGACACAATGATCACCACTGGCGTGTTGAAGACCCTTCGTCCTGTGTACGAAATCCTGCCCAAGAGTGCCCGCAACGTCAGCAACATGCGCAAAGCACTCAAGGAAGCCACAGAGGTCTACATCGCCACCGACCCTGATCGGGAGGGGGAAAGCATCGCATGGCACATCCAGCAGACACTGGGGATCCGCGAGTACAAGCGGGTCACGTTCAACGAGATCACCCAAGCCAGGGTGCGTGAGGGCCTGGCCAACGCACGGAGAATTAACGGGCAGCTCGTTGCCTCGCAAGAGTGCCGGCGAGTGCTTGATCGCCTGGTGGGTTATCTGGTCACGCAGGAGCTTCGACGAGTCCTTGGCCAACCTACATCCGCTGGTAGAGTCCAGTCGCCTGCCCTCTACCTGGTGGTGTTGCGTGAGCGCGAAATCAGGAACTTCAAGGTGGTCCACCACTTCGGGGTAGAGCTGACCTTCAAGGACGACACGAGCGGTATGGACTGGACTGCGGTGTGGCAACCGATCCCGGATTTCGCCAATAAAGAGACCCCCTACGTTCAGGACGGCACGCTCGCGACAAGGGTTGCCGAGACACGTGCAGTAATCGTCGAGTCGTGTGAAGACGGCAAGAAGCGGCGTCCGCCCCCCCCACCGTTCATTTCATCTACTCTGCAGCAGGCGGCCAGCGTGGCGTTGAAATGGGACCCGGACAAAACCATGCAGGTCGCGCAGCGCCTGTACGAGCAGGGTGTGATCACCTATCACCGGACGGATAACCCCAATTTGGCCGATGAGGCCATGCCAGATATCCAGGCTGTGGCCAGCAGACAAGGCCTCGACGTGGTTAACGAGCGCCGGACGTTCAAGGCGGCGGATAGCGCCCAGGAAGGTCACCCCGCAATTGCGCCAACGGCGTGGGAGGATGAAGTCGCAGGCGAGTCTCCTGATGAGCAAGCGCTGTACAAGCTCATCAGGATCAGGGCGCTGGCCAGCCAGCTCGCAGACGCCATCTACGACATGCGCACCGCAAAACTGCTGGCTAGAGGGCCGGATCAGCGGCCGTTACGCTTCGCCGCGACCGGCAGCACTGTGGCCTATCTCGGCTGGATGAAGCTTCTGCAGCAGGACGACACGGATGAAGAGTCGACCGACATTCCCAAGAACCCTGTACCGGTACTCGAGCCCAAGCAGATCCTCAGCGTCTTCCAGGGCGAGGTGCTGAACCAGAAGACGAAGGCGCCGCCACGCTTTACCAAGGCCAGCCTTATCAAAGAGCTCGAGCGGCTGGGGATCGGGCGCCCCAGCACGTTTTCATCGATCGTCAAGAACATCACCGGTAAAGGCCTGGTGGTTGAGGAGAAACGCAAGTTGGTCCCTGGTCCCTTGGGCGTGAGCACCATCGACCAGTTGGAGGACCGCTTCAGCTTCGTCAAGCTGGCGTTCACAAGCACGCTGGAGAAGGACCTGGACCGAATTGCTCGGGGGGAGGAACAGTACGGTTCAGTGGTCGCCAAGTTCTATCAGCATCTGCAGACGGAGCTCGCAGCCCTCCGCCAAGCGCCCACAGTGGCGATGAAAACGCGGTCCCCAGAAGCCTCATCAAGCGCCCATGACAGCCCCTCCTGCGGCAAGTGCGGGATGCCATTGGCCCGCCGCCAGAAGCGCGGTGATGGGGGTTACGACTTCTGGGGATGTACCGGCTACAGGGCGAACAACTGCAAGGTTAGCTACCCTTCGATCAAGGGCGTGCCCGATATGTCCAAGCCCAGAGGTATGTAATAGGGATCACACCTCCTTTGGTCACAGGCCATAGGAGAGCGACCTAAAGGCGAATTGTAGAGCCTCGTTTTGAGCACCATAGACCGCCCACAACTTGAGATCGAGAATCCCGGAATCCACGGTACAATACATACCCAACAGCGCCCTCTAACCCACCCACGGTTCTGGTGGCCGGTGGGGAGATCCATTCACATCTCTGACAGCGCTGCACCGTTGACTATGACCCTGGGGTTGAAGATGCCTAGCTACGAACAGCGTTATGATGCGGCTCGAGATAAGTTTTTTGCTGATAATCCGCATGCACTTGCTCAGGTTGAGTTGGTGAACCCTCGTGTAATTGAAGCATGCGGTGTGACGGTCGAAGAGTTCCAAAAAATAAAACGGATTGAGATATTCGCCCAGGCAGCCCAGCAACGAGGTCTAGATCTTGACGAGTTTGTGATCCACCTGGTCGCGGACTCTCCTCAGCAAGCGCAAGAGTGGCGTCTAAAACGTCATCATGAGTTTGCCGAGGCGCTCGGAATGGATTGGGAAGAATATAAGAAGGTCAACCGCATTGTGGAGTAACCAGTGAACAAATCTATTGACCATTTAAAGCTCCAGACAATTGCGGACGCATGCAGGCGAGGCTTACTGAGCCTCAGGGAGACTCGTGGCTCTACGTTCAAAGGCTTTCCATGTGGCTCCTGCGGCGTTGCATCGGACATCGTTGGAAGGGTCATCTGGGAGACGCTGCAACTCAAGGGGACATACATCTGTGGCACGAGACACCCGCTTCTCGACCCCAACGCATCACATGCCTGGTACGAGGTTGACGGCCTAATAATCGATATTACCCACGACCAGTTTCTGGACACGGGACTCTCTGGTTGGATTTTCCAGGCTGGAGATACTTGGCACTCGCAGTTTGAACAAGAACGTCGCGAGGGATTCTGCTCGCCGTCTGGATGGCCATTGTACCCATTTGACGGCTATGATGCGGCGGTCAGAGCAGTGATTGCCAATGGGTTCCCAGTTAACTCTCACTAGTCATCGATCATGCTGCCACTATGAACTCCGGGAGCTCCTGCGCAAACAGGGGCGATGCACACCCCTAATTCTTCTCCACCGGATTATCTTTATCTCCTACCCCAAACTCGTATAGCTCGGCACCCTGCTCGCTTCATCTGGAGCGAGCATATGTCTATAGCCACAAGTGACCTGTCAAACAACATCGTCAGTACCTGGATTGTCCTGATCATGAGGCCTGGTTGATGAAGCGACCACGCCTACTGAACAGCCAACCCTCGCTGCTCGAGGGCGCCGTGTTTGACGGCTACGACATGGGCATCCTCATGCCCTACATCGAAGGTGCAAACAAAGTCATGCTCGGCCGCAGCGGGTTCTATATCCGCCGCGGCGACCATCCGCTCTGCCGTTATTGGCGCGTGCCCAAGGCCAAGCTCATCGACGAGCTGGACCTGGTCTACCACCAGCTGATCGAGCTGGCCGGTGGCAAGGTCACAGAGTCGTGGCAGGCCTTCCGCCAGAAGATCGAGTCCGCGTTGAGTGCTCCTCGCCGAGACGCCTTCACCTGGGGGATGCTGCTGCGCATCGCGCCGCTGGCCGACGGCGGTGTACTGCTGTCAGGTGACTACCACCCGGGTGTGGTCGCCGTCGCACGCCGGATGCGCGGAGTATTCCTGGGTCGATCAAGCTCCTGGCGCATCAATGCGACCGCCGAGATCCTGCGCAGCAACTTGATCCTGGAGCTAGGCCTGGTGGAGGAGCAGTTCGAGATCCTGGATGTGGTGCAAGAGCTCCTGGGTGATGGCTCTGTCGTCCCGGCGGCTGATATTCCGCGCATCAGCCTGGGCGGCGCTCCGCAAGAAGCCTCGGCAACCGCCAGTGGGGAAGAAACCTCCAACGACATCTACCTCGCTGCCGTCTCGCCGATCGAGCGCACCGACTTCTCTGACGACGCGATCGCCCTGGCCCTGGTCGGCTACTCCCTGCTTGATCACCAGCCTGCAGGCATCGCTCACCTGCTCCAGCGCACCAGCGCGCTACTGGCTGACGATATGGGCCTCGGCAAGACACGCCAGGCCGTCATCGCTGCGCACATCAGTGCGGCCGGTCGGTCTATCCTTGTCGTTACCCTATCCTCGTTGCTGATCAACTGGCAGCGAGAAGTCTTGGCGGTCTACCCTGAGGCGACGATCGCCCTACAGAAGCATGACCCCCTCGCCCAATGGATGCTGATCAACTACGAGCGCCTCGGCGACTATGTGTTGTTGGCAGAGCACTACCACGTCCTGGTGGTCGACGAGGCCCACCAACTGAAGGAGCCGACCGCCGAGCGTACCCGCCATGGCTTCGATATTGCGGCTAAGGTGCCAAATCGCTACCTGCTGACCGGCACGCCTGTGCTCAATCGTGAGACGGAGCTACACACCCTACTGCGCCTATCGGGCCACCCCATCGGCCAGCTCCCCCTCAGCGACTTCTGCGAGCGCTTCGCCGGCAGCCCGGAGTTCCGGCAAAACCTCCGTGCGGAGCTGGGCGACTGGATGCTTCGCCGACGCAAAGACGTCCTGCCAGGACTCAAGGGCAAGCAACGGCAGTTGCTTGCCGTGGCCATGGGGGTTGAGGAGCGTCGGAAGTACGACAGTATCCGGCAAGAGGATAGGCCGATCTTTGCGAGGCTCGGCGCGCTTCGCCACTACCTCGAGCAGGTGAAGGTTCGTGTCGCTATGGACCTGCTCGGCGAGCTGGACCCGGAGGACAAGGTCATCCTGTTTTGCGAGTTCAAGCCCACTGTGGCGCGCCTCAAGGAACTGTGCGATGAGGCTGGTATCGGTAACGTCACCCTGATCGGCAGTGACTCGCTCACCAAACGTCAGAAGGCAATCGACAAGTTCCAGGGCGATCCAGAATGCAGGGTTTTCATCTGCACCACCCAAGCCGCAGGGACTGGAAACAACCTCACGGCCGCCAACTACGTGTTCTTCCTGGGCCTTCCTTGGACACCAGGGCAGCAGGACCAAGCCGAAGACCGCGCGTATAGAAACGGCCAACTCAGGACGGTGATCGTGAAAATCCCGCTGGTAGAGAACAGCATCGACCAACAACTGTGGCAGATGCTCTTAGCGAAGCGTCAAGTCAGCTTGGAGCTCATTGAGCCAGAAGAGCAGCAGGACGCGCTGGCCAAGGCTATGCTCGCCGCGACTATCAGTCAGTAAAGCCCACGGTGCAGTTGACCTTGTTGACTGGAAGGGGAGTCGGTTACCTTGTGTTTCCTTGAGGGCTATTTATTATCCCGGAATATACGAATGAGAGGCTATCGATTAGCTCGGCGACCAACTTATCCAAGGCTATAGCGACGGACTTAAACTGCTCAAGTGAGTTTGCTACCACGATGTCTTTGATTTCATCATAAGACATAATATCTGTAATCATTTTAACTGAAATTGACTCGACCGCCGAGCTCTCAATTGTTTGCAGTATGCATAAGTTTTTGCTAGAAAACCCAGATTGATGCGCCACCTTGTTTCTAGGGACTCTCAGGTGAGTAATAGTATCCTCCATGCGCTTTAGAATTGAAAACGCTTCAGGCGAGAAGCTCGATAACTGCTTATGAACTTTCTTATTACCACCTAGGCGTTCAATCTCGCCGTTTTCCATTAGCATGGTAGACCCTGCTAGTAGACAAGAGCGATCGACCACGCTGGTAAGGCGCAGTAGGAAATTTTCTATATGGAACGCATGGTGCTCAGAGAAGTTAAAATCTGAGCCTGAGTACGTTTTTTTGCTTAAGTATTCAAGAGCGATATTTATGCTCTTGAATGCATTGTCAATCTCAGCGACTCTCGAGAAGACTTCTTGGGAGTACGTTTCAACAGCTGATGCTTGGTAAGTGCTTTCACCGTTTGACAACGCATTTATACCTTTGGATAGCGACGAGGTCACCATCGGAAAAAGTTTTTTGATATTTGGGTTTTCTGAATGAATTTCGGCATTCCTTCTTGAGATAGGTGAAACTGGGGGAAGAGCTAATAACGACTCTGCTCAGACGAATGCTGGGTAACTTAGCACCTGAGTCGCTGTCTCGCATAGGCTCAAAAACCTGATGCATGATGCCGAGGTACCGGTGGGCGCCCAAGCCTAGGCCCCCAAAACAAGCAACTGCAGGAATTCATCAAACGCGCCGAAAAATCTAGGCCTTCGAGATATTGATTTCCAGCTGCACGGGAAGCTACTGGCTGTCAACGTTGCCCTCAATGACTACAGGGGGCCTCATGATCAGGCAGTTGACCACTCTCTCGCTCGCCGCGCTCGTTGCGGGTTGTGCGATTCAGAAGGCTGAGCAGCCGCCGAAGCCGGCGTTCGATAGCAGCCGTAATCCCGAATGGCTATCTCCGGACATCTACCCGAACGGAGCAAGCCCGGAGAAAGAACCGGTTGTTCGGTATGGCCGCTACACCTTGGTGAGCACCCAGCCCGATGCGAGCCAGCGCGACCTGATGGCACAGATCATCGACGTGACCATACCGTCCAGCATGAACCCCAGTGTTCGGGATGCCATGCTCTACGTGGTCGACCGGTCAGGGTACGCCATCTGCCCACCCAGCTCGCAGCACGTCAACATCCTGTACACCCGGCCTCTGCCGGCAGCCCAGTACAAGCTCGGCCCGATGACTCTGCGCAACACCCTGCAGGTCCTCGCTGGCCCGGCCTGGCAGGTGAAAGTCGATGAAGTGAACCGTCAGGTGTGCTTCGTGCTTCGCCCCGGCTACCAATTGCCAATCCCATCGGCGCCGGCGGGGCAGCTCTACGCCGACAAAGCGCAGAGTCCTTCCACCAGCTCCGCCATCGCGACCTCGACGTCGGGCGTTGTCGTCGCCGCTGTACCTGCTCCCGCTCCAATCTCCACGACTACAACCTCTGTCGCAGTCCCCGCGCCAGTGGCTCCCGTGTTCCCCCCAGTGGCACCTGCCAAGGATGGCTCTATCCCGGCTGCGACGGTGATCGCCGCGGCTAAACCTTCGACGCCTGTGCCCCCGGCACCGACAGTGTCCAACCAGCCCACTGCATCCAAGCCAGCGGCTGTCGTCACCACTTCCGCAGTGGTGGCCCCGACCATCGAGGTCAAGCCCGCCCCACCGCCCCGGCCGCTGCCCCAGGTATGGACGGCCGAAGCTGGATCAACTCTGCGCGATAGCGTGGAGGGTTGGGCCAAGAAAGCCCGGTGGCGAGTGATCTGGGCCCAGGAAGACCTCAACTATCCGATCGAAGCACCGCTGCACTTTGAGGGCTCGTTCCAGGAAGCCATCAAACAGCTGTTCCCGCTCTATGACGATGCACCGCGTTCCTTCGTAGTCGACGGTAGCGAAGGCTCCCAGAGCGTCTTGTACGTCGCCGAGAGGAAGAAGAAATGATCAAGTCTCCATGGGCCCGCTGGGCACTGACTCCGATGGCCCTAGCCCTGGTAAGCAGTTGCGCCCTACAGCGAGTCAACGAGTCGTTCGATCGAGCTGAGTTCGATGGCCGCTCGGCGAGCCAGTACACCAAGTTTCTGCAGAACCAGCAGCCGCAGCTGAACCGTGACACGGTCGTGTTCAGCAACAAGCCCTGGGTCTCCACCGAGCCGCTGGTGACCAGGCGCGGATTACCTTTCAACCTGGATCGGAATGTCGCCTACCGGCCGACGAGCCCAGTGTCGATCACTGACGTGGCCCAGCTCATCACCAAGGAAACGGGTCTGCAGGTGATCGTCGCGCCGGATGCGCTGAACCCCGGGATACTCTCATCCAAACCTTCCGGCGGTGCCACGCGGGAGGCCCCCTCGACCTCACCGGACCCTGACAGTCTGGCTGGCCTGCTGCCGAACGGCATGGCCGGGGCCGTGCCTGGGGGGGCAACCTCTTTTGACCTGGGCCTCAGCGGCGGTGGGCTGATCTCCGGGCTGAAGTACAGCGGCAATGTCTCCGGGCTGCTGAACCAGGCGACCTCTCGACTGGGGCTGTCGTGGCACTTCGACCCGGAGCTGCAGGGCGTACGCATCACCTACTTCGATACCCGTACCTTCGATGTATGGACATTCGGCGATGAGTTGGAGATCGAGAGCACCGTCAAGTCCGGTCTGCTGACCTCCACCGGCAATGGCGACTCGGGCTCCTCGACTTCGTCAGGGGGAGCCACCGGTGAATCAGGCAGTAACCAAAGCACCAAGTCCACCTACAAGACGTCACTGATGAGCGACATCGAACGCAACGTCAAGGCCATGCTCAGCATGCAGCCCCCGGGGCGGCTGTACCTCTCTCGCTCAACCGGCACACTCACCGTGAGCGATCGGCCAGAGGTTCTTAGCCGGATTTCGGCCTACCTGAAGGAGACCAACCGCAGCATCACTCGTCAGGTGCTATTCAACGTCAAGGTCTACGAAGTGAACTTCAGCGACAGTGACCAGACTGCGGTCAACTGGAGCGCTGTATACAAGTCCATCTCTGGAAAGTGGGGTTTCGGCCTGAGCAACACCGTCGCCGGCATCAGCTCAGAGGCCATCTCAGCCAGCGGTAGCATCCTGGATACTTCCAGCTCCCCATGGGCAGGCTCCAAGGCCGTCGTGCAGGCGCTTTCGGAACAAGGCCGCGTTTCCGAAGTGCGTTCGCCGTCGGTGACCACGCTGAACCTGCAGCCGGCACCGATCCAGATCGGTAACGTCCAGAGCTATGTTGCCTCGAGTTCGACCACCACCACCGCGTCTGTCGGATCTAGCACCGCCCTGACACCTGCGACCATCACCAGCGGCTTCAACATGATGTTGCTCCCCAAGCTCCTGGACAAGGAAAACATGCTGCTGATGATCACCCTCAGCATCAGCAGCAAGCCGATCTTCAAGGACTTTGAGAGCAATGACTCCAAGGTCCAGACCACCGACTACGACACGAAGAACGTTGCGCCGAAGGTCCGCCTGCGCAGCGGCGAGACGCTGATCCTCACCGGGTTCGACGAAAACGGGGATGACGCGCGCAAGTCCGGCGTAGGCAGCCCAAGCTTTTTCGGCTTGGGCGGCGGCAGGACTCGTTCGACGTCCCACAGCGCCCTTGTGGTGCTGGTGACACCGATCGTCCTCCCGGACAGCCTGTAATTGGTGGTGCTGATGAACACGGAAACTTCCAAGCCTTCAAGCCGGGTACAGACGATCCAGTACCGCGGGCGCGTCTTTGTGACCGGCATGCTCTGGATTCCCCTGGGCAATATGACGAGCTACATGAAAGAGGCGCGGCAATACGGCCAGGAGCACAGCCTGGACATCGTCGCGATTCGCAGGACCTCTCTCATGATCCAGGCGGGCTTTGTGTCCCGCACCTCGGACGTCAACAAGGGCATGTACTCACTGGCCGCCACTTTGGCCGGCCAACTGGGGGACTCGTGGATCGCCGCCTGGCCGGTCGACGCTGACCAGGACCGCTACGCCATCGTCGCCGTCCATGAGGGCCGAATCATCCCGGGCTGCGACCTGATCGGCACTGCAACCGAGGTCCGCAAGCGCGTTCTGCAGCAGCGCAGTCGCGGGATTCAGTTCGAGCGCGAGTTTCTCCCCACTGAGTTTTCCATGGGGGGGGAGCTCTTCGATATAGAGGAGCTACTTCACCCATCTCGGCTCAAGCGTGAGTATCGGCTACGTCCGCTCGTTTTCGGTATGTCCAAATCAGAGCTGGCCCAGCTGCTCCTGGTGCTTATCCTAATCGGTGGCGGCCTGCTGGCCTGGTCCCAGTGGAAATCGCATCAAGCGGAGATTGCCCGTCGAGCGGCGATTGAGGCAGAGAAGAAGCGCCTTGAAGCTCTGGCCGATCTGCAGAAGCAAACCGGCACGCAGCAGCCCCTGCAAGCGCTTGAACACCCCTGGGCGAAACAACCCTCTGTCACTGACTTCGTCGAGGCCTGCAGCCTGGTGATGTACCAGCTCCCCCTCAACATTCAGGGGTGGTCATTCGACAAAGCTGACTGCAATGGCTCACAAGTCGTCGCGGCTTACCGCCGGGAAGGCAACAGCAATGCGCTCAGCCTTGCGAATGCCGCCGTCAACCACTTCTCCATGCGCCCAGAGTTCGCTGAACAAGGTAATGCCGCAACACTGAGGTTCGATATTTCCACCAGCGCCGCAGGTGATGATCCGTTGGTCGACGCCAATGACGCTCTCGAGGCCTTGACCACCTGGTTTCACAGTTTCTCCCAGGAACCGCAGCTGCAACCAATGCCGGTGGTGATGCCTCAGGAACCGGCTCTGCCAGGCCAACCCGCGCCACCTCCACCACCACCGCCTCAGTGGAAGCAGTACCAGCTGTCGTACACCACCGGCGTTCTGCCTTACGACTCCTTCAATGGCGCTCCGACCCAAGGGCTACGCCTTCAGGAGATCAAAACCGAATACAAGGCCGACCACCTGATCTGGTCGGTCACAGGAGTCCTGTATGCAAAATAACCTCAGCCTGGTTCTGCTGTCGCTACTACTGCCGATCGCGGGCGCACAAGCTGCTGAATCCGGTCTTTCCGGTATCAGCGTCGGTGAACTGGGCAGGGTGCAAAGCGAGACCATCTTGCTCAAGGCTAAAGCCGAGCGCACCAAAGCAGAGCGAGAAGCGGCCGGCCCCCTGCCTGAGCCTCAGCAAGCAGCGACTCTGTTCCCCGGGCAAGGTTATCCATCGTCCACACCTACCTTCACAAGCCCTCGCCAACCGGCTTTGCCGGTCGTGAAGGAAATCAGTGGGTCCGGGCTGAACTTGCGGGCCAGCCTGGTCTACAGCGACGGCAGCGTGATCGATGCCAAGCCAGGCAGCGAGTTGCCGGATGGCTTCCGGGTCCAACAGATCACTCTCGACGGGGTGGTTGTGGGCAAGGATGGAAAACGACTCCCCCTGGGGTTCGGTAATCGGGTGGGAGTGTTTCAACCACAGCCTAGCCTGCCAGGCCTCATCCCTGGACAACCCTGAGGAGCATTGACCATGACTGATCTATCCACTGAGCCAGTCGGCCTAAAGGCTGTCGAATTGCCTTTGGCACCGTTGCCAGCGGCGGTGCTGACCGCACCAGGTGGTCCTCATCCAATCAAAGACGACTTACGCCAAGTCCTTGCCCTGACCGCCGATGGGAAGCTGTACGTATCTCCCCAGCACGTCCGCGACCCCTACGTCATGTCATTCATGGACCAACTGGACCTCAAGGAGATCGACTTCGAGGTTATCTCCGCATCGATGACGGAGATCAGAGCGCTGTACCAGGCCTCGACGTCGACGGGCACAAAGGCCCTTGTCGAGACCCAGCGCCAAGCCCAGGTGGTGGAGTTCATGGGGGACGCCCACCGCCGCGGCGCCAGTGATATTCACATTGTCGTTTCGCACGATGTCACTCGGATCGAGTACCGGCTCTTCGGCGTCCTGCAGGAGGTGCGTCAGGAAAAGAGCGACGTAGGCCGTGAGTTCTGTGCTGCGCTGTACAACAGCATGTGTGATGTCGCGGGCGACTACTACCAGCCCCACATCGCTCAGGATGCCCGGGTTAGCCGCAAGTTCGTCGACCAGTTGGGCCTGTATGGTGCTCGAGTCGCAACGCGGCCGTTGGTGGATGGCCCGCTGATGGTGATGCGTTTGCTGTACGACGACACATCAAAGCAAAGCTTCGAAGAACTAGGTTTCCTGCCTCAGCAGGCCGAGCACTTCCGCAGGCTGCGACGTCTTCCCTTTGGGCTAAACCTGATCACTGGACCAACAGGATCCGGCAAATCCAAGACCCTGCAGGTCAATCTCAACACGCTGTACGAAGAAACTGGTGGCTCCCGACACATTCTCACACTCGAGCATCCACCTGAGTATCCGCTCAAGGCTAATCAGTCACCGATCTACCCAGGCGAGACTTGGGGTGACGCCATCACAAACGCAGTTCGGCTTGACCCCGATGTGCTCATGTACGGCGAGCTGCGTGACCTGGCGTCGGCCCGGGCTGCATACACCGGTGCAATGACCGGCCACCAGAGCTGGTCGACGCTGCACACGAACAATGCAATCGCCTCCATCCAACGCCTTATTGATATGGGTGTGGCTGATTACCTCGTCACCGACCCACAACTGACCACGGGGATCGTGAACCAGTCGTTGGTACCGGTTCTCTGCCCCGCCTGCCGGATTCCACTTCGAGACAATACACACGGCATCAGTAGCGATCTCTTCGCCCGATTGGAGCAACTGCAGATCGTCGACCAAGTCAACCTGGTCGGTGAAGGCTGCAGCCAGTGCAGGAACCTCGGTGTCGTCGATCGCACCGTTATCGCCGAAACCTTGCTGACCAACGTCAAGCTCATGGAAACGTTCACCCAGCGCGGCGCAAGCGCGGCGCGCAGGTACTGGGTCCACGAGATGGGCGGCATCACCAAGATTGCCCACGGGATCATGAAAGTCACCAACGGGATTGTGGACCCACGTGACGCCGAGCTCTTTGCTGGGCCGCTCGACTTCGACAGACAATTGATGGAGCAGTCCGATGCTTGAGTTGCTCCAGGACTTCTGGACCGGCGTGCGTGAGGCCGCACAGGGCTGGGTAGTCACCTTCTACGCCAAGCAGTTTGGGAAGAACGAGCGAATCCAGTTCTACGAGAGCCTGTTGGGTGTGCTCGAAGACGGGATTGCGATCGAGGAAGCGCTAGAGACCGTCGCCAAGGCATTCAGCAGCGACGGTACTACGATGCACCCTGTTTCAGTCATTTGTGGCCAGGTGGCGATGCTCGTGCGGGGTGGTAAGTCACTCGCGGATGCCTGCAGGAGCCATTTGCCCTATGACGAGGCCTCCCTGGTCGAGACCGGGGAGAAAACCGGTAACCTGGTAGGGGCGTTCCGGGATTGTGTCCGGCTCATCGAGGCCCGCCAACGCATTGCTCGCTTGGTCATCTCAGTCGTAGCGCTTCCTTCAATTTCATGGAGCCTCATGGGGGTACTGCTGTATGTCATCGCCACCTGGATGGTGCCGTCGATGTCTCAGCGCCAAGACCCCGAGCTGTGGACCGGAATCCCAAGGCTGCTGTACGCCCTTTCCAACCTGATCACGCACTACGGTCTGGCGATTGTTGCGGTAGTGCTGACCTTGATCGTCGTCTCGTTCGTGACGCTCCCATACTTTTGCGGCTTGCAGGTTCGGCCCAACAGCCCGGTCTGGAAAACCCAGCTCAGCCTGGTACTGCAGACCACCAGGATGCGGCTCGAGTGTATTCCACCCTGGTCGATCTACAAGGTCCTGCATGGTTCGATCTTCCTGCTGAACATGTCGGTGATGCTCCGCGCCGGCGTCGGCCAGCTGAGCGCACTCAGCATCCTCAGCCGCAGCGCGTCGCCCTGGCTGCGAGAGAGGATCGACGCCATCAACTACGGCGTCAGCTCGGGTAAAGATTTCGGCACTGCACTCAAGTTGGCCGGGCACCAGTTCCCTGACCAGATGGCCATTCATTTCCTTCAGGTCCTGGCCACCCGACAAAGCTTTGCCACATCGATGGAACGGTTCGCCAATCGGTGGCTAGAGCAGATGCTCAAGCGCGTTGAAACAATCTCAAAGTCCCTTACAGCCATATCCGCAGTAATCATGGGTCTGCTCATGATCTTCGTCATGATCGGCATCTTCCAGCTCGCCATCGGCCTGATGGACTCAATCCAACATTAAGCACACAGCCCAGAGGCAACAAATGAAACTCTCTACCCCGAAAAACCAACGTGGCTTCCTGTCCATCGACGGCGTCATGTGGATCATGCTCATCACCATCGCTTTGGGTTTCATCGCCTGGATCGGCTACAAGATGCTCGGCAGCTCTGATGCCGCTGTAGAACAAAGCAACATCACCACCATCATCAGCAACGCCAAGAAGCTGAAGGGGTCGTCTGGATATGGCACCTCCGGGACCAACCTGGTCCCTTCGCTGATCGCCATCGACGGGACTGGCTCCATGGGCGTTTCGGGCACCACCCTGACGAATCAGTGGAGCGGTGCCGTAACACTTGTGAGCAATGGCATGACCTTCACTCTCTCCGAGAGCAACGTGCCCAAAGCAGCCTGCATCACGCTGACGACCAAGATCGCAAAGGACAAGCAAACCACCACCTACATTAACGGAGGTTCGGCAAACCTCGGCGAAGTGCTTCCGGCCACCGCAACAACTAGCTGCTCCAATGACATGAACTCGATCTCCTGGACCACTTACTGAAGGCCGACGGCGTGAGCTTAATTGCAGATGCTGATTTCGTGGACCTCTACCTTGGCCACGAATTTGCCGATGTGAAGGGGCTGGCCGGCCAGCCCCGCAAGGCCCCCGTTCCTACGGAATGGTTGACCGAGATTCAGGAGCTTCGGGCACAGTGTCTGCATCAGTACGAGACGACACGTGAGCCTGAGTTCGCCCTCGTGCTTGAGGAGCGAGTGCTCTTGCGGGTGACGTACAACCTAGATGTCTTCACCAAGCCGTTTTTCGTACTCAACCGCTCAAGAGCAACCATCATCCCCCTCGAGGATCTTGGGTTACCGGATCACATCTACGATTGCTTGCTCGCAGAGGAAACCAGAGGCCTCGTGTATTTCGCCGGAGAGATGGGGACAGGAAAGACCAGCAGTGCAGCTTCGGCGGTCAAGGCTCGCCTGACGTCACTCGGGGGCCTGGGCTTGACCGTCGAGGATCCGCCAGAAACCCTCCTGCAGGGCGAGCATGGCCCAGGCCGTTGCATCCAGTTGCCAGTCTCCCGAATCCAGGGCGGTTACTCAGAAACCCTGATCCGAGCCCTTCGCACACGTGCAGACCTCATCCTGGTCGGAGAGGTGCGGGACACAGCTACGGCGGTTGAGGTCATCAAGGCATCCATCAACGGCCATCTCATTATTTCTACGGGACATGCAGGCAGCATAGGAGGAGCCATCAAGCGGCTGTCCGTGCTCGCCGAGCCCGTCATGCCCAATGCCATGGAGGTGCTCTCCCAGGGGCTGACGGCGGTGATCCACCAAACCTTGCACCGCCCTGACCACGGACAGCCACGGCTGACGCTCCAAACCCTGTTGCTCAACCAGGATGACGCACCGTCCATCCGCGAGAAGATCCGCAGCGGACACCTTCAGATGATTGAGCAAGACATCGTCACACAATCGAACAGGAGTCTCTGGCATGGCCAGTAAACGCGGGCAAGCTGGCTTCTTTACCATCGATGGGCTGTTCGGCCTGATCGTGCTGAGCATCATGCTCTCTCTCGCGGGCTGGTGGATGCTTAGTTTTGGAAACCAGCAGGACTACAGAATCGCCGCCGAACAACAGCGGACCGTGGCTGATGCATTTGCCAAGTACCTGAAAGACAACTTCTCAGTGGTGCTCAACAACGCCGGCCCGACCACACCCGTGCAGGTCACCGTGGACATGATGCTGAACACGAAGTATCTGCCGGCAGGCTTCAGCTCAACCAACAGTTTCGGCCAGACCATCGTAGGCTTGGCCAGACGGCTTAACGCCAATCAGCTGGAAGCCATTGTGGTGACCACCGGTGGCCAGGTAATCCCTGAGCTTGGCATCCGCACGATCGCTGAGCATCTGGGTGGGCCGGGGGGGTTCATTTCAGCGCTCAAGCCCGGGGTGATCCAAGGCATACGTGGAGGCTGGGAGGTCGCGTTGAGCAACTACGGCATCAACCCAGGGCAGGGCCATACCGCGAGCGCTCTATTTTTGATGGACGGAGTCCTGGCCAACGACTATCTCTACCGCAACGCGGTGCCGGGCCACCCTGAGTACAACCGGATGAACACTGCTATCGACATGGGGGGCAACGACGTTAACAACGCAGGTTCGGTAAAAGCGACAAGTGACATCATCACCAGTGACGGCTGGTTCAGAAGTCAGAACGACACTGGGTGGGTCAATGGAAAATGGGGCGGGGGCATCTACCAGTCCGATGCTGACTGGGTCAGAGTATTGAATGACAAGGGCCTGCTGACGGGAGGAAAAATCCGCGGCGGAACGCTGCAGGCTGACGGACGTGTAACTGTAGGAGAATACTTAGACATTGAAAGCACAGCTATTGAAGGTCAAGCGTGCCCTAAGATTGGTATTCAGTCAAAAACCACTCTCGGTGCCCCTCTCACCTGTCAGTGTCTAACGCCCTCTTGTCAATCCAGCGCTTGGAAATCAGCCGGCGCAGCAGACTTCTTAGTCGTCAACTGCGTGATGAACAACTGGCTTAGTTGCGTACCAGTGTGCCCCAGCGGCTACACTCTCCAATCATCCTCTGGCGTATATGGACAAAACAGCAATTATTTTGCGGACCGATATTATGGAGTTGGTGTCTGCACCCGGTGACTGGAACTCTATTGATGCAGCAGCAGGTCCGACTCTACCGAGTCAAAGGCACATCATTCTGCTGACGGGTGGAAAAAGAGCTTTTTGAGGTGCAGGAGGCTTGTTAACACTACCCTCTACAGTCGTGGTGCGATCAGAGACATGCTTAAGATACTCAAAGAAACCAAGTTTAAGAAAGCGTTCCGAAAAATGGGGGGAAAGGCCGCAGGGGGCACTAACTCCTTCAGCTCTCGAGCCTGTGCAACCATTGAGGAGGGAGTGAGCCTTGGGCACATCAGTGTAGAGCCCCCTTCGTTGACGATTGGCGCGCACTCGTATATCAGGAGTGGGACCAAATTGTCCGTCGTCTCTGAGATCGGCCGTTTCTGTTCTATAGGGTCTGACTGCACACTCGGTCAAGAAAAGCATACACACCCCGCAGACTGGGTGAGCACGCATCCATTCCAGTATGTAACAGGGGAGCTGTCTTATTCAGCGCCTCTATCTTGGGTCACTGTAGGGCATGACGTTTGGATCGGCCATGGCGCTACAATTCTGGAAGGCGTGACCATTGGCACTGGAGCAATTATTGCTACAAACTCCCTTGTCACTAGCGACGTACCACCCTACGCGATAGTTGGCGGAAACCCAGCAAAGATCATCAAATACCGCCACAGCTCAGAAATCATTCAACGGCTACTCCAAACCGAATGGTGGAACCTTGAGCTGAACTTCCTCAGAACCCTTCCCCTCAATAACCCAGAGAGTTTCCTCGAGGCGATCGAAAGTAATTCATCGCTACCACAAGCACAATACTCCAAACTACATATTGCAAAGCGCAAAGCACACCACACCCTATAGCGGACTGTAGCCCTTGATTTTTTATTAGGATATCGTCATGTACATCTATTGGATCGCTATGCTGTTTCTGATGGCCGCCGGGAGTATTTTCTCGCAAATGCAATATGCCGACGAGGTTATTTCAGAGCAAGCTACGGTAGATTCACTTAGTAGGAGCATGCTGGTATACCGATCGGCCGCAGCGGAATATGCCCGCGCCAATCCAGGGTTCACCGGCTCGCCGGCAGAGGCGTCACTGAATCTTCCCGGTTGGTACACCAAGCAGAGCGGGATCGCTGCATATATCGCCGGTGGGGTGACATACACCTACATCACCGGAGCGGTCCCACCGGGGCTACCTTCTGCCCTATCCGAACGAACCGAGTCCGCAACCGTTGGTGTTAAAAGATCCGGCCTACTGGTCTCGCCGAAAGGGGGGAACATGGCCATCGTCGTTCCAGCGCCCGTACCAGAAGGGGCTGTCGTTGCCGTCTACTGACCGTTGACACACCTCGCGAAACGCCCACGAGCCTTGCATCCCAAGCCTAGTTCAACCCATAATGACATCAGTTATGAGTTGCCTTGGTTTCACCCCGCTGGCTACTGACGGTCATCAGTAGCGCCCAGGTATTGTGGTTCGCCTCAATGCCAAACCGTAAGCACGCTATAGCTCCGGGAAGGGCGTGCGGATCTGGTTGAAGGCTCTCCCTGTGTCTCCCTGCTCTCTAGTCGCGCAGCCGTCTAACTCGTGATGATCGAGTTCAAAGGCACATAGAATTTCAAGAGGTTCGGTGCTTCTTTGATCCAAGGGTCACATTGGTAATGTGACCCCTCCTCTTTCTCTTCCCCTTGTGTAGCCTGATGGACTTGTCGAAGGTCCATGAGGCTACCCAATGGGTACTCTCCCCTTGCCGGTGGCCCGCCGGCGATAAGCCGGGCTCCTTTTGTGCGCGGATGCGTGCCTCATGTTTGCTGGCCAAAGCCACGAGAATGGCCGGGTGATGAGAATCGAGACGATCAATGCCCAGGGATCGACGATTCCGACACAGGTGGCTCCTTCAACATTTTTTCAAGACACGACTGGATCGGCTCTCTGTGGCAGATCCAGTCGGATTTCTCTTCCCGCCATGCTTTTCCCCTCCCCCTCCCGCTTGACACAACCCCTCCCCCCTCCGATGATTAATCCGTGATCTGCTGACGTTGTCAGCAACATGCCCCATGCAGCTCGGATCCGTAATGCTGCAGCACGCTAGTCGTGTGATCCTCCCCAAGGTCGTTCAGCTTCTGGTAGCACGACCGGTCGACTATCTGTCGATAGAAGCTCCTTCCGCCAACCCCGTAGGGAATCACTTTCCTACCGGGCAAAGTGTTCTCTGCAATATCTCAGCAGGAAACACTCATGACTCAACTCTCCACATTCGATCTTGACGAAGGCGAGCCCGTTTACCAAGGCACGGCCTCATCAGAAGCCATTGAAGACATCGTCGGCGAGCTCTACGGCGAGGCGGTTAAACTCTACCCAACCTATGAGGCAGCAGTTCGCTCGCATTTCTGCAAAAAGATGCGAGAGACCTACGGTAACGACGAAAACCTCAACACTGAAGTCCAGTATGCGTTCGCTTTCGCCAGGCATGCATACGACTATGTTTCTGAAGCTGAACTGCTCGAGATTGAGGCAGCGAACCGTGAAAACGGGATCTGCTCCCACGGTCTCACTTCGATGACCTGTCCTTGTGGCTGCTTTGAGTTCGACTGAAAGCACCTCTCGATTAACCCAGTGTTCCACACGTCGTAAAACCCAACGGGGAAACCACTCCCCCTGGGGTCTGTGTTTCTCCGCATTCCAAACCGCAGGAGAACCATCATGACCGCAGTATCCGCACCATCGACCAGCTTCCGTTTCGGCTACGCGCTCGGCACCCTCATCCGAGAGTTCATGCGCTCCATGAAACGGACAACTCCAGCTGTCCAAACCCAGGCCCAGCCTGTTATTCATCTCGCGAGCATAACGCCAACCCGCAACGACTGGGATGAGCTCTGCCGCATTCCCACTCTCGCACGCCGCGGCGTTGACTTGAACCACTGGTTCGACGCCAACACTCGACCAGCACCTGAGACCAAACGCCGCTCCCGGTCGCGCAAGCCAACCCGTAGCAAGGCACAAGAGCGCCGTATGGGCCCGCTGGACGAACTCATAGCACCGGTAGCCGCGATCTAATCTTTCTCCCACCTCACCCTGTGCCAGGCACCCCACCTGGCAAGGTGAGGGCCTGGCGATTCAAGGAACGCCATGGCATCCAAAAAACGTGCAGCTGTAGCTGACGACCTACGCAAGATCGGCACCACCGCTGTCGCCGCCGCTCTCGTGGGCATCTTCCTTAGCAGCAGTCGGTTGCTAACCGCTTTCGCCCTAGTTGTAGGTGCTGTAATCTGGATAACAGGTATCTACCTCACCCCGGAGGAGGAATGACATGAGCCAAACTGCATTTGGCATCCTCATGTTTACTGCACTGCTCTTCATCTGCAGCGGCATGGCGGTGTGGGCTGACTGGCCGAACATCAAACGTCGCTGCCAGAAAATTCTTCGAGCACATTGATCATCGATTACCCTTACCAACCCTCCTGTCGGAGGGTTTTTTTCATTCGGGGGCTTGACAAGCCGTTTCACCATTTCCATTCTTGTGACCGTGAGCTGCTGACGTTGTCAGTAACCCAAGCCCGAGCAGCCATGATCTGAAAGACTGCCACACCCTTTGAGGTGTTGATCTCCCCAAAATCGCCAAGCTTCCGGTAGCGCGATTGATCAATCTCACGATTGATGGAAGCCCACCCTTCAAGCTCCACCCAACCCACGCGGGGAATACTTTCCCCCACGGGTGAAGTGTTTCTCCGCTTTCGCTATGAAATTGGAGAACCACCATGAGCAACCAATCCAACGAAGCCAAATTCTTCGACCTGCACACTACTGGCATCGGCTACCTCAACCGTATCCGTGAAGTCACCCCTCGCAAGGGAAACCCCTTCACATGCGTCACCGTTGCAGCACTGCACGGTTCGGTTGATAAAGCCGAGTACTCTTACATCGATTGCAACGTAGTCGGTGCCGAAGCAGAAACGCTGGTCAAACGTTGCCAGCAGGCCGTTGAAGCCAAGAAGAAGGTGCTTGTTTCCTTCCGAATCGGCGACATCTGGGCAGACGCATTCACCTATGACAAAGGCGATAAGAAGGGCCAGTCCGGCGCAAGCCTGAAAGGCCGCCTGCTCTTCATCGGTTGGATCAAGGTTGATGGCAAACTCGTTTACGAGGCCAAGCCGAAGACCAGCAACGCTTCAGCAGATGCCCAGCATCAGCCAGTTGCGGAACAACCTGTCGACCAGGGCCAACCTGTTGCAGATCAGTTCAACGATCAGCAGCAACCTGCCTTCGGCGATGATCTTCCCCCGCAGGCCAACCAGGCTGCTTAACCCCTATAAGGCGCTGACATCAGCGCCTTCATTTTATGCAGTCAACGGGCAACTGGGAGGCCCCAGCCTACAGCCCGGCCAACGAATTCCGTATTGGTTCACTGTCGTTGACAGTGCCTCCCGGAGCCAGGGTTTAAGGCTCCAGCGCGTTGCGCCAACCCACCCAAGATCGCCTAGCACTCGGCAGCGCGATCACATCACCCAGTGATGGAGTGCCTTCTACTTTACATACCCGCGGGGATCTCATCCTCGCGGACTGAGGCCTCGCTCATTCTGGAGACCTCTGATGTCTATACCCTCCGCCTCGACCGAGGCATACCTCACCCTTCCGGTTGTCCTGGACAACTCTGCGTGGATGCGTGCGGTCTATCTCGAAAATCCCGACCGGGTAGCCGAAATGAGCCAGCGCCTCGCCACTGTCGTACAAACGGCGTGGCAAGAACTCAAGCAGCAACCCCTGGCCAAGGATTTCACTTTCGGCGTGTACACGAAGCGCCATACCGGCCGCCAGCGTGACTGGGTTGCCCTCGCTTTGCGAGTCGTCACCCCCGAGAACGAGCCCGCCTACATCCAGATCCAGCTGCAGCCCACTGCAGTCCCCGCCTGACACAGCCAATTAATCACCCAGAGGGGTCACCCTCTGGGGTGGCTTCCTCTCAACCAGGAGCACGCCACATGGCACAATCACCCAACCCCTTCAACATCGCTACCAGCGATCACCCTATGACCCACCCTTGCTGCAGCCCTGCGTTCGAAATCGCCTCTGCACACTTGCCCGAGGAAGACTGGGCGGACCTACAGGCACTCGCTGAAAGCGCTGATACAGCGCTGCTGCATTTCGAGTGCTTCACCCTGCCCGACAGTGATGCCATTGGCTTCAAGATCTTCAGCACGCCCTGGACAGACCAACATCTGGGACAGTGCTGGGGGTACGACCTGTCGACACTTCAAGCTCTGCAAGCTGCCGAGGGCTTCAGCGAGGAGACCATCCGAGTACTCACTCTTGCCGCTCAGGCTACAGTGAGGTTCCTGGTCATCGACCCCAACAGCAATGTTCTCAAAGGTCTGCCTCTGTTCGACTGCTGACCACCTTTCCACCCTCGCGGGGAACGCCCGCCGGGAGTTCCCCATGCATTACGGGGAGCGCACATGATCTCAATCACTGGCCAGTTGGCCATACGCACCATCTCTGGCCGGCTTGGGCTCTTCAACGTCGGCCGCCTCAGCACCTCGATCGGTGAATTCACGATCAAGGATGCCCTCCTGGACCAGTACCAAGAGGGCAAGTACAGAGGTGACTTCGCGATCAAGCAGATTCGCCCCTCGTATTACTCCCACGGCGGCCGACTCGTTGTCGAGATCAGGGCTGAACTCGAGGGCATGACCCTCGAGGACGTTACAGGCCTCAGCCGCGAAGACGAAGAGCACCTGCCGACCAATGTCCCTGACCCCCTGGAGGAAGATGGGCCGGCGCCCCCGCAGGCACCACCCCTACGCACTCCAGTTAACTCCACCCCACCACCCCAAACCGATGCTCTGGCCTCGAATGAGCCATTCGGGATGGATCAGCCGGCATCATCAACCGCTGCTGACCCAGACGCCGAGCTGTTCGGTACGGTCTGGCCATTGAGCGAAACCGTAAGGCTCGACACCACCGTAGACCGACAACGGCTGCGCGCCCAATGCACGCGACTGGACCAGCTCGGTTTCACCATGGACTTCAAAACCCAGACCTGGACCAGGGCCTCGCCTTAGAGCGACCAGTCAAGCCACGGCAGCAGTCAACCTGAACCACACACCCTGAGGGGCCTCCTCGGGGGCTCCATTTTTCTACCTGGAGCACCAACATGAATGCCATGTTCAGCAACTTGAGCAAACAAACCCTCGCCAACATCGAGGACCAGCTGTCCAATAACGAAGTGTCGACTGACGAGGAGCTCGTCGACTTCTTCATCGAAGAGTTGGACCTCACACTGGACCAGGCTGAGGCCGCTATACGTCTCCGCGACCAGTACCGGATCCAAATATTCCTCGAGGGTCACGGGCCACTGCACCAACAAGTCAGCGTGGCTTTCGATCCAGCCACCAGGACTTTCAACTAACCACCAGACCACCCCGGGGGGCGTTTCCGCCCTCTGGGACGGACGCCTCCACAATGGAGGCCATCATGCACCCATCCCCCCTGTTCCAGATCGAGGAATGCCCAGACCTGTACGTCGACGCCTGCGTGTGCGACGAGCAGCGCAACCTGGTGTTCATGTCGGCCTGGGGTCGTGACACCGCCCTGCAGGAGTTTCTGGCCAGGCTCACGCTTGGCCGGGAAGATAACGGCCTCGAGCAGTTTCACATTCTCGTCAACGGGCGGAGCATCCCCGTCTTCCCCAACCAAGACCAGCTGGAAAAGCGCACGACACGGCAATTCCGCGGGACTTTGTTCGGCAGCATGTTGCACCTCTGGCTGTTCGATCGGCGCGCCTCGGTGCCCGACCAAGCCAATCACTTCGCCTTCGCCCTCCTGGAGCGCAATGAGGCCCCACACCATCGGCTCTGGCCGCTGGTGATCGACACCTGTCCGCTTCCCCTTCTCTCCCACTGGCGCGAGCCTGTGATGGAAGTCCTCACCCAGCACCAGATGCTGATCGCCCTCCCTGGAGCGATCGGCAATGTCTGCGCCTGGCGACTCGCCATGAAGCTCGAGGTACTCGAGCCTGCTCTCGGCGAGCTGATTCGCCAGGGCGTACTCACCACTGAAGCTCAGGCGCCTGCCTGAGCTCATCCACCATCTCAAAGGACGCCCTATGGCCCTCATGTTTCCGCGCCTGGCGCGCAACTTTGCCCGCAACGGCTACTACCCCACCGATGAAATCACTCTTGAACGCACGCTGCAGGCACTCACTCCCGCCACTTCGGGCAGGATGAGGATCTGCGACCCCTGTGCCGGTGAGGGTGTTGCCCTTGCTGAAGCGGCTCACTTCCTGGGCCGCGACCAGGTCCAAGCGTTCGCCGTCGAGTACGATCGCGAACGCGCGGATCACGCGCGTGGTCTGCTCGACCGGGTGCTGCACAGCGACCTGTTCGACACCTTGATCAGCCGCCAGTCGTTCGGCTTGCTCTGGCTCAACCCACCCTACGGTGACCTGGTCGCGGATCACTCCGGTGCATCCCAGTACCAAGGCAGCGGCCGCAGGCGCCTGGAGAAAGCTTTTTATCAGCGCTGCCTCCCGCTTCTGCAGTACGGCGGAGTGATGGTGCTCATCGTCCCTCACTACGTGCTGGACGACGAGTTGACTGGATGGCTGAGCAATCACTTCGCCGACCTACGCGTGTACGGTGCTGCAGACCCCACCTTCAAACAGGTGGTGATCTTCGGCATCCGTGTACGCCGGCAGGACCTGGCCCGGGCTTCCACCAACCAGGTGAGAGCTCGTCTGCAGGCGATCGGCGCCGGGCAGGAACAGGCCGAGGAGATCCCGGCCATCTGGCCATGGGAGCCGTACCTCGTCCCGTCAGTTGCTAGCGATCTGGAGCACTTCTACCGCATTACCCTGGAGCCGGAGCAATTCGCCGCCGAGATTCTGCGGTTGCGAGGTCTCTGGCCCGACTTCAACTTGCACTTCGGGCAAGTCGGCCTTCAACCGCGAGCGCCTGTCCGCGAGCTTTCTCGCTGGCACCTCGCACTGGCCCTGGCCGCCGGCGCAATCTCCGGTGTTGTACGCTCGAAGGCGGGGCGGATCTTGGTCGTGAAGGGTGATACCTACAAGGACAAGGTGCGCAAGACCGAATTCACCGAGGACGAGAAGGGTAACGTCTCAGAAGTCAGGATCCTCACCGACCGCTTCATCCCGATCATCCGCGCTTTGGAAATGACGCCTTCCTCAGTGCATCGCGGCCAGGTCCTGATCATCAGCTCCTCGCCGGCGAGCATCGAGGAAGCGCCTGCAGTTGGCGAACCAGCCTCAGCACCGCTGTTTCACCCAGGACAGATCGTGATGACTGCCGCTATCAGCCACCTGGTGGAAACCGGGCAGCTCAATCCTACCCCTGCGCTGAAGCGCCATCTGGTTGGCGACTGGGGCGAGCTATGCGACGACGATAGAGCCTCCAATCAGCTCGCACTTACCCACGGAGACCGTTTGTTCTCAAGCTACGACATCGATGCCGGCGACGAGTCCAGGCTCTGGATCATCACCGAAGCCGACCGAAGCTCCACTACCCTGCTGCTTCCCAGCGATTACTGATCCGCGCCGCAACGGCGCTCCCCACACCGACCCACAGGGTATGCCAATACCCGTCGGGGTTCGTGCATGCCCTGCTTTCCCTACAGGAGATGCACATGAACGCACTGACCCAGCCGGCCGCCTCGGTCAACTCCCCCCTGAACATCAACCTCACCGACTTCATCGACGAGTTCGGCGACGAGCTCCTGGAGTCACTCAACCGCTCCAACCCTCCGGTGTATACCGGTAGCGTCAACGCACAGCGCCAGGCCGTGATGGCGAAACTCAAGCGCACGCCATTCGTGGCGCAAGCTGAGGTTGTCCAAGCCATCACGGCGCTGCTGCTCGATCGCAACGAGCAAGCTGCAATCATCAACGCCGAGATGGGTACCGGGAAGACGATGATGGCGATCGCGGTCGCTGCTGTGCTCCACGCGGCAGGGTACCGTCGAACCCTTGTCATATCGCCACCTCACCTGGTCTACAAGTGGCGTCGCGAGATCCTAGAAACCACGCCAGGCGCCCGCGTCTGGGTGCTCAACGGCCCGGACACGCTGGTCAAACTGCTCAAGCTACGTGACCAGTCGCGGCAAACCTACGACGGCCGGCCGGAGTTCTTCATCCTCGGCCGCGTCAGGATGCGGATGGGTTTTCACTGGCGTCTCACCTGTTGGAAGCGGCGTACCGCAGGCAGCCAGTTACTGGCGGCATGCCCAGACTGTGGCCAGGTCCTCGAGGACCTGGAAGGCAACCTGGTCACCGTGGACGAGTTCGAGCGCGGTGATCGCCGTCGTAACTGCACCGCCTGCAACGCTGCCCTCTGGACGCTTATGCGCCCAGGCAAAGCCGATGGTGGCGACCGACGCTCGACGATCCTGAAGTCGATGTGCCGGATACCGACGATCGGCCCGGTTCGGGCTGAGCGGCTGCTGAACGACTTCGGCGAGGACTTCCTGGCCTCGATGCTGGTCGACAACGTCTCCGAGTTCATCAATCTGATGGACGCGAAGGGCAATTTCGTCTTCAGCGACCGCCAGGCCAAGCGCATGGAGCGAGCGATGGCCAACATTGAGTTCGGATTCGGCGAAGGCGGTTACCAGCCGACAGAGTTCATCAAGCGCTACCTACCTGATGGCTTCTTCGACCTGCTGGTCGTCGACGAGGGACATGAGTACAAGAACAGCGGTTCGGCCCAGGGCCAGGCCATGGGGGTGTTGGCCGCGAAGGCACGTAAAACCGTGCTGCTGACCGGGACCCTCATGGGTGGCTACGCCGACGACTTGTTCTACCTCCTGTTCCGAATCCTCACCCAGCGCATGATCGAGGACGGATATCGGCCCAACGCGCGCGGCAGCATGGCTCCTGCGGCCATGTCCTTCATGCGCGACCACGGTGTGCTGAAGGACATCTACACCGAGCGAGATGGGGACTCGCACAAGACCGCCAAGGGCAAGAAACTCTCGGTACGTACGGTGAAGGCTCCAGGCTTCGGCCCCAAGGGCATTCACCGGTTCGTGCTGCCGTTCACTGTGTTCCTGAAGCTCAAGGACATCGGTGGTAACGTGCTGCCCAACTACCAGGAGGAGTTCATCGACGTGCCTATGGCGCCGGAGCAGGCTTCGGCCTACCAGCGCTTGGCGGCCACGTTGACCGCTGAGCTCCGTCAGGCTCTGGCGCGGAGAGACACTACCCTTCTGGGAGTGGTACTCAATGTGTTGCTGGCCTGGCCGGACTGCTGTTTCCGATCGGAGATGGTCAAACACCCGCGTACCCGCGACACGCTGGCCTTCGTGCCGGCGCTGTTCGGCGACGATGAACTGATGCCCAAGGAGCAGGCGCTGCTGAACCTGTGCCTCGAGGAGAAAGCGAACGGCCGCAAAGTCCTTGCATACACCGTCTACAGCGGGACGCGCGACACCACGTCCAGGCTGAAGAAGGTCCTCGAGCAGGCAGGCCTCCGCGTTGCGGTACTGCGGGCAACGGTTGAAACGGCTCGGCGCGAGGACTGGATTCTCGACCAGGTCGACCGCGGCGTCGACGTGCTGCTCACCAACCCGGAGCTGGTCAAGACCGGTCTGGACCTGCTTGACTTCCCAACCATCGCGTTTCTGCAGACGGGGTACAACGTGTACACCCTGCAGCAAGCCGCGCGGCGGTCGTGGCGGATTGGGCAGAAACACCCGGTCCGCGTGGTTTTCTTCGGATACGCCGGCAGCTCGCAGATCACCTGCCTGCAGCTGATGGCCATGAAGATCGCAGTGGCACAGAGCACTTCGGGGGATGTCCCCGAGTCCGGACTCGACTCTCTAAACCAGGACGGTGACTCTGTCGAGATGGCACTAGCTAGACAAATGATCGCAGCATGATGAAAGGCCACCATACGGTGGCCTTTTTTTACGCAGTATTTTCCTCAGGATGGAAATTGTAGTACGTGACCAGAGCCCGCTCCCAGCAGCTTTCAAGCTCAGACCTAAACTTGTCTACCCAGTTATGAATAAGCTCAAATGGATAGGGAGACTCGTTACCGGAGCGAACAACAAGGGCTTTTGTCTCCACATTTATAATGCAAGTGTTCCCTCCTCCACGAATACATACTTCCACCGGCACGGACGGTGACCTGCATACAACAGTTGCATGCACAATCTCGTGAGGATGTATAGGCTGTATGATTCCCCGCAGCTCCGCCGTAGCCGCCACACCGACGCACTCAACTCCTACCGCCGATAGGGCTGCACGACCATGATCATCGAAGCTATACGGCACATAGTCTCTTTCAACTCGGCAATCAACCGAGGTAATAAGGCTCGAGGGTATAGGTCCAAAGTGCAAATACCAAGTTCCCTCTTTGGAATTCCCTTTTTTCTTGATCAGCCGAAACCGTTCCTCGTCGGTTAAGGATTTGAGATCATATAATGCAGAGAGTCCCATCTCTCGAACCCAGTGCTTAGGGGCTTCGTATAGCTTGCACCACTTTTCGAAGGAAATTAAACCACGAGGAAACCCATTCTCCATGTGGAGGGGCTGCAAAGTGTTAGACTCTACCGTGAGACGAATCTTCGACTTGTCCGTTGTCAATGTGTTACGAATTTTTTCCCTTCAACACGTTCCGCCTTTCTGATCTCTGTAAGCGCTCCATGAACCCCACCTAGCCAACGATGGGCAGAGCACTTAGCTATGTATTTGAGGCATGCAATTCCACGGCAGCAGCGCTTCGTAGTCTTCCACTGAGCACGCCTGCGGCAGGCGTTCCAGTGCGTGGCGCAGCCACGCATAAGGCTCTTTGCCGTTGGCTTTGGCCGTCTCGACCAAGCTGTAAAGTTGCGCACTGGCCGTCGCGCCTTGGGGCGTGTCACTGAACAACCAGTTCTTTCTGCCAATCACAAACGGGCGGATCGCACGCTCGGCGGCGTTATTGTCGATCAGCAAGTCGCCATGCTCGACGTCACGTTCCAACTTGCTCCAGTTGCTGGCCAGATAGCTGATGGCTTTACCCAACGCATTCTGGCTCGTGACCTGGGGCTGCGTTTTCTCTACCCAGTTTTTCAGCTGAGTCAGCACCGGTTGGCTGCGCGCTTGGCGGGCCAGCTTGCGATCTTCATCGCTGCTGTCCTTATGGTCGCGCTCAATGCCATACAGCTTGTTGATCAAATTCAGGGCGATATCTGCACGCCCGGTTTTACCCTTGGGCTGCACTTTCTGCGCTTCGACGAACTTGCGCCGCGCATGCGCCCAGCAGCCCAACCGCTCCACGCCGTTCTGTGTGGCCAGTGCGTTGTAACCGGCGTAGTCGTCGGTCATGACATAGCCGCGATAGCCATCCAGCAGGCGCACGGGCACCTCCTGCGCTCGGCTGGTGGTGTAGTCGAAAAGGATCACCGGGCAATCAGGTGGGCCGCCGGTTTGTACCCACATCCAGGATTGGCTGCTGGGCTCACGACCCGGCTCTTTCAACACCTGCACACGGGTTTCGTCACAGTGGATGATCCGACTGTTCAACAGGCTTTCGCGCATCAGATTCAGCAGCGGCTGAAAGTGCTCGCTGCATTGAATCACCCAGCGTGCTAGGGTTTGGCGCGGGATATCGATACCGTGACGCCCCAGCACTTTTTCGAAGCGGTGAAGCGGCAAGCCGTCTACGTATTTGGTGGTCAGCAGCATGGCCAGCACACTCGGGCTGGCCATGCTTTTCTCGATCACCTGGGCGGGCTTGTCCGCCGTCACGGGCGCTGACTCGCAGTCGCGGCAGCCGTACACCTTGCGCACATGCTTGATGACGCGAATCTGCATCGGGACGATTTCAAGCTGTTCGCTGACTTCTTCACCGATGGCATGTTTGCGGCAGCCGCAAGCGCAGGTCAGTTCATGCTCGGGCAGTTCGTGGACAACTTCGATACGCGGCAAATCAGCTGGCAGCGGCTTGCGCTTGCCACGGCGTTTGGTCGGCGCAACGACTTCTTCGTCACCAGCCTCATCCAAGGGTTCGGCCAGGCTTTCCGCTTCGTTGAAGAGAGGCAATTGTGGTGTCGCCGCATCGCCTGTCTGCTCGGTCTTGCGCCCGAACAAGCGCTGGCGCAACAGCGCAACTTCCTCTTCGAGATGAACGATCTTGCCTTTGTCGGACGCGCGCTCGTTGATCATCTGCTCAAGCAGTTGCTTGAGCAGAACAGGATCGTCAGGAAGGTTTTCGGGCATGGAAATCATGCCGCGGATTATACCGAATCAGGCGACGAATCGAGGCGTCAAAACCTGATGCGGACGGTTGCGCCAGAGGTCGAAGCCGTCGAGCAGCCAGTTCAGTTCCTGGACGGTCAGGACAATGGCGACGTCAGTCGGATCGGGTGAAGTTTTGAACCGTTCGGAGTCCAGGCGCTTGAGCCACAGGCAGAAACCGTTGCGCTCCCAATACAGGATCTTCACGCGGTTGCGCGGCTTGTTGAGGAAGACGAAGAGCACCGGGTCGAACACCGCCACCTTGATATCGAGTTCGACCAGCGCAGCCAGGCCATCGATGGATTTTCGAAAGTCGACGGGCTTGGGGTAGAGGTACACTTTTTCGACTTTGGCGTCGGGTCGCATCATGGTCGGCGAGCTCCAGAAAGAAAACGGGAGCACAGCATCGGGGATCAGGTAGGCGCTTTGAATGTGGGGTTCATGGAGCGCTTACAGTCAGTACGCGCCCAGCGTGATTCGAAACACCAGGCGCTGATGGTTGAGAAGGAGAAAAATCGTGCCCTCCGTGCGGAAAACGAGCAGCTTCTGGAAGAACTCGCCCGATTGGCATCTGTAAATCAGGTTTTGATACTTGAAATGGCCCAATTGAAGGGGGTCGTTGACCGTAAGGTCGTCACCTTTGTACCGAAGTCAGGGCCCCCTAACGGAAAGGCCCCTGATTGAGTGTGTTGTTCTTCCTTTTTATTTTTCCGTTTTTTAAATCATCTTAACAGATCTGCGATCAGACAAAGCTAGAGAAAAATGCTTAACGCCTTATTTGATAATAGCTAAATTTTAAAGCCATATTTTAGTTCCCGTTCCTTGAAGGCCGTAACTCCGCCTTCCAGGATCTCGCATACATGCTGGCGGATGCCCTGAGATCTCAATGGGCCGCCTGTCAGCGGTGCCTCATAAGAGCACTCTAAGCTCCCACTGAAGTATTCGAATCGATAGTTGTCTACAGTGGTATCCGATTGTTGGCCTGTTTGGTTCGCTACAATTACGCACTCCGCATCAGCTGCTACCACTAGGTTCGCGTTGTGAGTGACCATAATTATTTGGCGCTTTCTTTTTTTCTGCCTGATAAAATCTTTCAGTTGGTCGTAAATAGTTCTGTTATCTAAGTTGTCTTCTGGTTGATCGATAAGAATTGGATGTGATGCGTTGCTTAAGTGCAAAATCAAATTTAATAGCACCAATCCACGCTTTCCTGGTGACATGGTTGCAATATCATCGCTTTTATAATGGACGACATAGTTTATATAAAAGCAATCGCTATAAAGCTTTCTAATTACCTCAATGTCTTCTATGCCTTTGCGAGTCGCGGGAATATTGATCTTTTTGATGTAGGTAGAGTGTGTATTTGTGATGCGTTCTGCATGAGTTTCGATATTAAAGTTTAGCTCGCCCGTGGGTAGTACCAGATCACCTAATAAAGTGCTCATATTACCGCGCCGATCAAATAACAGGGAGAACTCGTTGAATTTATCCTCGTTCAGCATGACTTCTGCTGATACCGCAATGTCGTCTTCAAATTGATAATCCGGCCTTGAGGTTTCTTTAGCATAATCGTAATAGGTTTGTATAAGCTGGGCGTATAGATTGGTTAGCTCTTGCTTGCAATCTAATCCTTGTGTTTTTATTGACGTTTGTTTCTCAGCAATATTATCTAGCTGTTTTAGCTTTCCTTCCTCTGCTTTTAGCTTTTTGGTTGCAAGATCAAGTGTTGCTTGGTCAGTGATTTTAATTAAAAGAGGTTGGAGTGCTTTGTCGATTTCGCTGGATTCAGTTGCTATTTTTATATTTAATGCTGGTATGTTTTGAATGCTGCTAGATAGTTCTTGCTTAAAATTTTCAACTGCGCGCAATAGCTTTCGCTCTAAAGAGTCAAGAGCATTGCTTGCAAAGGTTGACTCGCTTGGCAGATCTATATCAGCAAGTATCGAGTCTTTAAGGGTTTCGATTTGGGCATTAAATCTACTCGTGACAGACGCGGTTATCTGCTGACACCCAGTCTCAATTTTGGAAATAATAGCTTCCCGCTTATCAAGGCTTGATTTGCGAGTCGAAAGACGCTTGTATTTTCGCTCCTCTAAATCGGAGAAGCCGGATTTTTCGCGCAAAGTTTTAATTTCAGCCTGCAATCTTTCAATCTCGGCCGTAATAGCAGGTCGCGTCCCAATTGCTTCTGCCTCCTTATTTAGAGAGCTGTACTTGGCTCTAAGCTCAAAAAAAGAGTCGATCTTTTGATTTATATCTTTGTTGATTGTAACTATTTTTCTTTCTTGGCTTTCAGAAAATTGTTGAAATGTTGAGTTTTGTAGAAGTATGTCCTGCACTAGCGTGTTGAGCTGGGATCTTCCATCTTCCTCGGCGAGATGGTTAATATAGAGCTGAGGTATATATGTTATGGGCTTTTTTTCTGAGGTTTCTGAAAACCGGCTAATATCGCCGTTAGACCAGTGCACTTCAAAGTCAAGAGACGGTAATCCCGTGTAAGTCGACGCCTTAGCTAACTGTATTTTACTGTCAACTTCTTCTGCATTTACCGCTTTGGCAATGTGGTAGAGCAATAAAGATTTTCCGGAAGATTTTCCTCCTATGATCGTATTCAGATCCGGATTGAGTTCTTGCCATTTCTCGCTGAATAGCTTTTGCTGCCCATTGTTTAAGAAGCGAACTTTTTCAATGGTCTGGTACGGGCTTTTTTGCTGCGGTGAGAGCTCTTGTATCGCAACCCTTGAGCTAGGATCGTAAATTACCTGTTTTAAGCCTGAAAAAGTTAAATCACCTTTGACCCATGTATGTCTTTTTTTGGCGGGGTTGAATAGCTCATCCCATTTATGTGCGTCGGAGCCCCATAAACAAGCTTTAATTGCCCCAAACTCTTTTATGAAAGAGGCTTTTTCTTTGCCACCAAGAAAGAATGCTGCGGTTTTTTGATTTGACGAAAATATGAAGTGCGCCTGTTTTATAAGGTTTTTGCGTAAATTGTGTCCCTGTGAGTTCCAGTTGACATCGCTAAGGTCTTCGTCGCACGGAAGAGCTGTCAGGTACCTTTCTCTAAAAAAAGCATTCTGATTAAGAAGCCTCGAAATTTCATCTTCATCTACAGATGCGCACATCATTCCAACGAATAATGCGCTACCTTTCGTTGCGAATGGTGGGTGTTCTGCAATCAGACGCTGACCGAGTTCTTCAAGATTAGATCTTGTAAGTGGACGGCGCTCAATTTGGCTGCCAACGGTAGCATTGAAAAAAATCTGGATCTGCGAAATGAAATCGCTTTCAATTTTTTCTACAGGTATTTCATCGGATAATAGAACGTGGTAGTTAACCTTTCGATTCCAGGAAAGATCGGCTTCTCTGCCAATAACCAGTTTGTTAATTCGGAACTCTATATTGGGGAATACTTTGATTTCGTTAATAGCAAGAAGAGCTTCGGCATCAAAAAGTTCCTGCATCTTTTCAGGGTTGTCTAAATAATTCTGTTTAAGAATCTTGTACCCTTCTGGTAGATAATAATCGGTAACACCAATTGCGCTAACTCCGGATGCAATAGCTCGCGTGAAGAGTTCAGTTACATATCTGTCCCAATCTTGGCCAAATTCATTTCTGAGCACAGAGGCAGGGGTGTGCACGTGAAGATCCCATTTGCGCCATTCCGATCCTTTTGGGTAAGTCTTATTCACTTCAAATCATCCATTTTAGAGTTGCAAGCTTTCGAGTTTGGCTGTTTTTCTACTTTCAGTGCGGGTGGCATTGAGCCATCAATGCTATTGAAGCCGATTTCGAGGCGCCTGCATATGTGAACGTTGTTTGGGTGGGCATTTCTCTAGAGAAGGGGAAGCATGATCCGTTCGACAGGAACACGGGTTGGCAGGCGTCTGCTACCCACCTGTAGAAACATTGCGCGAGCTCATACTCCTTCGAGCGCGCCACCTAGACGGTATCGTCGATACTAAATTCTTGAAAACTGTTAGATAGACAATTCATATATAGATCAATGACTTATATGGCGCTAACTGTTAGTGTCATTCAGATACAACGACGGATGTGTGATCGCTCGGTCGTATGACGCCAAGCCGTTCGTGAAGATGGGCGAGCCCTACTTCCAGTGCCGGGAAAAGTTGCGTCGTCACGGCATCGTGGCGTTCTCGTCGAACTACGCGCTGTATGGCGACATGAGTGAGCGGGTCATGTCACTGATCGAGTCGATGGTGCCGGCGGCCGAGGTGTACTCGATTGACGAATGTTTTGCCGACCTCACAGGCATGCAAGGGAGCCTTACCCAGTTCGGGCATGATGTGCGTGCCAAGGTGCTGCGCTGTACCGGCATCCCTGTCGGGGTCGGAATCGCTCGCACGAAGACCCTGGCGAAGCTCGCCAACCACACCGCGAAACGCCTGCAGACACACACGGGTGGAGTGGTCGACATCACCGATGACTTCAAGCGCGATTGGGTGCTGCGCAACACCGAGGTGAAAGAGGTGTGGGGCATCGGCAGGAAGATGACGGTGCACTTGGAGGCCTTGGGTATCCGTACGGCGATGGAGCTGGCCAAGGCCGACCCGCGAATGTTGCGCGAGAAGTTCAGTGTGGTTGTGGAGAAGACCGCGCGTGAGCTCGCCGGCACGCCATGCCTCGAGCTGGATGAGGCTGACCCGCCGAAGCAGGAAATCTGCTGCAGCCGGATGTTCGGCAAGAGAATGACAGAGCTGACGCCAATCAAGCAGGCGGTGGCCACCTATGCAGCACGAGCCGCTGAGAAGCTGCGCGCCCAAGGGTCGGTGTGCAAACGCATGCGGGTATCGATCCGCACCGGCATGTTCAATCCCAACGAACCTCACCTGGCGAAAGGGGCGCTTGTTGAGCTGCCTTACCCCACGAACGACACCCTATTGCTCACGCGGGCGGCGACTGAGGCTGTGGAGAAGGTGTACCAGGATGGTTACCGCTACAGCAAAGCCGAGGTGCTACTGCTCGATCTGCGGCAACCAGGCGACTTCACCGACGATCTGTTCGCGGCAACGCAGCCGGTTACTTGCGATCGCCTGATGTCGGTAATGGATGGCATAAACCAGCGGTACGGAAAAGGCACTCTGAGGTCCGCTAATGTTCCCCGAAACTCCGACTGGGGGATGCGCCGGGAGATGATGAGTCAGTCGTTTACAACCAGGATTGATCAGCTGTGGCGGGTCTCATAAAACTAATTTCCGCAGGTCAGCATTTCATACGGCTAGAAATAGGTAATCATTAATCAATGAATTGGTGCAGCCCTCAGTGCTGCACCAAAACAAAGTCACCCGCCGAAACGTTCGACAACGCCGTTGATACAGCTAGATTCCATTTAAATGCTGCTTCCGATATTCCTCATGGCGAGTTAATACTTCCCTCCACTTTCGCCGCTCCTCCGGGGAAGGTTCAGGAAGATTCATAATTACAGGCTCCCAGCGCCTCATTATGCCTGCGAAGGAAACCTCATCTGTCATTCCCTTCTCAAACTGAGGAGCAATAAACTCCAACAATTCCGGCGAAACGTCTTTCTTTTCGATGACACGCTTCATCAGCCAGAGGTATATATCAACCAACTCTAGACCTGCATCCATATCTCCAGGGGTGCAGGTGATAGGAACATCGGGTATATTGGAAAGATCCATCTTTGGTAAACCCGGTCCAATTTCCCAAGGCACGTTCTTTTCCTTGGCACTCCGATAGAAATCTGCAATATACTCCTGCGCCTTATTAAACTCCCCCTGCCTATCAACGACGATTGCTGCAGCTTTTCCCTCTCCAATTTTCAACCTCAAAGCGATACCATGCATAACGGACTGAAAACCGATTAGATTTGGAGAGATCTGCAGCTTATCCTCATTTCCGTAGATATTATAGTGAATTTCTTCTGGATGCCTATTAGCCCATTTAAGGGCATCCCCGATAATTTCGCGACTTCGCGGATCTGGGAGATTGTCCACCCGGCTCAGCAGAACCTCACAAATTTGCTGTAACATCGCGTTGGCCCTAGCTGAGTTTTTCTCAATTCGGGCTTTCCAAGCCAACTTCAGTAAGTCCTCATCAAAAAGATATGCCAGCTTTGCTAAAACCACGTACCGAAGAGGCGTCCAGTAGGCAGTCCACGGCACAGCCTTGTTAAGACCCTGATCGAAAACCTGGTCAAAAAAACAAATCAGCGCATGATCGGCCTTATCTACGCGATAGATATCGAAGGTCAGATCCAAATCACGCTGCAAAGCGGACAGTTCCAACGCAACACTTGTCAGCCGCCCGACCCCCAGCTCATTAGAGTGAAGCCTTTCAACACCAAAGCGTTTGCGAAGCTCTTGCACAGAGTCTTTAGCTGCCTCATTAAGATCATAGGGCGACGACAAAACCCCGTAATACAAAACCGGCTGCTGTGGATCAAACAAATTTAGACCAGTTTGCCCGCTCTCATCTACATAGAAGTACATATATCTTCCTTGTGCATCGCGTTAAAAAATCTGATTCTGCTTCCATCTAATGGTGCTCAAGCTTCATTCTAGACGCAGGGCGCCTTTCGTGAGTCAAGAGTATGACTGAACCGCTAGCAGTCATGCCGTTAGCTCGGCGCCCTGCCCAAAGGAGAAGCTGGGACAGTTGACCAGCCTTGTTCGCAACGCTGGCACAAAATTCCCGTAGGTCGGGTTGTGCATTTTCTACTGAAACAAAATCGCGCTTACGCGAGGGTGTCCTTGGCTTCGAGGAGACCCCATGAAACTGCCGATCCAAATACATCTTCCTATTGCTGCTGGACTACTCGTCCTCGGCGCCGTCGTTGCATTCCAGCAGTACCAGCTATCAGCCCTTGATAGAGCTTTAGGTGCGGCTGCAGAGAAGACGTCCATCGACGCCATCCTGGGTAGAGTTAGCGTGATCGATGACCGGCTAGATACGATGTCGGGGAAGCCCTCGGTCACAATGGAAGATTTTCGTGTTAGCCAACAAGTGCTCTCAAGCCGTCTCGATGCCGCGCAGGCCATGGCCAAGGAGGCCCAAGACACCGCACTTGAAGTCACCCGCTCATCCGCGAGCGCTGGTGACCTCCTTGTACTGAAAGCAGATCTTGAAACGCTTGGTGGCAAGTTGCAAAAGATGAGCAGGCCACAAGTTCAGGTCGCTGCTCCAGCCTCGAAGCTTTCCCCCCCTAAGCCGAAACCGAAGCAGATATCGGCCAAAGCTCCACCTCTCCCGCAAGAGCCACCGCCCTTCCAGATGGTGGGGCTCGAATATCGCGGCGGCGAGCGTTTCCTATCCGTGGCGCCCACAGGTAGCACGCGCCTAAGCCAGATCTACCTGATCCGTCCCGGCGAAGTGGTAAGCGGCAGCACCTGGCGACTCAAGGCAGTGGATGAGCGAACCGCAACCTTCGACGCAGGTGGGACAACCCGAACCCTGAGCATCCAGCCATGAGTACAGCCATGAATCTACCGATCGTTCGAGCCATCGCCTGCGCATGCGCATGCGCATTTACAGCTGTGGGCATTGAGGCCGCGCCGCTGCCTCCGGCATCAGGAGGAGCCGCCTCCAGTGTTCAGCAGCTCACCCAGGAAAGCACCCTTTCGCAGAACAAACCTCATGAGAAGGCCGCTCAGGAGTGGGGCCTGACCTCCAAGGAGTATGAGCGATATCAAGAGGTGATGCAGGGGCCCCGGGGGGTGTATTCGCCAGGGCTTGACCCACTGACGGCGCTTGGAATCGAGGCAAGGTCGGATAGTGAGCGGCGCCGGTTTGCCGAACTGCAGGTCCAGGCCGAGCGTCAGCGAGTCGACAGGGAGCTCGCCTATCAGCGCGTCTACGACGAGGCATACCAGCGCCTGTTCCCGGGCATCAAGGCCATTGAGATCTCGGCCTCCAATACGGCCCCGGGAGGATCCTCCGTAACCGGCCCAGCTCTGGAAGGCAATGGACGTATGGCGCTCTTCGTCAAGGACGATTGCCTGCCCTGCATTGACCAGGTCAAACGCCTGCAGGCGTCCCAGACTCCATTTGACCTGTATTTTGTCGGCAGCCAGAACGACGATGAGCGAATCCGCCGCTGGGCAATTCTCGCGGGTGTTGACCCGTCCAGCGTTAAAAGCCGACTCATCACACTCAATCATGACCAGGGCCGTTGGGTTCGCCTTGGGCTCGGCGGATCGCTGCCTGCCGCCGTGACACAGGTGAATGGATCATGGCGTCGTCAATGAGAGGCTGGCGGCTCTGTCTTCTGCCCGTGCTGCTGCTCGCCGGCAACGCATGGGGCGTAGAAGATCCGCCACCAGCTTACAAGGCGATCGCGATCCGGCACGGGGTTCCGCCCGTCGTGCTCTACTCAGTGGCGCTGCAGGAGAGCGGGACGCGACTGCGCGGCCAGCTTGTGCCGTGGCCGTGGACATTGAATGTTGCCGGTACCGGCTATCGTTTCGCCACCCGCGCAGACGCTTGCCGGGCGCTGTTGATCGCTATTGCGACGGCCGGGCCCGCTCGGGTCGACGTGGGACTTGGCCAAACCAATATTCGCTCGAACGGGCATCGCTACAGCGTCCCCTGCGAAGGCCTGGACCCTTACAAGAACTTAGCGGTGACCGCCCAGATCCTGGCTGAGCAGAAGGCCAAGGGTGGAACCTGGATCGATGCTGCCGGGCGGTATCACCGCCCTGCCGGCGGCGCGCCGGCAGCAAAGTACCGTGGCTACTTCGCGAAACATCTCAGCCGGGTCACCGGCATCAATTTCGAGGTACGGACCCCATGACATATCCCCAGGCCTGGCGGTCACACGTCGGGCAAGCCCTGGCCTTTGCGATTGTGACCAGCCTGGCCGTGCCCACCCATGCTGACCAGCAAGCGGTGCTCACAGTGGTGGAGGACCGCGGCGGAGCATCCGCACTGCCCTACTACCAGGATATTGCGCCCGAGCCCGCGCACGCGCCCCCGGTTGTGACTGGCGTCCGGGCTGGGGGCGCGTTCCCGGTGTCGACTCCAGAACTGAGTCCGGGCCCAGTGCAGGGACGGGTGATCAATGCAGCAGGCCTGCAGCCGATGTTCCTCGTCGGTGACGATCTGATGTCGCAAGCCTGGCTCAAGCAACAACTGCCGGCTCTTCAACGCCTGCAGGCAGTAGGCCTCGCTGTGAATGTCACCAGCGCTGCACGACTGCAGGAGATCCGCCGCTGGGCACCTGGGTTACAGGTGATGCCTGTTCCTGCCAGCGATATTGCTGGTCGCCTGGGGCTGCAGCACTACCCGGTGCTGATCACAGCTACAACTCTTCAGCAGTGAGAACCGGTATGCGCCCCACACGACCTGTATCGCCGGTGTTCACGCTGATCATCAGCCATCCCCTGCACCGTCCCGGCCGGGAGCAAATGATCGAGCAGGTCCGTCACGTGAGCGAGCTCTACGGTGCGCGCTTGACAGGGATCTCCGAACTCAACGAGCACGCATTCGCCCAGCGGCTGGCCGAGCGGCTGACTCCGGACCAGGTCGAGCAGGCGCGCGCCGAAGTCGACGCGATGACCTACACCGCGAGGACCTGACATGGCGACTTACACCCTTGAGTCTCTGCTCCGCCCACCGGTGGAGCTCTTCACCACTGCGGTCTGCTATGTGGCAGCTGCGCTCTGCGTTGGCGCGCCCTGGGCTTTTGCCCTGACTCCACTATTCGGGATTGTTGCTGCCCTGGGCTTTGCCTACCTGGGCACCATTCGGCTGCTGCAGGCACGGAGGGTCCTACGCTACCAGGCGAACCTCAGGCGGCTCCCCCACTACACAATGACCAGCGCTGAAATACCGATCAGCAACGAACGCCTGTTCATCGGCCGTGGGTTCCGATGGACTCAGAAACACACACAGCGCTTGGCCGATACTTACCTCCCTCAGTACGCGGTCTATGTCGAACCCACCAAGCTCTACGAACGGGCACGTTGGTTGGAGGAGCGTCTGGAGTTCGCGCCCTTCCCTCTCAGGGCGATCATCAAGCTCACCAGCTGGGATTCAAACTGGAACCCAGCCAGGCCGCTTCCCCCTGTAGGCGGGTTGCCCAGACTTCACGGAATCGAACCGGATGAGCAGAACGTCAGCCTTCCTCTGGGCGAGCGAGTCGGGCACTCCCTTGTGTGTGGAACCACACGGGTCGGGAAGACCCGGCTGGCTGAAGTCTTCATCACCCAAGACATACGCCGTACACATCGACGCGGGACACGCGTGCACATGGGGCGCAGAAATCAGGCACCACATCGGTGGAGCCGACGCCGTAGGCCCGACCAGCAACCTGACCACGAGGTTGTGATCGTGTTCGATCCCAAGGGCGACGCCGACTTGCTGAAGCGCATGTACGTAGAGTGCAAGCGCGCTGGACGCCTCGACGAATTCTATGTGTTCCATCTCGGCTGGCCAGACATCTCCGCACGCTACAATGCCATCGGTCGTTTTGGCCGGATCAGTGAAGTCGCGACCCGGATTGCGGGCCAACTCTCCGGTGAAGGCAACTCTGCTGCATTTCGAGAGTTCGCTTGGCGATTCGTCAACATCATCTCGCAATCGTTGGTTGCGCTAGGCCGTCGCCCCGACTACGAGCAGATCCGGCGGCATGTCATCAACATCGACGAGCTGTTCATCGAGTACGCGCAGAAATACTTCGCTGAACATGATCCGAAGGCCTGGCAAACCATCGTCGAGCTGGAAGGCAAGATCGATCGCAAGAACCTGTCATTCGCCATGAAAGATCGCCCGCTGCGCGTCGTGGCCATCGACATGTACTTGACCCAGAAACGCATCAACGACTCCGTCATGGATGGTCTGCGCAGCGCAGTGCGCTACGACAAGACCTACTTCGACAAGATCGTTGCATCCTTGTTGCCACTCCTCGAAAAGCTCACCACTGGCCGTATCGCTGAACTCCTCGCACCCGACTACCTGGATCTCGCTGATCAGCGACCGATCTTCGACTGGATGCAAGTGATTCGAAAGCGTGCGGTCGTCTACATCGGCCTCGATGCGCTATCCGATACCGAAGTGGCTGCGGCGGTGGGCAACTCGATGTTCAGCGACCTGGTCTCCGTCGCTGGCCACATTTACAAGCATGGCATCGATGATGGCCTGCCCGGCCATATGGCCGGTGGCAAGGTCCGAATCAACCTCCACGCAGACGAATTCAACGAGCTCATTGGCGATGAATTCATCCCCATGGTGAACAAGGCCGGTGGTGCCGGCATGCAAATCACCGCGTACACGCAGACGATGAGCGACATCGAGGCCAAAATTGGTTCAAAAGCCAAGGCCGGCCAAGTGATCGGTAACTTCAACAACCTGTTCATGTTGCGCGTCCGTGAGACTGCAACGGCTGAGTTGCTGACCAATCAGTTGCCGAGAGTCCAGATCTACAACAGCACGCCAGCGAGCAGCGCGAACGATTCGGTCAATGGGAAGACAGCGTTCACCTCCAGCTCGCACGACCAGGTGCAGTTGGCAAGTGTGCCGATGATTGAGCCAGCCCACATTGTTGGCTTGCCCAAGGGCCAGGCCTTCGCCTTGATCGAAGGCGGCAACCTTTGGAAGATCCGGATGCCACTGCCGGCGAATGACCCAGACGACGTGATGCCCAGCAATCTGCAGGAACTGGCCGCCGGCATGCGGCGATCGGCGGCGTCCGCAAACGACTGGTGGGAGGCTCCCGGCTACCAGTCGTTGAAAACCGCCCTGCCCGACGACCTGGTCGAAGACTTCCGCCATGTGGCCACCGATGAAGCAGCTTGAGGTGTAGCCCATGGCAGATGACGTTTCAAAGAAGGCTGAACAGCAGCAGGAGCGACAGGAATCGCTGTTCAGCAAGATCTTCTGGTTCCCGTTCAACTTCCTCGGGGTGATGTTCGGCTCGCTGATCGTCGCCATCCTCGTCGACTGGGTATGCCTTTACTTCTTCTGGCCAGAAGCCGGCTGGCGACACGGCCAGCAAATGCTGGTCAGCGAGGTCGGCTGGTTGTCCAAGGGGCTGGTCCACAGTGCCATCGTCCAAGAGCCGGGGCGCACTGCGACATGGCTGGTCACCGAAGCCTATGACTGGCTGATCGTGAAGACCGGGATGCTCAGCTGGGTCCAGGGGATGGAGTCAATCGCCCAGGCCGGGCCACGCAACGAGCTGGATATGCGCTACTGGGCCGCTCAAAGCGTCACAACGGTCCAGAACTATGCCCTGGCGGCCCTCTTCACCGTCCTGGTGTTTTGCGTCCGCCTGGTCGTGCTGCTGATGACGGTACCGCTTTTTGCCATGGCTGCACTCACAGGCCTGGTCGATGGCCTGGTGCGGCGAGATCTCCGTAAGTTTGGTGCCGGCCGGGAGTCCAGCTACCTCTACCACAAAGCGCGCGCAACGATCGTTCCGCTGGCCATTTTCCCGTGGACCTTCTACCTGGCTCTCCCCATCAGCATCAATCCCATGCTCGTGCTACTCCCCTGCGCCGCCCTGCTAGGCATATCCGTGAACATTACGGCCGCGAGCTTCAAGAAATATCTGTGAGGATCTGCATCATGTTCGACCGCATATTCAATGTCCTTTTGGACATCACTCTTCCCCTGATGTTACCGGTCTTGTTGCTGACCTTATTCTTCTGGTTCACACAAGGAGGAGCATGATGCAATGGGCCCACGAGCAATTACTGATCATCACGCAGGAGTAACTTAACACTAGGTCCAGCGCGATGTTCTGTTCAAAAAACCGGGCGCTGCCCGGTTTCAACATGTTTGAATTCAAGCCTCCAGCGCTGGCTTTTCTTCTGCAGACTGGCCGATGAACAGCTCGTGTTCTTCGTTCAACCTCTGGAGTACCCGATGACCGGAAAGGCTAGCGAACTGGCCTTGATGGTAGGTGAGCTGAACTTGACCGCCATCAGCAAACGTCACCTGATGCACGGTGGAATCACCTTCACCCTGGATGGTGTAATTGGTCACTTTGGAGAGGTCGAGAAGGCCAACCGATTTAGGCAATGTCAGCAAGGTGATCGTGCCATCATCCGCCATCTTCATTTTTGCGCCACTAGGCCGAGTAATAACCATCCCGTCTTCGACGCGCTCTATGGTGTTTCCAAACGCCTGCGCACCGAGCAAATTACCCTCTGCATCCACTTTTACGGTGCTATCCCCTAGAGTGAACTGAGCCCCACCGGAACCAACGTTTACATCCACTTCGCGACCGTCGATCTTCAATTTTGCCATTTGTCACTCTCCATATGGGCTGTCCGACAGGGAGCCTCCACCTGGAACATGGTGGCTATCTGCCAATATGCAAGCAGTCAATGAACGAAAATTCGTACGCCCACGTCCTGGCTTCACTCCAGCCCTCTGAAAATGGCGCAATGGGATTTAGTCGGTTTTGACCGATCAGGTGTTGTATCAAGATCGGTTGAAGCATTTCGTCAACGTGAACTGCTTCGAGAAGAAATTCTACGGACTCGGGATATGTATTTCTTGAGGCAAGCTCTCCCCTCACCTCGGCATCCTGAGTTCACAGTCAGTCGTGCCAGAGACCTGTCGTGAACGAGTTTGACCACCTCATTACATTTTCTCGCCGAATCCTGCTTGGCGCGCTGATCAGCGTCAGCGGCGGCTTTTCATTTGTACCCAGCGCACAGGGTGCCGGCGCATCAGAACAGGCCAACATCGAAGTGATGATCCGTCAGTTAAATGCCCTGGAGGACTCGGCGCGGCGCAGCGCCACGATCGCCAGCGAACCGGGTCAGCGCTACCACTTCGACTATGAACGCCTGGCCGGCGACATCCAACGTGTTCGCCAAGGTCTGCAGGAGTACCTGACCCCAAGTCGCGCACAGCCACGGGATCCGGCAGAGCTGGCGGGCAAATACACCCTCACCGGCGGGCGAATGCCATGAGCATGAGCGGGACTCAAGTGGCGGCGTTCAACGCCGCCAGCGGTATCACCCCCCAAGCCAGCACTGTGCTGTTCGTCGGCACTGTCATCGCGCTATCGACGCTGTGGGGGGCCTGGGCGCTGTACAGCATCTACCGCGGCTGGGCGACCCAGAACATTGACAAACACATTGCAGGGTCGTCGACCGTCCGAGTCATCGTCCTGCTACTGATCCTCTCTGCACTCGTTCTCAGCTAGCTACTAAGGAGCTAATCGATGTCCGTTCGAAAAACCACCAAATCACTGATCAGCGCTGCCTCAGCTGCAATGGTCTGGCTACCCGGGCTCGCGGCGGCAGCTCTACCAGGATCACAGGCCCCAACCCGGGGTGAAGGCACCAGCTGGCTGCAGACTATCCAGAACTATGGGTATGACGGATTCATGCTGCTCGGGCTTCTCCTTCTGGGAGGCATGATGGTGGGTGTCGCGTCCCATGCCTATGGGGTTTACCACGATATCCATGAAGGCAAGAAAAAGTGGCGAGACCTGGGGCTCACCGCTGTTGTCGGGATCAGCCTGATCGGCGTTGGCATCTTCATGGTCACCAAAGCTACTGGCATCCTCTAACTGGTGCTGCGATATGGCTGAGACCACTTACCTGAAGGATGGAACGCTCGACTTCCTACCCCACAACCTGAACAGGCAACCCATCGTCATGGGCGGCCTCACGGCTGATGAGATGTGGGGAACGGTCGGTGTTTGTGGGGGGGCCGGAGTGATTCTGGGCATCCCTGTGTCGTTCTTGTTCGGCAACCCAGCGCTCTTCATCGCTTGCGCGCTTGTAGGTGGTGCTTTGGGCTTGACCGTGGCAAGCCGAATTCTCCGGAAGATGAAGCGCGGCCGGCCGGACACATGGTTTTACCGCCAGCTCCAGTTCTACATGGCTCAACACCTCCCCTTCCTCGGTGCCCCCCAGCTGGTCACGCGGAAGGGTGCATGGACATGCCGTCGTACAGGAAAGTAGGGATCTTCATGAGTTTTCGAAAACGAGTGGATGCTCAGCAGGCACACATTCTCAGCTTGCGAATCGCGGTCATTGTGCTGGGCGCAGTCAGTCTGTTTGCGTTCTACGGTTGGCACAAGGCCCCCGAAGACCTGACCGTGCATGTGCCGCCAGATCTCCGCTCTGGCAGCACTCGCAAATGGTGGGAGGTGCCTCCAGAGAACGTGTATGCCTTCGGGTTCTATATCTTCCAGCAAATGCAACGCTGGGAGAAAAACGGGGACGACGACTATCAGGACAACATCGAGCGTCTGACCTCCTACGTGACCCCTGGCTGCAAGGAATACCTGCAGAAAGACTACGAGATGCGCCGTAACGCTGGTGAGCTGCGCCGCCGTGAGCGGAGCGTCTCGGAAATTCCGGGCCACGGGTTGACCGACCCTGGCGTGATGCGCGTGGAAGAAATCGGAATCAACGATTGGACTGTCAACCTGGATCTGCTCGCTGACGAGTCGGTGAACGGGGAGCGGGTCAAGCGCGCCATGACCCGCTACCCACTGTCGATTGTCAGGGCCGACGTCAACCCAGAGAAGAATCCGTTCGGGTTGATGTGGAACTGCTACGCCTCCAACCCGCAACGCATCGAGGTTGATCTGCAAGCCGCCGGGGTGAAACCATGAATCTGCGCGCCTGCCTCCTCGCTCTGGGCCTCTTTGCAGCTGCCGATGTGAAAGCGGTAGAGCTGCTGCAGTGGGATCGTATCCCCATGGCAATCCCGTTAATTGTCGGTCAAGAGCGCATTGTGTTCGTCGACCAAAACGTGCGCGTAGGCATGCCTCCGCAGCTTGTCGGCATGCTTCGCGTCCAGAGCACCGGTGGCGCGGTCTACCTCCTGGCTAGCCAGGAAATTCCACCGACCCGGCTCCAGCTTCAGAATGTGGCCACCGGCGAGATCATGCTGGTGGATATTGCCGCGACACCGGCAGCAGAGGGCCAAGCCAAGCTTGAGCCCGCGAAGATCGTCGCTGGTGCGGCTCCCTCCACCTACTACGGTGATACCACCGCCACACGAGCGCCGACGAGGCGATCCGCGACGTCGGAGGAGGAGGATGTTCCGCCGGCACCCCGCCATGAGACTCCTGCGCCGGTGGCCCTGACCCGCTATGCGGCGCAAATGCTGTATGCCCCCCTTCGGACCGTTGAGCCTGTCGCCGGCATCAGCCAGGTGCGAGTTGACCGTGCCCTGGACCTGAGCACCTTGTTGCCGGTGTTGCCAGTGGAGGCATCGATCCTGGGGGCTTGGCGCCTCGATAACAGTTATGTCACTGCGGTCAAGCTGAGGAACCTGAGCACCCAGCAGTTGACGATGAATGCAACAGAGCTGATGGGCAATTTCACCACGGCAACATTCCAGCACCCGTACCTTGGTGCTCGCGGAAACGCCAGCGATACCACCACGCTTTACCTGGTCACCCAAGGCAAAGGACTGAAAGAGGCCTTGCTGCCGTCCTCGGTCAGCCAAATTGATCCGAAAGCAGGAGGTCGCCGTGGGCAGCCTGAAAAGTAATCCACTCCTCAAGTACCTGCTCATTCCGGTGTTGATCGTAGCGCTCATCATCCTGTTCAAGGGTGGGAGCAAGAAAGACGAATCGGCGGCTCCTGAAGAAGAGACGATCAAGATCGGCAACGACACCGCGCGCAAGCTAGGGGTAGACGGTGACACCCCCGCCGACACCCTCCGCACAGTGGTCGCTGAAAGCCGGGAGGTGAAAGACCAGATCGCAAAGGTGCTGACCGACAACAAAGAACTCAAGGACCAGAACGCAGAGCTCCAGCTCCGGCTCTCGCGCATAGATCAGAATGTCGATAGCAAACTGAATGATACGAAGGGCGAGCTGCAGGAGCAGGTTAAAAACCAGAGCATGGGCCTGTTGGACCAGTTCCAGCGTCAGTTGGATACCCTGTCGCAGAACCCCAATGCCGCTGGGCAGGACCTGCCCATCGGGCTTGGTGTGCAACCAGGTGACGGCGCGGGTTTCGACAAGGGTACGAAGTCCAATGGTCTCGTTTGGGTGGAGCCAACCGACGCCACTGCCGTGGACGCCAGCGGTAAACCACTCCAGCCGGGCTCCCCCCAGGCGGCCAGCGGTTTCAATTTTCCCACCAGTTTTAACACCCTGGACAAAGGCCAGACCGTTCTCAACGCGACGGCGCAGAACATCGGCGCTGAGATGTCTCCCCAGGATACCCGCAAGCAAGTGCGCAAAGCCTACACCCTGCCCCAGAACTCGACTCTGATGGGGTCAGTGGCCATGTCGGCGCTCATTGGCCGCGTCCCGATCGATGGAACAGTCAATGACCCCTTCCCCTTTAAGGTCCTGATCGGCCCGGACAACCTAACCGCAAACGGCATCGAGCTACCTGACGTCGTAGGCGCCGTCGCCAGTGGTACCGCATCGGGCGACTGGACGTTGTCTTGCGTGCGCGGGCAAGTCCGGAGCCTGACGTTCGTGTTCGCCGACGGCACGGTCCGATCGTTCCCAGCCCCGGCAGATGACGCCAACGGCAGCCAGAACAACAACCAGAACAGCAACAACGGGAACGGCCAGCCTGCAATCCAGGGCGGAGTCGGCTGGATCAGCGATTCCTACGGGATCCCCTGCATCTCCGGCGAGCGCCGGTCCAACGCCAAGGAGTACTTGACCAACCAATCCCTGGTGACGGCCGCGGGCGCCGGCATCGCCAAACTGTTGAAGGCTGATGAACAAAATAGCTCGACGACCTTCAGCAGCGGGGGAACGTCCTTCGGCACCACGGGTTCCTCGGGGAACTCCGCCATGGGCGCCATCCTCACTGGCGGGGTCAGCGATATCCGCTCCTGGATGAACAAGCTCTACGGCGAAGCATTCGCTGCCGTGTACGTTCAGCCCGGGGCGAAGGTCGCCGTTCATCTGGATCAGCAGCTCGCCATCGACTACGAGATCAAAGGCCGCAAGGTCGATTACAACGCCGGAGCCAACCATGTATCCGCAAACCTGGACTAAGCCCCACCTGCAGGCCGGAGCCTGGCTCGTGCTCGCCCTCATTCTCGGCGGATGCACGACTGACAAAGACGAGCTACTGCCCCACGGGGAAGCCAACATGATGGACGTCTGGCAACACGGAACGTCTGGCGGGACCTCTGGCAGCTCCAATAACAGAATGCTACTGGATGCGCGCCAAGAGCTCCGCCGGCCGCTCGATGAGGCGCAGGTAGTTCGCCAACAGGCAGGTGCTGACGCCTTCACTCGCACGCCCCAGAACGAGATTTACAGCCAGTTCAAGCGCCTGCCGAACCCTGACCTGGTGATGTACGTGTTCCCGCACTTGGCTGGAACAGATCCGGTCCCGGTCCCGGGCTACACCACGGTGTTCCCGATGTATCAACGCGTGCAGTACGCCATGCCAGGCGAGCGGACGGAGGAATACTGATGCAGATCATTAGCAAGTGGCTTGGCAAAAACCCTGCAACACCCATAGAGCCCGTGCTTGGCCAGACAGCCACCGGGCACGAGCCAGTCAGCGACTGCCCTACTGCGAACAGTGCGGCCTTCAGCGAAGAAGTCCGCCAGGCTGCGACCGACCGGTACATCACCCGCCTGGAATCCATGGGCATCCCGTCACCCATCGACTGGCAGAACCCTAAACGTCGTCCAGCGACCAAAGCAGACGTGTCGAGAATGTACGAGGTAAACCCCTCCTTCGTGGACATGCTGCCTTGGGCGGAATATCTGCCCGAGGAAGAAGCCATGCTCCTCGAGGATGGCATATCCAGGGCAGCGTTTTTCGAACTGGTACCGATCGGCACCGAGGGGCGCTCCGACGACTGGCTTCAGCAAGCTCGCGATGCGTTGCAAGGTGTTCTGCAGGACAGTTTCGACGAGCTGGAGAGCTCCCACTGGGTAGTCCAGCTCTACGCCCAGGACGAAACGGACTGGGGTGACTATCTGCAAAAGCTTCAGGCCTACGTACAGCCGCGAGCTGAGAACACGGACTTCACCAAGCAGTACCTCGAGCTGTTCCGCCATCACCTCGAGTCCATCTCCAAGCCGGGTGGATTGTTCGTCGATACGGCGGTCAGCCATCTTCCTTGGCGCGGGCAAACACGGAAAGTCCGCCTGGTTGTGTATCGCCGGGTGAAGAAGCAGGACCTCGTGGTTCGGGGGCAGGAGCCAGGCGCCTACCTAAAAGCAATCTGCGACCGCCTGAAAGGGTCGCTGGCCAACGCCGGCGTCACGACCAAACGCATGGATGGGTACGCGATCAAGCGCTGGCTCGTAGGCTGGTTCAACCCACACCCGGACCACCTGGGCTCGACTGATCGCGATATCCGTCGATTCTACGAGACGGTCTGCCAACCACTGCGGGAACTTGAAGAGGGAGAGGTTCCCGTGGCCAGCGGCACCGACTTCTCGGAGAACTTGTTCTTCCGGGAACCGCGATCGGACATGGACAGTGGTCTTTGGTCGTTCGATGGCATGCCGCACCGAATTGTGATGCTCGATCGTTTGAAGAACGCGCCCCTCACTGGACATTTGACTGGTGAGACCAAACAAGCAGACGCGCTGAACTCGCTGTTCGATCGACTGCCGGAAGACACCGTACTGTGCATCACCATGGTGCCTACACCACAGGATCTGCTTGAAGGGCATCTCGAACAACTGTCCAGGAAGGCGATCGGAGATACCCAGGCGTCCAGCCACACGCGGGAAGACGTCCAGCAGGCCCGATCGATCCTTGGGCGCAAGCACAAGCTGTATCGCGGCAGCGTCGCCTTCTTTCTCCGTGGCCAGACCAAGGCCGTGCTCGAGGAGCGCACCATCAACTTGTGCAACGTGCTCCTCGGCGCCGGTATGCAACCAGTCCAACCTCAAGACGAAGTGGCGCCACTGAACAGCTACCTGCGCTGGCTGCCATGCAACTTCGATCCTAGTGAAAACCGCGCACTAGATTGGTACACCCAACTGATGTTCACACAGCACATTGCTAACCTGGCACCAGTCTGGGGGCGCTCTACAGGTACGGGAAACCCAGGGGTAACGCTTTTCAACCGAGGAGGCGCACCTCTCACTTTCGACCCGCTGAACAAGCTTGATCGGCAAATGAACGCGCACTTTTTTCTGTTCGGCCCCACCGGCTCAGGTAAGTCGGCCAGTGCCACGTACCTCATCCTTCAGGCTTTGGCGCTGTACCGACCACGCCTGTTTGTGGTCGAGGCAGGAAACAGCTTCGGCCTACTGGGTGAGTTCGCACAGCGGCTCGGGTTGACTGTCAACCGGGTTCGCCTCTCCCCCGGCTCTGGGGTGAGCCTTGCGCCTTTCGTCGACGCCGTCCAGCTGGTCAAAAACAAGGACCATGTGAAGGTCCTGGATGCCTCGGACGTGGACGCCTCCGATGAGCACCTGGCCGATGCTCTAGCGGGAATGGAAGACGAGCAGCGGGACATCCTGGGCGAGTTGGAGATCACCGCACGCTTGATGATCACTGGTGGAGAGCCGAAAGAGGACGCCCGACTCAGTCGGGCCGATCGTAGCGCCGTCCGCCAATGCATCTTGAACGCTGCTGAGCTGTGCGTCAGCGAGGACCGCCCAGTGCTGACCGAAGATATCTGCGCGGCTCTCCAAGCGATGGCAAACGACGATGGCATCCCGGAAAGCCGACGCAACCGTTTCATGGAGATGGCCGAGGCCATGGGGATGTTCACCATGGGCACTGAAGCTGAGATGTTCAACCGCCCAGGTACCGCCTGGCCTGAGGCAGATCTCACGATCGTGGACCTGGCCACCTACGCACGCGAGGGCTACCAGGCACAAATGGCGATCTCCTACATCTCGCTGCTGAACACCGTGAACAACATTGCTGAGCGAGACCAATTCAAGGGACGGCCACTGATCTTCTTCACTGATGAAGGCCATATCCAGTTGAAGGTGCCGCTTCTCTCCCCGTATGCCGTGAAGATCACAAAAATGTGGCGGAAACTCGGTGCCTGGTTCTGGATGGCGACCCAGAACGTTGATGACGTCCCGCCAGAGGCGTCGGCGCTCCTGAACATGATCGAATGGTGGATCTGCCTGAACATGCCGCCAGACGAGGTGGAGAAGATCGCGCGATTCCGCGAGCTGACACCGGCACAGAAGACAATGATGCTGTCGGCTCGAAAGGAGAACGGCAAGTTCACAGAGGGGGTTGTTCTCGCCAAGCGGATCGAACTGCTCTTTCGCGTCGTCCCGCCGAGCTTGTGCCTCGCGCTGGCGATGACTGAGCCGGAAGAGAAGAGGCAGCGGTACGAAATCATGCAGGCCCTGGGCTGCGACGAGCTGACCGCCGCTCTGGAGGTGGCCGCCGACCTGGATCGCAAACGCGGCATTACCCCTTACCCCATCATCTTTCCCGAAACGAAGAAAGCCGTGGAGCGCATGGCATGAGAGTCATGAATACCCTGACCCAGAGCATCATTGATAACCTGACCCAACTGCTCAAAGACCCCGGGCACGATACGCTCCAATCCTTGGCAATTTGCGCGCCGGTACTCATCGAAGAGCTGCAGCAGATCAAAAATAACGCAGTTGATCGACGAGATCTTCTGCCGTTGCTCCAGGGCGTTTTCAGTGAGTGGCTGCAACAGCATCCACAGCCCGAGGGCGCCCTCGCGGACCTTCAAGATGCACTGCAGCGCCTATACCAGCCAGTTCAAGTAGTGTCTGGCGATGAGGGTGGGCCACATGCGTAGAGACCGCTTGATAGGCAGCTTGGCCTACCTGCCACTCTTGGCCGGCTTAATCGTTGCTGTCTGGCATTTAACGAACCAGAGCCCACAATCGAGTGGGCCGAGCGGGACTTGGTATTTCGGGTCTCCCAGTGCTCGATGGACCATCACCGAATACGCAGACCTCGAGTGCCCCTACTGCAGGGCATATACCCCCCAACTCAAGCAATGGGTTAGCGAGCAAGACAACGTGAAGCTCGCTTGGCACCACTTTCCCCTTGATACCCACGGAGCCGCAGCACTATCGGAGGCACGGCTTGTGCAATGCGCAGGGTACTTGGGGGGGACAGAGGTTTTCTGGCAGGCGATCGACCAGGTCCTGATGCGCACACGAGGCAATGGACGAGGACTCGTTGAAGACTTGGAGGTGCCCGGTGTCTCCACCCAGTCTCTTTCCAATTGCGCTAAGACATACACGGACATCCGTGAAGCTGTTGAGAGACAGCTGGCTGTGGCCAAGAGCCGAGGCATTGCCGCTACCCCCACAATCGAGATCACCGACAGTCTGACGGGGCACAGCATTCGCCTGGAGGGGCCGGTAGACAGCGCTGCGTTGCTTTCGGTTATCGATGCCCTTGCCGCCCAGGCCCCACTGAGCGAAGAGGAGTCAAGGTAATGATCCAACTCACGGTCTCGCGCACCAACAACAATGACGAGGAGCGCAACCTGCCAAGCAGGTTCTTTCCAAGTTCAGGCTCCGGTCACGGATGGTTTCAGCTTGAGCCGGCCGGGGAAGAGTTACCCTCGCACGCTGAGCTAAGCTGGGCTCTCCAGAAGTGGAATGACGACTGTGTATTGATGGACTACGACGCTACCACAGGTAATGGACGCTTCGTGATCGTCGACTGGTATGCGCCGGCACCAGGTACCGTGATCGAGCTAAACCTGCAGCGCGAAATGAATTTGGAGGAGCTGGATCCTGATGACGCGGAATGGTTCGACGATATTTCAAGCCCTATCAAAAAAAACGTCTTATTTTGATAGTTTCGTGAAGATTGGACGCGCTAGTATGAAGCGAAATTTTTAAAGGAGATACAGTAGTGAGCACTATCCAAATTGGGTAATCGCGCCTCTGTCAGCCATACCCAAGCTTCACTCACAACGTCTAATCGGCCATAGAACTTCAACCTCCCTTCCGAGCAATCATATGATTCAGATTTCAGGCGCAGCAACTGCACATGCCGAAGTATCTACCTCACACACAGGCAAAAGCACGGAGCTATTTCGTGACGTCGCCTATATAGGCCAAAAAATTGGCGAGGGCAGTCAAAAAGATATATTTCATTCAGACAACGCACAGTACTGCCTCTGCCTATTCCGTCCAGGTACGACTGGTAATACCTCTCCTGAGGACTGCGCAAAAAATGAAATGTCCGTGTCCCAGAGACTTAAGGAATTGGGATTTCCGGTACTCAGTGTGCGTGGGCTAGTAAAGTACAATGAATTGTTCGGTGTAGAAAAATACTATATTCATAGTGCGCTCGACTCAGAAGACTTAATCAACAATAAAAGAGTTCTTCCGAGCGATATCAATTTCAATAAATGTATTCTAGCCGACTGCGACACAATCATCACACAACTTAAATCGCATTCAATACATATCGAAGACTTGCAATTTCTGATCGACATAAACGGCAACGTGTTGATCAATGATCCGCGCGACATAACTCACACGTCACCTGCAAAAAGTATCGACAAAGTCAAGGAGCTTCGTGCGCGCGCATTGGAGAATCTATTGGATATTGATAGTGATTAGAGAACAAGCATACTCGATTTACATGCTGCTGCAGCGCCTTTAAGAGGGTGTAGACAAAATCATGTAGTGAGTCGGCGTGCGAGGATGCGTGCCTCGACTAGCCATACCCAAGATTCACTCACGGCGAACAGTCGATCGTGGTGCATGATCAGCCGCCGAGCCCTCTCATTCCAGGCATGAGTCCGCTCAACAACCCATCGCTTGGGCATAACTACAAAGCCGGTAGGTGCAGGCGCCACAGTAAACAGATCTCCCTGCTCTGAGCGCCATTGCCCGGTTCTTCTATTGTTTGGCCCACGGATCACTTGAACATCGATTGCGTGCGTTTGATGCGTACGTTGAGCCCACTTTCCTGCGTAGGCACTCTCGACGAAAAGCGTATTCAATGACGGATATTTTTCCTTCGAGTACGCTACCGCAGCATCTGCCGCGTCGCGATCCTGCACGCTTGCAGCACTGATACTCACTGCCAGCAGCAGGCCCAACGTATCGACTATCAAACTTCGTTTACGCCCCTTCACCTTCTTGCCGGCGTCGTAGCCGCTGTCACCGCCCTGGGGCGAACTGCGGGTCGACTGAGCATCCAGGACGGCCGCCGAAGAGCTGTCAGCGCGCTCTTCCCTCTCACGCCACTGCGCACGCAAGCGATCATGCATTTGCTCGAATTTGCCTTGGGCACTCCAGCGGCGGAAGGTCTTGTAGACATTGTCCCAATGAGGAAACTCGCGGGGGAGCATTCGCCATGAGCAGCCCGTGCGTACTACATAGCAACAGGCCTCAAGCAGCGTCCGTCGAGAATGGAGCGGCGGTTGCCTATCGATGGTAAATATAAATCTTTGACCATCCAGCATTCCGATGATGGATTGGGCAGGCGCTCCTTGAGGCTCACATCTGACGCGGTCTCCAGGCCACGCGACCAGTGCCCATTCAGCATCAGTCAAGCAGCTGGGATATCGGCTGCTGATCGTGTCCCGGGGAGTGGTGTAACTGAACCAGCCGAAGGCGCCCTGCGGGCGAAAGAGGATGGTCATCGTGGTTCTTGGCTAACGTTGAGTTTGCGGACTTAACCTTCACCAGAGAAACCACGATGACCAAGCCCACTATCGCATTGACCGAGTTGGTTGAGAAAGGGGCAGACGCTGATCTGCTCAAGCAAATGATCCAGTTCGTTGCCCAGCGCATGATGGAGTTCGATGTCGAAGGCCTGTGCGGCGCCGGCTTCGATGTCAAAAGCCCAGACCGGACGAACAGCCGCAACGGCTACCGGGATCGCCTCTGGCAAACCCGCGCCGGTGACGTTGACCTGAAGATCCCGAAGCTGCGCCAGGGCAGCTACTTTCCTGGCTTTCTCGAACCTCGACGTACTGCCGAGAAGGCGATGGCAGCGGTGATCCAGGAAGCCTACATTCAAGGCGTTTCAACGCGTTCGGTGGACGAGCTGGTCAAAGCCATGGGCATGACGGGCATCTCCAAAAGCCAGGTCTCACGGCTAGCCGGTGAGATCGATGAACGCGTTCATGCCTTCCTTGATCGCCCGCTTGAAGGTGACTGGCCCTACCTGTGGATCGATGCCACCTACGTCAAGGTGCGGGAGGCCGGGCGCATCGTCTCGGTCGCCGTCATAATCGCTGTGGCCGTAAACACTGACGGTGGCCGCGAAGTTCTGGGCATGCGGGTCGGGCCGTCAGAGGCCGAGCCGTTTTGGACAGACTTCCTGCGTAGCCTCATGCGACGTGGTTTGCGGGGCGTGAAACTGGTCATCTCCGACGCTCACGAAGGCCTCAAGGCAGCTGTTTCCAAGGTCTTCAACGCAACCTGGCAGCGCTGCCGTGTGCACTTCATGCGCAACGCCATGGCCCACGTCGGCAAGGGCCAGCGCACCATGGTGGCGGCACTGCTGCGCACGGTCTTCGCTCAAGACAGCCGTGCCGAATGTCATCAGCAATGGCGCTTAGTCGCTGATCAGTTGCGCGAAAAGTACCCCAAGATCGCGGCGCTCATGGATGGCTGCGAGGATGAAGTGCTGGCGCACATGGCATTTCCCAAAGCACACCGCCAGCAACTGCACAGCACCAATCCACTCGAGCGGCTCAACGCCGAAATCAAACGCCGCACCGATGTCGTGGGGATTTTTCCTAAGGATGGTCTGAAATAGCCGGATATTTTCCGGCTATCGAGCAGCCAATACTTCAAAAAACGCCGCACGTTGAAACCTGATCAGCAGTCTCTGTTTTTCGGGGCCATCGACCACTGCACGGTACCTCGCAGCAGCCATTTCCTGCATTACGCGCGCACCTCTCCTGCTCCCGCCAACAAATGTCGGCGTGCCATCCACAGGTTCGACAAAGCGAATAGCGTCAGCATCTGCGCGGTGTTCTTGGCCAATCCTCGAAAACGTACTTTCGAATAGCCGAACTGGCGCTTGATCACCCGAAAAGGATGCTCGACCTTTGCTCGAACCTGGGCTTTGGCCTTCTCGATTTTGCGGATCGCTTTGTACAAGACGCTGCGCTTCCCATGCTTCTTGTACGTGCTGCGCCGGGCAGCAATCTGCCAAATGACTCTGCGCCCCGCGTGCTCCTCGCGCTTTTCGACACCGGTGTATCCGGCATCTGCACAGACCACGTTTTCCTTGCCGTGCAGCAGTTTGTCGACCTGAGTGACGTCGGCAACGTTGGCTGCAGTGACCACAACGCTGTGCACCAGACCCGACTCATCATCGACGCCGATGTGGGCTTTGGCGCCGAAGTAAAACTGATTGCCCTTCTTCGTCTGATGCATCTCGGGATCGCGCTTGCCGTCCTTGTTTTTGGTCGAACTGGGCGCGTGAATCAAGGTGGCATCGACGATGGTGCCCTGGCGCAACGACAAGCCACGATCCCCCAGATACTCATTGATGACACCGAGAATCCCACCCGCCAACTCATGCTTTTCCAGTAGACGTCGGAAGTTGAGAATAGTGGTTTCGTCCGGGATTCGTTCCAGGCTCACTCCGGAAAACTGGCGCAGGATCGTCGTTTCATACAGCGCCTCTTCCATTGCCGGGTCGCTGTAGCCAAACCAGTTCTGCAGCAGATGTACGCGCAGCATCGCCATCAACGGATAGGCCGGGCGACCGCCTTCGCCCTTTGGGTAATGTGGCTCGATCAGGGCGATCAAGCCTTTCCACGGCACCACCTGATCCATCCCGATCAGGAACAGCTCTTTGCGGGTCTGCTTACGCTTGCCGGCGTACTCGGCATCAGCGAAGGTCATCTGCTTCATCAGGCGTCTCGGCGGTTGAGATCAGGCATTCTGCCAAATATGGAAGTCCTCATTGGAACAGGTTGCCCATTCATTGCTGGGCTGCCTGTTGTGTCCGGCTCTATAGAAAGCACTATGGTGTGGTGCGTGGGTCAGGGTGTGATGAATTTTTGCAGTTTTTGATACAGATCCAGTCGTTTTTCATGGATGGACGTTACCATTTCCTTTCCGTGGGTAGTCGCCAGGTACGATGCTTGGTGATTTACCAGCGTTTGCTTCTTTTTGTTAATCTCTGTTGTATCGCCCCCCGGATGATTATCGATATATTGGGCAAGTCGACTCTTAGATTGAGCATGCTTCATAAAGACAGGTGGCAAAATAGTGTCTTTGTAGTGATTTTGAATATCGCCTTTGATATTTAGCTCATGCAAGGCTGTAATCTCATCGTGGTGTTTGTGTAGCTTCTTTGCGGTCACGAGGCTGAAAATCCCACATTCACTCGCACTTCGCTGGATGTCCATGAATATCGTGTAAAAGCTGTGCTCTCGCCCGTGAAGCCCCTTGGCGATTTGTTGGGATAGGTCGCTGTCGAGTTTGGCTGGCCCATGATTCAGGAAGGTGCTGGGCTCAAAAGAAATAATTGAGCACTTGCCGTTCATTACGCGAAAGTCTAGCGCACTCCAATGGATACCTTCTGTGCCGATATTGACAATAATCCTGCCAGAGCTGACGCCATCCACCAGGGCGTCTTGAATGCAGTTGACGGCTAAACTCGGCGAAGGTGCGAGCATGAGGTTAAACCCAGGCGCTGACCGGTTTGCATACTCAATCAAACCAGGCATGAGTCCGACGTCGTGATGGTCGAAGCGGGTTGTATGCCAGTGATCTGAATGCAGTGCTTGGTTCACCTCAGCAATGCACTGATTCAAATTTTTCTGATAAGAAAGCAGCTTTGCAGAACTGGCCTCTGCTAAATTGGTTTGTGCCAGGGAGATCGCTGGGATTTTCAACATCATATGCCTCGCTCGACTGAGTCGATAATTGTGCAATTGCTCATTAACTGGTTGCCTTTCTGGGGGGCTTTCGTTTTCAGGAGTGGCCACTACCCAATATGCATGAGTGATAGCTTTCACTGTCATGCTAAAGTTCTCTATTGGATGTGGTCGTCATTTTTTAGTTTAGTTATCTGCGCAATTCGCTTGCTGGTACGTGGGTGCTGGACTCGGCATGCAGCACAAAAAGCACCCTGATAGGTAATGCCTGTCAATTAAGGATGATCTGAAATAGCCATGAATTTCTGGCTGATTTCAGTGGTTGCCAATTACAAAAGCGCCGGACTGATCCAAAACACTCAGATCAAGCCGAACCAGTTCTGTATCAGATGCGCGCGCAGCATTTCCATCAACGGGTAGGCCGGACGACCGCCTTCGTCCTACGGATAATGCGGCTCGATCAAGGCGATCAAGCCCAGCCACGGCACCACCTGATCCATCTCGATCAGGAACAACTCCTTGCGGGTCTGATTGCGCTTGTCGGCGTACTCGGCGTCAGTGAAGCTCATTTTCTCATCGTAAAAGTCGGGCAATGGGATCGGCGTACTTCACCAGATTTGGGAAGTCTTTTTCAGGATTTCCCTAACGATCCGGCCATCACGCGGTTGGTAGGCGCGATGCTGCTGGAGCAGAACGACGAGTGGTGCCTGCAACGACGTTACATGCAGTTGGAGGCCTTTGAAGCAGTCAGCGATAATCCACAGGCCAAGCTGTCGGCCGTGATCAACTAAACGGCAAACTCAGTGGCCAGAGCCATGATGAGTTACACCACTTCCTGGGACACGATCTCGCTGCTCCAGCAGCTGGCGCCGGTGCGTTTCGTTGTAGCCATAGGACTTGCGAGGCTCGGCTGACTGAAAGCTACCCTTGGTGCGCTGCTTTACGCGTGTAATCCCCGCCAGTTTCAACGCTTTGGCAAAGGTGTCGGGATGAGCGGTGATACCCGTTTCAGCAAGGAATGCACGCGCCAATTCAGCTTGGCTGGAATAGGGGTGAGCATGAGCCATGCTTGACCAGCAGTGGGTACTGCTCCACGGCAATCGAGGGCGGGCGTCCGGTTCGAAGCATGACTTCAAGGCGGTCCTGGCAGATAGGAGCGGACAGTTTAATTTATTTTGTCTACACCTTCTTAGACGTTCTGGTCGCCCGTTTTAGTAGTTTTGGCCGAAAGCCCCCCCCGGAACATGTGATCCGGGAGTATCCTTTGAAAACTTACGCGGAGGTTTATGTCTCAGACCTTCGGGTGCGTGATCTGATCCTGCTCAGGGATGCCCTTCAGAACATTCATGATTGCAATCAGGTACGCTGCAAGCAACGTCATGCAATCACGGCAACACACTACTTCGTACTGACCGTTACACGGCCCGAACAGATGCTCGCTGAGCGATACATCCAAGTTCTCGCTGCGGCAATCGGCGTTGGGGCACTTAGGCCGGCCAAGCGCTCTGAATTTCACCGGGTCTTAATAGTTAGCGATATCGAAAATCATGACTTCTCCCTGTGTATTGAGCAGAAGCCGCAGTGTGTACTGGCTTTCTTCCCTCTCGGCACCGGATCGATTGCTTAGCAACATAAAACGGCGGTCATTTGTTTTCGGGAGTTAGCTTTGGGCCATGCTGCGCAAATTTAAGCTGCTCTGCCTCAATGGTGGACTCGCCGCGCGTCTACTCTCCCGCAAAATCCAAGCACCTTCAGATATCTATTTCCTGGTGCGCCTGAACGGCCAATCCGTTTTCCTGTATCGGTCCCCCCATTTCAGGTGAAGTCCCATGTTCAACATCCCCCTGCCTTCATCGCAAGCAGCCCTGTTGCTCGTCGTCGCATTGGCCAACAGCACCGCGCATGCCGAGACATGGGCCATTACAGACGCTGCGCACCCACTGACCTCAGTGCCAGCAGATGTGCGTGTCATCAAGCTCGATGACCAGCAGCGCATCGAGGAGCAGCTGTCCAGGAAGTTACCACCCAACCCGCACCAGGCAGCGCTCGCCGCAAGACAATTTATGGGCACCCCGGCCGGAGCAGCACTGATGCAACAGCTGGCCGTTGCCCAACAGGCCAATGCTGATGCCTGGAGCCTCGGCGTCTCGAAAGTACCGGCTGTGGTGGTTGATCGCCGGTATGTGGTTTTCGGCCAACCCGACGTGACGGCCGCCATGCAGACCATTAACCAGGCAAGGGGGCGATGATGAGGCAAATTTCCCGACTCACCCTGGCGGGTTTTCTCACGTCGGCATTACCGTTCTCAGCCTCTGCGGCCATCAGCTCGGCGGCGATTATCGCATCCACCAGCTCACCGACCTGCCTGGAGTACAAAGTGGTCGGCATTTGCTACTGGCTGCTCTGCACGCCCATCGGCTGCAAAGTCAAAACCTCGACCAAAGTCCGGCACTACATCCCGGACGCGGTGGTGTCCGCATATGCCAACACAGGAGGGAACCCCTGGACAGAAGTGAGCCCCATGGGTGCCCCAAATGCGACAGCGCAGGCCGGCCATGATGGAACCACCAACCACAACGCCGAGAACAACATCGCTAAGTTCAAGGAGGCTGACGTTATCGGCCACCCTGGAGCCGCTGTGTTCAGCCGGTTTGCCAGCTCTTTCGGATACTCCTGCCACGGCGCGACCACCCCATACGTGCCCTACATGCTCAGCACGCTGGACACACTCGCATGGCGGTACGGGGTTCCCGAATCCGTCTATCCCGAGGCGCTGATCCCTGGCATGCGTGAAGTCGGGGGACTTCTCTCAGCCGACATGTGGGGAAGCATCTACCCACGTAGCGGGTTTATCCACCAGGTAGACGACTTCAAGTCCGGTGCAGTCATCGCCCAGCGCGCCGGTGACATCACAACCCGCGTCGGGCAGCCCCACGTGTACCTCCCGATGCGCTCCCAACCGGAGCCAGGCTACTGGCCTGCCGGGGAACTGAAAGAAGGTGATGCCAGCACAGGCAAGTGGCAGTCACTCACGCCAACCATGAGCCCCACCTGCGCCGTGTTCCCTTCCCCTGGCCCCAATGCCGACGCGGTCGACGAAGCCTATGCCTGGGCCCTGTGGCGGCCCTATTCATGCTGCCAGCGAAAGGGTCAGACCTTCCTGGGAAGCACTGACTTCCAATGAGATACGACCTGGAGATCTCTATGAACAAATTAACCGCCGCCATCATTCTCGCAGCTGGATTGAGCAGCGCCTGGTCCGTGGCCGAGGCCGCCGATCCAATCAAGGTCGAATCCCAGGGCAGCGTGATCGGGGACGACGTGCTCTACAGTATCGGTGGTGGCAGCGCCGTTCAGATGGGCAGCGCTGGCCAGATGGAAAGCATCACCGTCGGCGCTGGCTGGCAGAACAATCTGGTCTGCGGAAACATGGACCTCAGCAACACCCTGCAGAATCAGCTGAACGGCGCTACTCAGGGTTTCCAGCAGATCATGGGCAGTGTCATCCAGAACGCGACCGGCGCAGTCACGTCACTGCCGGCGTTGATCCTGCAGCGAGCCAATCCCGCCCTCTACAACCTGCTGACGAACGGGATCCTGCAGGCGCGCCTGGACTACGACCGATCGAAGGGAACCTGCAGGGCTATGGCCGAGCGGATGGCCGATATTGCGGGTAGCCAGATGGGGTGGGGTAAGGTTGCCGAGGGACAGAAGATGGGGCAAGCCTTGGCATCCGGCTCCGATGCCGTTGCTGTGGTTGACCAGGTCGAGGAAGCACCAGGATCCAATGGCGTGACCTGGGTAGGCGGGAAACAGGCCGGTGGCAATGGGCAGCAGCCCATCAAAGTGGTTGGAGACGTCGCCAAAGCAGGCTACAACCTCCTCAACAACCGCGCGGTTCAGGACACCTCGAGCATCCCGCAGTCCAGCTGCTCCAATGGATTGGTGTGCGGCAGTTGGGAATCTCCGGCCGAAGCCGCCCAGTTCGCAAACCGCGTCCTGGGTGAGCAGCAGCTCCAGACCTGCGAAGGCTGCACCACCACCTCGACTCCGGGTGTGGGCCTGACGCCACTGATCCAGGAGACATACGACAAGAAGCTCGCGGCACTGCAGGAGCTCTTGAAGCCCAGAACACAGATCACCTCTGAGAAGCTGCGTGAGGCAAGCAGCGACTCCCTCCCCATCACCCGCGGCGTCGTTACAGCCCTCCGCGACGAGCGGGATCAGGCGGTGCTGGCCTCCCGCCTGGCATCCGAGGTCGCCCTGGCCGATGTCCTGGAGAAAGGACTCCTGCTGCAGCGCATGCTGATTACAGGCAGCAAGGAACCCAACGTGAATGCGAACAAGCTTGCCGTTGAGGCCACGCTCGGCCAGGTCGACACGCTTCAGCAGCTCATCAGCAACCTCAAGACCGAGCTCGACATGCGGCAGCAGCTCGCCAACAACTCCCCGATGAAGATCATCGAGCGCAGCAAGGCGCGCTCCGAAAACTCTCGCTCGGTTTACGACGCGGCTCCTGAGCAGGATCGCCTGCTTCAGCTGCAGAAGCCTGCTGGCAAGGAGTGACCATGGCCGAAGATGTCGAGAAAAAAGTACACCCCCTCAAGGTCCTGCTGGGAGGCGTGGTACTGAGCGTGGTGATGCTGGTTCTGAGCGTGTTGCTCGGCATCATCGCGGTCAATCATCTGGGCGCATTCGACACCTGGTTGAAGTGGCGCGAGGGCAATTACCTGCCACTGCTGCTATGGCGACTTGCCCTCTACGGCAGCATCGTCTTCGCCTGGTTGAAACTCAAGGCACGCCTGCCCGGGGCTGAATCTGGTCAACCATCCAGGGGGACTCAGCGGATCGAGTTTCTGGTGCTCCTGCTGTTCGTGATCATCGAAATCTCGAAAGCACCCATAACCTGGTCGGAGGTGCTATGACGCTCTACACGAACGACTACCTGGAGTATTACCTCACCCTTGTAGGGTGGATCATCAACAACGGGATCTGGGACATGATCTCCGACACGGGCCTGTTCGCCCTGCCCTTCATCATCATCGTCGCCCGGGAGTGGATCAAGGTCCGAGGAGAAGGCGCCGACGAGGGCAACAAGGGGGTACTTTCCCTGGCTCGCATTGAAACCCAGCTGTATGTCGGGTACGTGGTTGTTTCACTGTGCGCTGTGCCAGCCATCTCTGTGGGGTTTGACACTCTGCAGTTTGACCAGGCGCGGGGGAAGCAGTGCCAGGTGCTGACGCCGGCCCCCTCGGAGACAGGCTGGAACACGACCTTCAGTTCGTTGGCCGGCAAGAGCGCGAAGGTGCCGGTCTGGTGGGCGCTCGTCCACGCGCTGTCGAAGGGGTTGAATAGCGGTGCCGTTGCATCAATCCCCTGCGGTACCGATCTCAGGCAAATGCGCATGGAGGTCGACGCGATGAGGATCGGCAACCCTCTGCTTGCGCAAGAGGTAGCTGACTTCACCCATGATTGCTTCGGTCCTTCCCGCGCGCGCCTATTTATGCGTCAGCCTGACATTGGGTCGATCGCCAAAGACCAGAAGGCTCTGCAGGACCTGAACTGGATCGGGTCTCACTACCTGCTCAATACGTCCGGTTACTACGACACGGATTACTCCAGAACACCACGCGCATCCTGGCCGTATGACACGAAGCGTGATGATGGCATGCCCCAGGTGACCGGCGGTGGTGGCTACCCCACCTGCAAGCAGTGGTGGTCAGATGGGAACATCGGCCTGCGGGATCGTCTGAAAGCCCAAGTCGATCCAAGCCTGCTGAACCAGTTCCTCGGGTGGGCAAAGTGGTTGTCCCAGGAGGAAGTCACCGACTCGATGATTCGCCAGCTCGTGTCGCCATCCAGCCAGGTCAATGGAGACGTCTACACCGACTATGGCGGGCAGATCGATGGAACCGTATGGAATGGCCTTGCTCGGGCAGGGGGCACATTGGGGGTCGCAGTCGGCTCGCTGGCCTTCTTCCCGGCCATGGACATGGTGCGCCAAGCCTTACCGATGGTAGTGGCCTTCCTCAAGATGGCCATGGTCATCTGCATTCCACTGGTACTGATAATCGGGGCCTATCAGCTGAAAGTTGCCATGACCATGTCAGTAACAATGTTCGCGTTGATATTCGTAGACTTCTGGTTTCAACTTGCAAGATGGGTCGACAGCACAATCATCGACGTTTTGTACGGTTCGGGCTCTCCGCACTTATCCTTTGATCCTGTGATGGGGTTGAATACCACCACGCAAGACGCGATTCTAAACTTCGTAATGGGTTCGATGTTCCTCATCCTCCCCACCTTCTGGGTAGTTGCTCTCGGCTGGGCAGGGATACAAACGGGGAATATCATCGGAGGGCTCACCAACGGAACGAAGGATATACAAACCGCTGGATCGCAAGGAGGGAGTGTAGCCAAGGACGCAATAAAATCCGGGTCAACATAAATGGCTATGGCCAGAGACCTGGCCATAACCTGAAACAGAATCAGTCCTTGAAGTGCATATTGTAATCAGGATGCTCATGCTCACCGTAGAAGGGTGCCCTGTATGAATCATCGTCTGATCCGCGAGCAGGGGCATCCTCTTTCAGCATGCCTGAAAGCAGAGAGGAGTTCCCTGTCGACAAAGCCCAGATAGACAGCCCTACACAGCCGATGCTTAAAAGTGAACCAAGAATGGCGCTCAGCGAATTGGTTAGGAACAGAGCTAAGGCGGTAAAAACCACCACTCTTTTACCCCACCGTACAAGAGAGTTCTTGTCGAAGAGACAGAAGCGTACCACTGCACCACAGGCCCGGCCCAAGCGGAAGGCAATCGAGTTTTTGGTTGCTGTAGTCATGTTCCATCTCCTTGCTCAGTGAGAGCACCTTGCCATCATGTATACGACACCTTTGGCAATTTCGCAAGAGACATGGCATAAAGTGCCATACCACTCATCAGGTCCACATCTATGGCAACCCATAACGTAGTCCTTCCTAAGCCGATGGAGCAGTCCATTGATGATCTCGTTAAGACTGGTCGGTATCAGAACTTCAGCGAGGTCGTGCGAGCGGGCATTCGGATGCTGCTCGAGCATGAAGCAGCTGAGGCAGCCAGACTCGATGCACTGCGGAACGCGACATCAGTAGGAATCATGCAGGTCGAAGCAGGCCAGTATGATGAAATCGACCCGGCCAATCTGGCGGCCTACCTCGACAATCTTGGAAGACTGGCGAGTGACAAGGCATGAGTAGAATCATGGTTCGCATGACACCCCAGGCACGCACCGACATCGCCGATACGCTCCGTTTCACACAGGTGAGGCTCGGTGAGTCCGTCAGGAATCGGTATCAAGACCTGCTACAGACAACATTCCATTCCATCGCGGAACAGCCGACACTGCCCGGCAGCATGATGCGCGATGAGCTTTCACCGGGTCTTCGCAGTCTGCATCTGTCATTCAACGTGATGAAAGTGGCTGACGGTCGCTTGTTAAGCCCCCGGCATATAGTGTTCTACCGTACTGGGACAGACCAGGCAGTTGAGATACTACGCATTCTCCATGACGCGATGGAGGTCGCTCAGAACTTGAACCACCTGCATCAGGAGTAAAAGGTAAATGGTTCAGAGGCAAATGGATTTAAATGGATAATGGAATGGACCACAAGGGTAAAAGCCCTATCCGAAAGGGCTGGACCAAAAGGATTTCTGTGATGGATGCAACTGCCTTTTCGAAGCTATTTTCGCCAATGCCCACTTTACCCGCAGAGTACCAAGTCTTAGCAGAAAGGGCTGAACGCGACCTTCTTGGGCTGCTTATGCTCTGGAACGACAGGGACCTCGTGCAAGACGTTGAACCAAGTTGGTTCACGAGCCATCAGCATTACCTAATTTTCCGGGGGATTGAAACAGCGATAGAAGCTAACTCTAGCTTCGACGTAGTGACAGTTGTAGAGATACTAGAGAAGTCCGGAAAGCTGGAACAGGCTGGCGGACTGTTATACCTGAGAGATATCGCGATCAAGAGCCCGGACCTTGCAACCTGGCAAATTGCACATGTACTTCAAGGCTTCGCAAAAATGAGGTTTGCGATGACTTCCAAAAACGGTCTTCGCTGTATTGTAAGATTGGAAGATGCTCTACTACATGGCTGGAATCATGGAGCATCTTGGTATAGTTCTGGTACCCAATTGGTAAACTACGAGGCACCACTCATTCTTGAGCTTCTGGACGACAACTCAGAATGGGTATGTTATTCGTTCGCGGATGAGGTTGAGGCTGAGCAGTTCTTCGCGCAATGATGGCAATATGCCTCAAAATATGCGGCTGAGCGACTGCTGATTTAAGCTTGATAGCAAACCGCCATTCAGGGAAAAGCCCGCTCCATGTGTACCCATGGAGCAACCTATGCAACTCCTCTCATGGTTGAGCCGCAAAGCGGCCAAGCCAACGCCAGAAGCCTCACCGCAAGGCTTCCACCTGCCGGCGAAGCCTGCAGCGCTCCTGCAGAGCCCACTCCGCCAGCAGCTCCTGGAGAACATCTGGCGTCGGGCTTCGCTCTCACGAGCTCAGTTCAACACCCTCTATCGCCAGCCACTCGAGCGCTACGCCGAGCTGGTGCAGCTGCTCCCTGCTTCAGAGAACCATCACCATGCCCACCTTGGTGGCCTCCTGGACCATGGCCTGGAGATCATGGCTTACGCTCTCAAGATCCGTCAGACACATCTCCTGCCGATCGGGGCTCCACCTGAGTCACAGTCGGCTCAGGCAGAAGCCTGGACAGCGGCAGCGGCCTACGGCGCGTTGCTGCATGATCTGGGCAAGATTGCGGTTGATGTTCGTGTGGAGCTCGAGGATGGGCAACTGTGGCACCCATGGCATGGTCCTATCACCCGGCCCTACAGGTTCAGGTACGTGAAAGGCAGGGAGTATCAACTGCATGGTGCTGCATCAGCCTTGGTTTACACGCAGGTCCTGGACAGCGGGATCCTGGACTGGCTCAGTGGGTTCCCTGAACTGTGGAGGCAGTTGATATACCTCCTCGCCGGCCAACACGAGCACGCCGGCATCCTGGCAGAAATTGTGGTTCAGGCAGATAAAGCCTCCGTCGCCCAGCAACTGGGCGGGAATCCAGAGCGGGCACTCGCCGCCCCCAAACAGTCCCTTCAGCGTCAGCTGGCTGATGGCTTGCGGTTCCTTGTGCGGGAGAAGCTCAAGCTAAACCACCCAGACGGGCCTTCGGATGGGTGGCTGACGCAGGATGCGCTTTGGCTGGTGAGTAAACCCGCCGCAGACCAGCTCCGAGCATACATGCTGACCCAGGGTATCGAGGGAGTACCAACATCCAACGCCCCCTTCTTCAACATGCTCCAGGACCAGGCAATTATCCAGACAAACGCCCAGGATAAAGCGATTTGGAAAGCCACGATCGATAATGGCCGCGGCTGGAAGAACAACTTCACCTTCTTGAAGATATCGCCTGCGCTCGTGTGGCCCAACCCTGACGATCGTCCCGAGCAGTACGGCGGATCCCTCACCGTGGATGTGGAGCAGGAAGCAGCCGTCGCGCCGAGCCCTGCTGCAGAAACAGTTTGTGGCGTGCCGGAGGACACAATCGACTCCGTTGCCGAAACCCATCAACCACCTCTGCGCCCTCGCCCACTGGTTCAACCAGGCCCAAGTGAAGGGATCCAATCTTCTGAGCGCGAGGAGCTTCTAGCACTGTATAGTAATATCACTGAGCCATCAGAAGAGCTAAGTGCTAGCCAAGGCTCAGCGGCCGCCCCCCCTCCCCATCAAGGAATAGAAGAGGCAGAGGCGGCTGAAGATTCTCTAGCAGCCCCAGCAAGGAATGCTGCACTAAAAGATGTCACCACAATGCCTACCAGTAGTTCACTGGGAGGGAATTTCATCGCCTGGGTAAAAGCAGGCATCGCCTCCCACAAATTGATAATTAACGACACCAAGGCCCTAATCCATACCGTCGATGACACGGCAATGCTGGTAACTCCAGGAATCTTCAAACGCTATGTGCTTGAACATCCGGATCTGGAGAAAAGTGCCGGGAAGCCGGGAACAGCGGCCTGGCAGCAAGTACAGCGTGCATTTGAAAAAGAGAAGACTCACCAGAAGACCAACAAGCAACTGAACATCTGGACCTACGACGTCATCGGTCCGAGGAAGACAACCCAACTCAGGGGCTACCTCATACTTGACCCGAAGCTGCTTTTCGCTGAGCAGCCCATGAATAACCCGAGCTTGCGCAGGGTGACGGAAGGGGCGGCAGAATGACGCCTCAGGAACTGCTGCAAGAGTACCTGGTCGACCATGATCTAAGACAGGCGAGCGCCAAGATTTATGGCGCGGCCATGAAGTCCCTGGAAAAACACTTTGGGAAGGCTGTAGACGTGGAGACCATTGATCGCCGAGACATCCTCGCTTGGCGAAGCAAGGTCATCGAGGGCGGCCTGTCAAAGCGTAGCTGGAACACATACTCGAACCATCTACGCACGATATGGGGCTATGGCATCGAGTACGGAATCCTGCCAGACGCCGGGGCAAACCCCTTCAAAAAAACCACGGTCATCGCACCGAAACGACCGAGCAAGATCATTGCCGGCGAAGCGATACACCAGGCTCGACGGTGGCTGAATAGCCTTGCTGAACAGGAGGCCGCAACCGGGGAGCGTGCCAGGATCACTCCAGCGTGGTTCTGGCTGGCAACTTTCGAGATGTTCTATTACACCGGTATTAGGCTGAATGCACTGCTATGTATCCGACTCCAGGATGTGGACTGGGAGCGGCAGCTGGTCCTAGTTCGCGGCGAAACGGAGAAAACACACCGCGAGTTCCGCATTCCCATCATGGATGGGTTAGCGCCGCACGTTCAGCGCCTCATGGATGAAGCTGGCCGAGCTGGCTTCGCCGCCGAAGACCAACTGTTCAATGTCAACCGGTTCTCTCGGCATTACAAACGTCGGGAGATGAACTCGGACCAGGTCGAAGCGATGTACAAGAAGCTGATCGACAGGCTCGGGGTTCGCATGACGCCGCATCGTTTCCGGCACACGCTGGCGACGGATCTGATGAAGCAGCCGGAAAGGAACATCCACCTAACCAAGAATTTGCTGAATCACTCGAACATCGCGACGACGATGAGCTACATCGAGGCCGACTACGACCATATGCGGGACGTGCTGCATGAGCGAAGCCTGCAGCAAGGCGCATTGCACCTGGTTCGTCGCGTCGATGAAAGCGCCGCGCCCGGCTCACGAACAGGTCAAATCCAAGCCCGTATCGACTCCGGTCGGCGACGCACTGTGGAGCAGAGCCATCATGGAGGGGGTGGTCCTGCACCTGGGCATCAATATCCCCTAGAACATTTCTGTTCCAGCTCTCAGCTCCCGCTTCCCCCTGAGGAACTCTTTTCTCCCACCCTGCTTTTCAGCCTGATGGCATCAAGCATGAGTGCTAAACCTTTCGTGCGCTCTTCATCAGCTGGAGCAGGCTGTGCGTATAGCGCGCGAGCATCCCCATAGAGAAATATCGACGAAAGGCAATCAGCCACCATTCTGATAGCTGAAGCAGCTTAAGGCGGGAATAGCCTGCCCCAGTCATGATGCTAGGAAACTGGCGTCATGCCTTTGGCTGCGCGGGATTTGGGATCCATTCGAGGCGTGATCCGGATGAGCTGATACAGCTCAAAAATGCGCTAAGTCTTTGACTTTTTTGACCCAGAAACGGAAAAACCCGCCATAAGCGGCGGGCTATTCCATATTGACATCACGTCGAAGCGGGCCTAAGGTTCGCTCCAGACGGCTGCAAGACTAGACATGGCTGTGGCAAGCCCCCCTCTCTAGCACTCACGAACCGCTGTGAATATGGTGGGTCGTGTAGGATTCGAACCTACGACCAATTGGTTAAAAGCCAACTGCTCTACCAACTGAGCTAACGACCCGTTGGATGGCGCGTATATTACTGATTTCTCAGAGGAAATCAACACCCCATCATAAATTTTTCAAAAATACCGGGTCGGATCCTCTACACCGGCGGCCTTGAAGCCATCGGCACGCAGGCGGCAGCTGTCGCACTTGCCGCAGGCACGCCCCTCGTCATCGGCCTGGTAGCAGGACACGGTCAGGCTGTAGTCAACGCCCTGGGCGATACCGGCCTGGACGATCTGAGCCTTGCTCAGGTTCTGCAATGGCGCCTGGATACGGAAGCCCTGCCCTTCGACACCTGCCTTGGTGGCCAGGTTGGCCATGCGCTCGAAGGCCTCGACGAACTCGGGGCGGCAGTCCGGGTAGCCGGAGTAGTCGACCGCATTCACCCCGATGAAGATGTCACGGGCTTCGAGCACTTCGGCCCAACCCAGCGCCAGCGAAAGAAACACGGTGTTGCGCGCTGGCACGTAGGTGACCGGAATGCCCTCGCCCGGCGCCTCAGGCACATCGATGGTGCTGTCGGTCAGGGCCGAGCCACCAATGCCGTTGAGGTTAAGGCCAATCACTTTGTGCTCGACGACGCCCAGGTCGCGGGCGACCCGCGCTGCGGCATCGAGTTCGGCACGATGACGCTGGCCGTAGTCAAAACTCATGGTGTAGCAGGCATAGCCTTCGGCCTTGGCCAAAGCCACCACGGTGGCCGAGTCCAGGCCACCGGAAAGCAGGATTACCGCGCGTTTGTCAGTCATGTCTTTTCTCTCAGCGTCCAGGTTCGTCGTTCCACAGCAGCTTGTGCAACTGCATCTGGAAACGCACGGGCAGGTTGTCGGCGACGATCCAGTCGGCCAGGTCGGTGGCACTCACCTGATGGTGGCTGGGCGAAAACAGCACTTCGCCCGCTCGCTCGGCCAGGTTGAACTGAATCAGCTTGGAGACCGCCCAGTCGTAGTCCTCGCGGGAACAGATGACGAACTTGACCTGGTCGTTGCGGGTCAGCAGCTCGATGTTCTCGTAGCGGTTGCGGTGAGATTCCTCGGAGCCAGGGGTCTTGAGGTCGACCACGCGGCTTACCCGGGTATCGGTGCCGGCGATGTCGAGGGCGCCGCTGGTTTCCAGCGATACCTCGTAGCCCGCGTCGCACAGGCGCTGCAACAGTGGCAAGGCGTTGGGCTGGGCCAGCGGCTCGCCTCCGGTGACACAGACGTAGCGTGGCTTGAAGCCGGCCACCTGCTCGAGGATCGAATCGAGGGTGCGCACAGTGCCGCCACTGAAGGCGTAGGCGCTGTCGCAGTACTGACAACGCAGGGGGCAACCGGTGAGGCGCACGAATACCGTGGGCAGCCCAGCCGTTCGCGTTTCACCCTGCAACGAGTAAAAGACTTCGGTGATGCGTAATGTGTCTTGCATGATCGCCACGGGCGTGACAGCTGAACAGGCTGTCCGCCTCCGTCAGGCACTGTCGCGGACTCGACATGGCGTTATCCGCGGCAGCGTGTTTACAAAAAATGGGGTACGGATTCTAACGAAAAAACCCGCGACAGGCGCGGGTTTCTTTCAAACGTGTTGCTCAGAGCTTTTGCAGGTCGCGTTGCGCCAGTTGCGCGGCGGAGGTGCCGGGGTACTGGGTGATGACCTGTTGCAGGATACCCTTGACCTTGTCGGTGTGGCCCATGCGGCGCTCGACGTCGGCCAGCTTGTAGAGCGAGTCAGGTACCTTGCTGTGCTGCGGGTACAGCTGGCTGACCTTGGCGAAGGCCTGGCCGGCGCCCTGCAGGTCGCCCTTGGCGAGGTTGACTTCGCCGAGCCAGTACTGGGCGTTGCCGGCGTACTGGCTGTTGGGGTACTTGCGCAGGAAGGCAGCGAAGGCCTGGCTGGCCTTGTCGAAGTCCTTCTGCTTGATCAGGTCGAAAGCAGCTTCATAGAACAGCTTCTCTTTCGCCGGATCGCCCGGCTCGCCACTGGCGGCCGGTGGCTGCGCGGCGCTTGCGCCGGCAGCGGCACCCGTGGCGGCGTTGACGGCCCCACCGGTGGAAGAATTGTCAGGAGTCGCGGCAGGTGCGGCACCGCTGCCGATGCGGCGGTCGAGATCCTGGTAGCGCTCGAGGTTTTCCTGCTTCATGCGCGACACATCGTTTTGCAGCTCTTCGATGATGCCTTGCTGGCGGGAAAGTTGGTCCTGCATCTGTTGCAGCTGCATGAACAGCTGGCCGTTTGCAGAAGCAGGGGCCGAAGCCCCTGCTCCGGCATAGGCGCCGCTCGTGCCATAACCCGCAGGTGGATAGCCACCCGCGTTGTCATCTACTACGGGAACTGCAGCCCACGCCGAGAAGGGCAGGCTGAGTGCGAGGACGGTCAAAGCACGACGGCACATACGCATAAGAACTTACTTACGCAGTTCTACGCGACGGTTTTGAGCCCAGGACTGCTCGTCGTTACCGGTAGCAACTGGACGCTCTTCGCCGTAGGAAACCAGTTCCAGCTGAGCAGGGGAAACGCCCTGCAGAACCAGGTAGCGTTGAACGGCCTTGGCACGACGCTCACCCAGAGCCATGTTGTACTCGCGGGTGCCGCGCTCGTCAGTGTTGCCTTCCAGAACAACGCGGTTGCCGTTGGACTTCAGGTCCTTGGCGTGAACGTCCAGAGCGCGCATGGCTTCTGGCTTCAGGTCCGAGCTGTCGTATTCGAAGTAGAAGGTGGTGATTGCGCGCAGGGCGGCTTCTTCGCTCAGGGAACCGTCAACAGCGCCAGTGTTGGCACCGTAGCCAGCGTTCGGATCAACAGCGCCTTCACCAGCGTTGTCACCGCCTTTCGAGGAGCAACCTACAGCTACAGCCATGGCCAGAGCCAGCGCAGCGAATTTACCAAACTTCAGCATTTCCATCGTGAAACTCCTAATGAAACCCCAGTGTGTTAAGCAAAAGTATTACGCCGCAATCAGTTCAGGTAAGGGGACCAGGACGGTTCTCTGACTTCACCTTGAGCGGTAGGAAGTGGGAGCCTCACGCGGCCATTAAGCGACACGAGCATCAAGACTCCCCGGCCCTGCTGGCGGGTGGCGTAGATTAGCATGGTGCCGTTTGGCGCAACAGTGGGAGACTCATCAAGACTGGTTTCGGTGAGAATCTTTACACTTCCGCGTTGCAAGTCCTGAGCCGCCACCTTGAAGTTGGTGAAGCCCTGCTGGCGATGGATCATCACCAAGGTCTTTTCATCCGCCGACAGTTTCGGGTTGGCGTTGTAGTTGCCCACGAACGTCACACGCTCGGCACCACCCCCGCTGACCGACTGCTTGTAGATCTGCGGCTTGCCGCCACGGTCGGAAGTGAAGTACAGGGTGTTGCCATCCTTGCCCCAGAACGGTTCGGTATTGATACCAGGGCCCGCGGTGACACGGCTGATCTGGCGCGAGGCCACGTTCATCACATAGATGTCCGGGTTGCCGTCCTTGGACAGCACGAACGCCAGGCGGGTACCGTCAGGCGACCAGGCCGGCGCGCCGTTCAGGCCTTCGAAGTTGGTGACCTGTTCGCGACGACCGGTGTCGATGTGCTGGACAAAGATGCGCGGGCGCTTCTGTTCGAACGAGACATAGGCGATCCGCTTGCCATCCGGCGCGAAGCGTGGCGACAGGATCGGCTCACGCGACTGCAGCAGGGTCACTGCACGGGCACCGTCGTAGTCCGAACGCTGCAGGGTGTAGCGGGTGTTGTTGGTCGAGAAGCGCTCGGCGGTCACGTACAGCATGCGGGTGGAGAAAGCACCCTTGATGCCGGTGAGCTTCTCGAACGACTGGTCGGCGATGTAGTGGGCCATGTCGCGCAGCTGGTCGACGCCACCCGCGACGCTACCGGTCAGCACTTGCTGCTCGGTGGCGACGTTGAACAGGGCGTAGCTCACCTGCAGGCGGCCACCGGACGGCACGATGCTGCCGACCATCACGTACTGCGCGCCCAGCGCCTTCCAGTCACGGAAGATCACTTCGCTGGCCTGGGTTGGCAGGCTGATCATGTTCTGCCGCGGGATCGGCCCGTAGTAACCGGAGTTACGCAGGTCGTTGCTGATGATGTCAGCCATGTCTTCCGGCAGCACGCTACCGCCCTGCACACCAAACGGCACTACTGCAATGGGGGTGGCCCGGTCGCTACCGCTGGTGACCAGGATGTTCTTTTCCTCTGCCATGGCCATGCCTGCCACGCAGCAGAGCAAGACCAGGAGTCCTCTCAGACGTTTAATCACAACGCTAGATCCTCAGGTGTAAATGTCATCTTGAATGAACGATACGGATTGAAATCGCTCGGCTTCAAACCCTGCATCTCGGTCAACCGACCAATGTTCTTCACCGCGGCCACGGCCGAGCTGTCGAACGGGCCGTCGCCACTGGACTTGGCCACGCTCACATTGGTGACAGTGCCGTCCGGCAACATGTTGATCTGCAGAACTACCGTCATGCCCTTGCGCGCAGATGGCGGACGCGCCCAGCCCTCGGCCGCGCGCATGCGGATCAGGTCGTCGAAGTCGCCGGCCACCTGGTCACCCTGCTCGTCGGCCAGCGCCTGCTGCCGCTCGGTGGTGTCGGACAGCAGCTCAGCCAATGCCTGGGCTTTCTTGTCTTCCGCCGCCTTGCGGGCCGCTTCCTGTGCCTTTTTCTTCTGGGCGTCTGCAGCGGCCTTTTTCTTGGCCTCTTCAGCTGCCTTTTTCTTCGCTTCCTCGGCCGCCGCTTTCTTCTTGGCGTCCTCGGCTGCTTTTTTCTTCGCGTCTTCGGCGGCTTTCTTCTTCGCCTCTTCCGCGGCCTCTTTCTTGGCTTCCTCTTCGGCCTGCTTCTTGGCCTCTTCCTCGGCCTTCTTCTTGGCGATGTCGGCCTGCTGCTTTTCAGCGGCCTTCTTCGCTTCTTCGGCTTTCTTCGCCTCAGCGGCTTTCTTCTGCTCGACAGCCTTGGCGGCTTCTTCCGCTTTCTTCGCTTCGGCGGCCTCGCGGGCTTCCTCAGCTTTTTGAGCGGCGTCGGCTTTCTTTTGTTCCGCGGCCTTCACGGCCTCCTGCTCGATCTTCTTCTGCTCCAGCTGCTCGACCTCGGTCTGGCGCGAAGCGGTTTTCTTCGCTTCCCCGGCAATCTTCTGATTGGTCTGGGTGGTCGCCTGGCTCTTCGATTTGAGCTGATAGAGCGTGGCCTGGACGATAGGCTTGGAAGGCGGCAGCTCGGGCGTCATGGCAAAGCTGACAAACAGCATGCCGAACACCAGCACGTGCAGGCCAATGGCCCAGACACTGGGCCAGAAGTAGCTTTCCGAGGCGGATGGCTCTCGCTGCTGCATCAGGGCGCCTCGGTAATCAGGCCAACGTTACCGACACCGGCCTTCTGCAACCCGCCCATGGCACCCATGACCGCGCCATAGTCGACAGCCTTGTCGCCTCGAATGAAGACCTGGGTCTGTTTGCCCTGGTCACGACCGGCGGCGATGATCTTGGTTACCGCACCGGTCATCTCCGGCAGGGTCATGGCCTTGTCCATCTGCTTGTCGGTGTCGACTTCGCTACCGAGGTTCCAGTAGTAAGTCTTGTCGGCCTTGATCGAGATAGTCAGAATCTGGACGTTGTTGTCCTGCGGCAGGGCTTCGCTGGAAACCTTGGGCAGATCCACCTTCACGCCCTGGTTGAGCATGGGGGCGGTCACCATGAAGATGACCAGCAGCACCAACATCACGTCGATGTAGGGCACCACGTTCATCTCGGCGACCGGCTTGCGTTTGTGGCGAACTCGGGCCATGGGTTTCTACCTGATCACTCTTCGCTGGTGTGTACTTTACGGTGCAGGATCGCCTGGAACTCATCGGCGAAGGTGTAGTAGCGGCCGATCAGTACTTCACTGCGCGCGGCAAAGCGGTTGTAGGCGATGACCGCCGGAATCGCGGCGAACAGGCCGATCGCGGTGGCGACCAAGGCCTCGGCAATACCGGGGGCCACGGTGGCCAGCGTGGCCTGCTGGGCACTGGCCAGGCCGCGGAAGGAGTTCATGATGCCCCAGACGGTACCGAACAAACCGATGTACGGGCTGGTGGAACCGACGGTGGCGAGGAACGGCAGGCTCTGCTCGAGCTTTTCTTCCTCACGGGAGATGGCGACGCGCATGGCACGGCCAACACCTTCCATCACCGCGTCCGGGTCGACACCCGGCTGCTGGCGCAGACGCGAGAACTCCTTGAAACCGGCACGGAACACCTGCTCGACACCCGAGTCCGGGTCCGGGTTGCTGCCCGCCTGGCGATACAGCTTCGACAGGTCGATGCCCGACCAGAAGCGCTCTTCGAAGGCGTCCAGTGCACGACGACCAGCGCGCAGCATGGTGCTGCGCTGGAAGATCATGATCCAGGACGTTACCGAGGCGGCCACCAGGGTGAGCATTACCAGCTGAACCACGACACTGGCATTGGCGACCAGGCTCCACATGGAGGTATGGTCGACGACGTTTGCTTCCACGCTTATTCTCCTGCGTTGGATTGAGTACCCGCACCATCCGCCAGGAACGCGTCGCGCAGCGCTGGGGGAATGGCCCGGGGTTTGAAGGTGTCGGCACGCACGGCGGCCACCAGGAACTGCCCCTCACAGAGCAGCGTTGCATCCTTTTCCCGCCAGACCTGCTGCACGAAGCGCAGGCTGGCGCGATTCAATTCAAGTACTTGCGCGGTTACCCGCAGTTCATCGTCCAACCGCGCCGGCGCGTGGTAGCGCGCTTCGCTGGAATGGACCACGAACAGGAGGTTGTCACCGGCCAGCTGTGCCTGGGAGAAGCCCAGATGACGCAGACGCTCGGTGCGCGCACGCTCCATGAACTTGAGGTAGTTGACGTAATACACCACGCCACCCGCGTCGGTATCCTCGTAATAGACGCGACAGCGGTGTGCGAAGGGTTCCAGCCCATTTTGCGCGCGCATACTCTAGTGCTTACTCCTGTGCTTGCCAATCCGCCCCGGCAACTGTTTTTGCATCGATAATGTCGTATTGCCAGTTCGCCCTGCACATGCCAGCGGTAGGACCATGAAAATCCCGATTCGATCTGTCATTCGTCGTCTTGGGCGGCATATTCGCCACCTTCGCAGAAGCGCCCGGGAATATTCAGGCCGAAATGCAGGTAGGCATGTCGGGTGACCACGCGGCCTCGCGGGGTGCGCATGATGTAGCCCTGCTGGATCAGATAGGGCTCGAGCACGTCCTCGATGGTGTGGCGCTCTTCGCCGATCGCCGCGGCGATGTTGTCGAGCCCCACCGGACCACCGTCGAACTTCTCGATCATGGTCAGCAGCAGACGCCGGTCGGAGTGATCGAAGCCACGTTCGTCGACATCCAGCAGGTTCAGTGCCATGTCGGCGACCGCCTTGGTGATCTCGCCCTTGCCACGTACTTCGGCGTAGTCGCGTACCCGCCGCAGCAGACGGTTGGCGATCCGGGGCGTGCCCCGCGCCCGCCGGGCAATCTCGAAGGCGCCCTTGTCATCCATCGGCAGGCCGAGAATACCAGCCGAACGACTGACGATGGTGGCTAGATCCTTGTTGCTGTAGAACTCCAGGCGCTGGACGATACCGAAACGGTCGCGCAGCGGGTTGGTCAGCATGCCGGCGCGAGTGGTGGCGCCAACCAGGGTGAACGGCGGCAGGTCGAGCTTGATCGAGCGCGCGGCGGGGCCTTCGCCGATCATGATGTCCAGCTGGAAGTCCTCCATCGCCGGATAGAGCACCTCTTCTACCACTGGCGACAACCGATGAATCTCGTCGATGAACAGCACGTCATGAGGTTCAAGATTGGTCAGCATCGCCGCGAGGTCACCGGGGCGCTCGAGGATCGGACCCGAGGTGCTCTTGACCGACACGCCCATCTCCTGGGCGATGATGTTGGCCAGAGTGGTCTTGCCCAGGCCTGGCGGGCCGAAGATCAGGGTGTGGTCGAGGGACTCATTGCGCCCGCGCGCGGCCTGGATGAACAGTGCCATCTGCTCGCGCACCACCGGCTGGCCGATATACTCGTCCAGGCGCAGCGGGCGGATCGCACGGTCCTGGACTTCTTCACGGTCGCGGCCGCTGGCGGCGATCAGGCGGTCGGTTTCGATCACTTGGTAATCATCCCTTTAAGGCTGCGACGGATCAGTTCCTCACTGCTCAGGCCGGCCTTGTCCTTGATCGCGGCAATCGCCTTGCTCGCTTCTTGCGGCTTGTAGCCCAGGGAGACCAGGGCACTGACCGCATCGGCCTCTGCAGAGGACTCACTAGCCACCGGCAGCGGACCGTCGGAGACCAGGGTGAACATCGCCGGGGAGGTTTCCCACGCCTTGAAGCGGTCCTTGAGTTCGACCAGCAGGCGCTCGGCGGTTTTCTTGCCGACACCGGGCACACGCACCAGGACCGAGGCATCCTGGGCCTGCACGCAGCGCACCAACTCGTCTACCTCGAGGCCGGACATCAGCGCCAGCGCCAGCTTCGGCCCTACGCCATTCAGGCGGATCAGTTCGCGAAACAGCTCGCGCTCGCGCTTTTCTGCGAAACCATAGAGCAGGTGGGCGTCTTCACGCACCACCAGGTGGGTGTGCACGGTCACTGGCTCGCCGACCTTGGGCAGGCGGTACAGGGTGGTCATCGGCACTTCCAGCTCGTAACCCACGCCGTTCACGTCGATAATCAGGTGCGGCGGCTGTTTTTCCGCCAGGGTGCCACGCAAACGTCCAATCACGTTCCGATCCTTCCTCTCGGGCGCCGGTCGAAAACCGGTCCACCCTATCAGCAAATGCGCCAGGTGAGCGTGCCACCCGGACAAAATGTGTATCAGCGCATGAAGCGGTTACAGACGCAAGCGCCCGCCGCGCCGCCGCGCAGTCGCCAGTCCATGGGGAATCAGGCTGGACCGGGTATGGGCATGGCACAGGGCAATGGCCAGGGCGTCCGAGGCATCGATCTGCGGCTTTTGTGTCAGCTTGAGCAGGTGCATCACCATCATCATCACCTGCTCCTTGTTGGCGCCACCGGTGCCGGCCACGGCCTGCTTGACCTGGCTGGCGGTATATTCGGCGATTTCCAGGCCGGCCTCGGCGGCAGCCACAATCGCCGCACCGCGGGCCTGGCCAAGCTTGAGCGCCGAATCGGCGTTGCGCGCCATGAACACCCTTTCGATGCCCATGGTCACAGGCTCGTGCTGGCGGATGATTTCGCTTACGCCGCGAAAGACGATCTGCAGGCGCTCGTGCAATTCACCGCCGCCAGTGCGAATACAACCCGACGCCACATATTCGCAACCACGGGCGGTCTGGCGGACAACGCCGAAGCCGGTGATGCGCGAACCGGGGTCGATACCAAGAATCAGAGTCATAACGCCTACGGACTTATGAAAATTTGCCGCCCCAATCGCGGGACAAGCCCGCTCCCACAGGTGCAACACAGGCTACCGGTGGGAGCGGGCTTGCCCCGCGATCGAACCGCTTTCAGAGGTTATCAGCCAAGCGCTTCCATGATCTCGTCCGAGATTTGCGCGTTGGAGTAGACATTCTGCACGTCATCCAGATCCTCGAGCATATCGATCAACTTGAGCACCTTCTCGGCGCCCTCCTGATCCAGCTCGGCACTGGTGGTCGGCTGCATGACGATTTCAGCGTCAGACGCCTTGAAACCGGCCTCTTCCAGCGCATTACGCACGGCATAGAAGCTGTTGAACGAGGTAAACACCTCAAAGGAGCCGTCGTCGTTGGCGATCACATCGTCAGCGCCAGCCTCCAGAGCCGCATCCATCAGGGCATCTTCTTCCACCTTCAATTCAGCGGCGAAGCTGATCTGCCCCTTGCGCTCGAACAGGTAAGCCACCGAACCGTCGGTGCCCAGGTTACCGCCGCATTTGGAGAAAGCGTGGCGAACAGCCGCTGCGGTACGGTTACGGTTGTCGGTCATGGCTTCGACCATGATCGCCACGCCGCCCGGGCCGTAACCTTCATAGCTCAGCTCTTCGACGTTGTCGCTTTCGTTGGTGCCAGCACCGCGGGCCACCGCGCGATCGATGATGTCGCGGCTCATGTTCGCGCCCAGCGCCTTGTCCAGGGCCAGGCGCAGACGCGGGTTGGAGGCCGGATCAGCGCCGCCCTGCTTGGCGGCGACGGTCAGCTCGCGGATCCACTTGGTGAAGATCTTGCCTCTCTTGGCATCCTGGCGTTCTTTGCGGTGCTTGATGTTCGCCCACTTGGAATGACCGGCCATAACGACTCCAAATCCTTGAAACAGAAACAGGTTCCGCCCCGAAGGGCGGAACGCGAAAAATCTTGCGCATCAGCGCGGGGGCGCCCCGCTGCCGGGGCGCCCTGATCGATTACTCGACCTTGGTCTGCTCACGCAGACGGATGTGCAGCTCGCGCAGGGCCTTGGCGTCGACCAGGCCAGGGGCCTGGGTCATGACGCACGCGGCGCTCTGGGTTTTCGGGAAGGCGATCACTTCACGGATCGACTGGGCGCCGGTCATCAGCATGACCAGGCGGTCCAGGCCGAAGGCCAGGCCACCGTGAGGCGGCGCACCGAACTTCAGGGCGTCGAGCAGGAAGCCGAACTTCTCTTCCTGTTCCGCCGCTTCGATACCCAGCAGACGGAAGACCGCTTGCTGCATTTCTTTGCGGTGGATACGGATCGAACCGCCACCCAGTTCGGTACCGTTCAGCACCATGTCGTAGGCACGGGACAGCGCGGTGGCCGGGTTGGCCTCGAGCTCTTCCGGGGTGCACTTCGGCGCGGTGAACGGGTGGTGCAGCGCGGTGAAGCTGCCGTCTTCGTTTTCTTCGAACATCGGGAAGTCGACGACCCACATCGGCGCCCACTCGCAGGTCAGCAGCTCGAAGTCGTGGCCCAGGCGGATACGCAGCGCGCCCAGGGCTTCGCTGACGACCTTGAACTTGTCGGCACCGAAGAACACGATGTCGCCGTCAACCGCGCCAACGCGATCGAGGATGTTGTTGAGGTTGGCTTCAGGGATGTTCTTGACGATCGGCGACTGCAGGCCTTCGACACCCTTGGCGCGCTCGTTGACCTTGATGTACGCCAGGCCCTTGGCACCGTAGATGCCGACGAACTTGGTGTACTCGTCGATCTTGCTGCGCGGCATGCTGGCGCCGCCTGGCAGGCGCAGGGCGGTGACGCGGCACTTCGGATCGTTGGCCGGGCCTGCGAAGACCTTGAAGTCGACATCCTTCAGCTGGTCGGCGACATCGACCAGTTCCAGCGGGTTACGCAGGTCTGGCTTGTCGGAACCGTAGCGGCGCATGGCTTCTTCGAAGGTCATGTGCGGGAACTCGCCGAACTCCAGGTCCAGCACTTCCTTGAACAGCTTGCGGATCATGCTTTCGGTCAGGCCCATGATCTCGGACTCATCGAGGAAGCTGGTCTCGATGTCGATCTGGGTGAATTCAGGCTGGCGATCGGCGCGCAGGTCTTCGTCGCGGAAGCACTTGGCGATCTGGTAGTAGCGGTCGAAGCCGGCCACCATCAGCAGTTGCTTGAACAGCTGCGGCGACTGCGGCAGGGCGAAGAAGCTGCTGGCGTGGGTACGGCTTGGTACCAGGTAGTCGCGGGCGCCTTCCGGCGTTGCGCGGGTGAGGATCGGCGTCTCGACGTCGAGGAAGCCGTTCTCGTCGAGGAAGCGACGGATGCTGCTGGTGATGCGCGAGCGCAGGCGCAGCTTGTCGGCCATTTCCGGGCGACGCAGGTCGATGAAGCGATAACGCAGGCGGGTTTCCTCGCCGACGTCGGAGTATTCGTTCAGCGGGAACGGCGGGGTTTCCGCTTCGTTGAGCACGTTCAGCTGGTAGCCGAGGATCTCGATGGCACCGGAGGCCATGTTGGTGTTCACCGCGCCTTCAGGGCGCTTGCGTACCTTGCCGGTGATCTGCACGACGTATTCGCTGCGCACGCGGTCGGCGGCGGCGAAGGTTTCGGCGCGATCCGGGTCGAACACGACCTGGGCCATGCCTTCGCGGTCACGGATGTCGAGGAAGATCACCCCGCCGTGGTCGCGGCGACGATGGACCCAGCCGCAAAGGGTGACTTCCTGGCCGTCCAGGCTCTCGTTCAGTTGGCCGCAATAATGGCTGCGCATCATGATGGTGGTTTCGCTTCTCGTGATTCGTGTGTTCGGTGGAGGTCTTGGCCGCCCAAGGGGCTAATACTGCAAGACCTGGCGGGTGCAATTCAACTCAGTCGGCCTTGTCGCCGCCTGCCAGATTCTTCTTGGCCCCAGTCTTGAAGTCGGTCTCGTACCAGCCGTTACCGCTCAGGCGGAAGCCGGGGACCGACAGCAGCTTCTTCAATGCCGGCGCCTGGCACGCCGGGCAATCGGTCAACGGTGCGGCGCTGATCTTCTGCAGCACCTCCATCCGGTGCTCGCAGGATGCACATTGATAGTCGTAAAGGGGCATGGTGTCTCTCGTCAACCACATCGCAGGCTGCCCAAGGCAGCAAAGAGCGGGATTATATATGGTTAAGCAGAGCCGTGCAGCCCGCCTGGCGATCAGTGCGCATCCGCAGCATCCTGCAGCCAGGCCACGCAGATGACGCGAACCAGGCCACTGAAATTCCGTACCCCGCCGTGGCGCAGGTGCACCTCACGGTCCACATAGGACAGCACCGTGCTGACCGAACAGCGGTTGGCCGCCGCGATCCGCTCCAGGATCCGCCAATAGACAGCTTCAAGCCGCAGACAGGTGGCAAAGCCATTGAGCCGCACCGAGCGCGAGACCGGCCCGGCCTGGGCCATGTCGAAATCCGCCTTGAACGGATCGATGCTGGGTCGACCCGAGCCCCTCCCCTGCCTCGAACCTTCGCCCATACCGCACATCAGATTACCCATCGCTTCGCTCCATCGTCACGAAATCACGCCCTGCCACTCATGCGACAGGGCTTCTTTGCGTGCCAATGAAACGCGTTCAGGCCTCTGCGTAGCAGCGGCAAAGCCTTCCCCATAAACGAAGAGGCCCGGCAACACGAAGGTTGCCGGGCCCGCTTTCAACGGCCTTGCGAGGCCTGGGCGACACTCATTTGCCGTCGAGCAACACGCGCAACATCCAGGCGGTCTTTTCATGCACCTGCATGCGCTGGGTGAGCAGGTCGGCGGTCGGCTCGTCGCTGACCTTGTCCACCACCGGGAAAATGCTTCGCGCGGTGCGCACCACCGCCTCCTGCCCCTGGACCAGCTGGCGGATCATCTCATCGGCCGGCGGCACCCCTTCCTCCTCCTTGATCGAGGAGTGACGGGCATAGAAGGCATAGGAGCCGGGCGCCGGGAACCCCAGGGCGCGAATACGCTCGGCGATGGAGTCGACGGCCAGGGCGAGCTCGTTGTACTGCTCCTCGAACATCAGGTGCAGGGTACGAAACGCGGGGCCGGTGACGTTCCAGTGGAAGTTGTGGGTCTTCAGATAAAGCACATAAGTGTCCGACAACAGCCGGGACAGCCCTTCGACGATGGACTTGCGATCTTCTTCACTGATACCGATATCGATTGCCATGAAGCTCCCCTTTCCATAAGGCTTGATTGATCAAGCGGGCTTCGAAACTGTACCAAGAGATGCGCGCCACTGCCTCACGGTTTGAGAAGCCTGCGCCTTTGCTGTTAAATAGGCAGCGTGCCACCCGTGCGGATTGTCAATGCCGGGTGCATAGGCTGGCCCGTCACGTTTTCGCGCCTACACCACACGCGCACCGTGCAGCCAGCTCATCCTGTGATCGGCCTTATCAATGTGAGCCAAACCAAATGTTCAAGATCGTCCATCTGGTGACGGGCGTGGCTGCCTTGCTGCTATCGCTCATACCCAGCCTCAGAACCGACGCGACACCCTTCCTGCAACAACCCGAAGCCGTGTACCTGGCACTGCTCGGCCTGCTCAACCTGATCCATGCCCCGGCATTGCCGCTGTACTACAAGGGCATGCGCCAACAGCTGCAACTGGCTGCCAGCCTCCTGCTGGTGCTGGCAGTCATCTTGCAAACCATCGCCCTGCTGGCCCGCCCGGAGCTAGGCAACCTGGCAGCACTGGCCTGCGCCATGCTCGCCACCGCCCTGCACCTGGCAGCCGGTTTCGCCCGCAGCGTGCGCAAGGCCCGCAGCCAGGGTACTGCGCTGGAGGCCGGCAAGCGTGATACCGGCACCGTGAAATGGTTCAACACGTCGAAAGGCTTTGGATTCATCTCCCGCGACTCCGGCGATGACATCTTCGTGCACTTTCGCGCCATTCGTGGCGAAGGCCACCGTGTACTGGTCGAAGGCCAGCGCGTGGAGTTCTCGGTGATGCACCGCGACAAGGGCCTGCAGGCCGAAGACGTGGTCGCGGTCTCGCGCCGCTGACCACGCAACTCCACCGCCTTCAGTAATGGGGCGGTGGAGGCTCCTCCCCGCCGCCAGCGTACTGGCCAACCATCTCTTCATAACGCTTGATCAGTTCAGCCACCTGCAACTGCAAGCGCTCGATCACCCGATTCTGCTCCACCACCTCATCGTTCAACGCCTGGATGGTGTCATCCTGGAAAGCCTGCCGGGTTTCCAGTTCGACGATGCGCGTTTCCAGCGACATGCCTCAGACCTCCTTGAAACTATCGCCAAGCAGCGCACTCACCCGCTGGCGAATGCCTGCCACCTGCTCCGGCGCGTAGCCGACGGCTGGCACCTTGCCCCAGACCGGCGCGGGCCAGGCCGCATCGCCGTGACAACGGACGATGACATGCATGTGCAGCTGACTGACTACGTTACCCAGCGTCGCGACGTTCATCTTGTCGGCGGCAAATGCATCCTTCAGGGCCTCGGCCAGGGCGGTGGTTTCCTCCCACAGCTGGCGCTGGTCAGCCTCGTCGAGCTCGAACAGCTCGCTGACATCGGCGCGGCGCGGCACCAGGATGAACCAGGGGTAGTTGGCATCCTTGCTCAGCAGCAGGCGGCATAGCGGCAAATCGCCCAGCACCAGGGAATCCTGCTGCAGGCGCGAATCGAGGGTGAACACGGCAAACCTCCTTAACAAGGCGAATCGGACCACAACAGCCGGTGGACACGGACGCGCAAGGATACCTTGCTTCCCCCGTCACCACACAGAAGAACGCCAACGTGGCGCACTCATGCACGATTCTGGAGCGCCCAGCACCTGGCCAACGCACGCCTGCGGTAACACTTCGCTACTTTTCGCACCAGAATGATGCCGCCTTACTCGCCCGCACCACACATTCGTCACATAAAACAGGCAGGATCAACAGTTGTCGGTAACACCTTGACTTTGAAGGCAGCTTTGCCGCCCAGCCAAGCGCTTTCCGCAGAAATGCCAGCAGGCAGGAAAACCCCCGTGTTTACGGCGGTTTCAGCCATGCCCGCAAGGCGAATGTGAAAATTTCATCAACCGTTCGTAATTTTGAGCACGCTTGTTGCATTCACTCGACGCCAAGTCGGCACGACACCTGCATTGCCGGTGTACGCGACAAATAACAACAGCGGGTTTGGAATTACCAGGGAGTTTCACAAGCCCTACTTTGTGTTTACACATTAATGACGGCTTGGAAACAGCGCTGGCGTTGTACGCCCCCTTAAACCGGGACGTGATTTGCGACAGGGACATAACCATGAGCGACAAGGCCATAAAGTTACCGAAAGGTTGATTACAGCCATATCGCCAAGAATAGTCAGCGTGATATACATTTTCGCCGACATAACAAGAAAGAGCTGCCCCTATAACTAAAACACCCCGGGCGCAGCGGTACTCTTCCTAAAAACCAAAGGAGCAAATCACGATGCGCGTGATGAAGTGGAGCATGATCGCCCTGGCCGTAGCGGCAGGGACCTCGCAGTTGGCTGTCGCCTCTTCGCAGGATGAATCCAAGGGCTTCGTCGAAGACAGCAAGCTGAACGTCAAGACCCGGATGCTGTATTTCAGCCGTGACTTCCGTAACGCCCCGGCTGGCGCCAAGAGCCGCGCGGAAGAAACCGGCCTCGGTTTCCACGGCACCTTTGAGTCCGGTTTCACCCAAGGCACCGTTGGCGTCGGCGCCGACGCCATCGGCCTGCTCGGCGTCAAACTCGACAGCGGCAAAGGCCGTGCGGGTACCGGCCTGTTCCCAACCGGCTCCGACGGTCGCTCGGAAGACGATTACTCGAAGGGCTATGGCGCGGTCAAATTCCGCATTTCGGACACCGTCCTGAAATATGGCGGTCAGTACACCGCGATGCCGGTGTTCGCCACCGACGACAGCCGCCTGCTGCCAGAAGTTGCCGAAGGCTTCCTGCTGACCAGCAAGGAAATCAAGGGCCTGGAACTGAATGCCGGCCACTTCACCCGCCTCGACGCCCAGGCTGCCAGCTACAAAGACAGCATCGGCGGCCTCAACGACGATCGCCAGAAAAACCCTGGCCTGACCGAGGCAAACGTCTTCGGCGGCACCTATGCCATCACTGACGGCCTGAGCACCAGCCTGTACTACTCGCGTGTCGAAGATCACTTCCGCAAGTGGTACGGCAACGTGAACTGGGCACTGCCGATCAGCGACAAGCAAGGCCTGGTGTTCGACTTCAACATCTATGACACCAAGTCCATCGGCGAAAACCGCACCGGCGCCTACGTCAAGAAAGCTGACGGCAGCAACGAACTCGATAACATTGCAGCCAGCCTCTCGGCTGCCTACAACATTGGCGCCCACACCTTCACCCTGGCTTACCAGAAAGTCAGCGGCGACGGCGACTACGCCTATGGCGTCGACGGCGGCGGCACCGTGTTCCTGGCCAACTCCATCGCCCGCTCCGACTTCAACGCCGAAGACGAGAAATCCTGGCAGGCCCGCTACGACCTGAACTTCGCCGAGTACGGCGTCCCAGGCCTGACCTTCATGACCCGCTATGCCCGCGGTACCGGCGCCACGACCCGCACCACCGACGACGGCAAGGAATGGGAACGCGACATCGACGTCAAGTACGTCCTGCAAAGCGGCCCGGCCAAGGACCTGAGCCTGCGCGTGCGCCAGGCCACCTACCGCTCCTCCGATGGCGTCTACTACGGCTCCAACTCGATCGACGAACTGCGTCTGATCGTCGAGTACCCGCTGAGCATCCTGTAAGCCGTTGCTTGCATTGCTTCGCGAATGAAGAAGCCCGGCGATTGCCGGGCTTTTTCTTGGCTGACAGAACCGCACGACTGCTGCATTCTGTACGCTTTCGTTTCGCCCCCGTACAATGCGGGGTCATTTCACATTCAGGCAATCGACACGGCTCACCATGCGCACCAGTCAATATTTGCTCGCGACTCAAAAAGAAACCCCGGCAGATGCAGTGGTCATCAGCCACCAGCTCATGCTGCGCGCCGGCATGATCCGCAAGCTGGCCTCTGGCCTGTACACCTGGCTGCCGATGGGCCTGCGGGTCATGCGCAAGGTCGAAGCCGTGGTCCGCGAGGAAATGAACGCCGCCGGCGCCCTCGAAGTGCTGATGCCGAGCATCCAGCCCGCGGAGCTGTGGCAGGAATCCGGTCGCTGGGAACAGTACGGCCCTGAACTGTTGCGCCTGAAGGATCGCCACGACCGCGACTTCTGCGTCGGCCCGACGCACGAAGAGGTCATCACCGACCTCGCGCGCAACGAGCTGTCCAGCTATAAACAGCTGCCGCTGAACATGTACCAGATCCAGACCAAGTTCCGTGACGAGATCCGTCCGCGCTTCGGCCTGATGCGCGGCCGCGAGTTCATCATGAAGGATGCTTATTCCTTCCATGCCGACCAGGCTTCCCTGCAGGAAACCTACGACCGCATGCACCTGGCGTACAGCAACATCTTCACCCGCCTGGGCCTGGACTTCCGCCCCGTGCAAGCCGACACCGGCTCCATCGGCGGCAGCTACTCCCATGAATTCCACGTGCTCGCCTCTTCCGGCGAGGACGACGTGATCTTCAGCGATACCTCCGACTACGCCGCCAACATCGAGAAGGCCGAGGCCATTCCACGGGAAACCGTGCGCCGCGCCCCGACCGAAGAGCTGCGCCTGGTCGACACCCCCAACGCCAAGACCATCGCCGAACTGGTGGAAAACTTCGGCCTGGCGATCGAGAAGACCGTCAAGACCCTGATCGTGCACGGCGCCGAGGAAGGCAAGCTGGTCGCCCTGATCGTCCGCGGCGACCACGAACTCAACGAGATCAAGGCCGCCAAGCTGGAACAGGTCGCCGACCCGCTGGTCATGGCTTCCGACGCGGAACTGCGTGCCGCCATCGGTGCCGGCGCAGGCTCCCTCGGCCCGCTGAACCTGCCGCTGGAGTGCATCATCGACCGCTCGGTCGCCCTGATGAGCGACTTCGGCATTGGCGCCAACATCGACGACAAGCACTACTTCGGCGTGAACTGGGAACGCGACCTGCCGGTTCCACAAGTCGCTGACCTGCGCAACGTCGTCGCTGGCGACCCGAGCCCGGACGGCCAGGGCACCCTGGTGATCAAGCGCGGCATCGAAGTGGGCCACATCTTCCAGCTGGGCACCAAGTACAGCGAGGCGCTGAAGTGCCAGGTACTGGGTGAGAACGGCAAGCCAGTCGTACTGTCGATGGGCTGCTACGGTATCGGTGTGTCCCGCGTGGTCGCAGCAGCCATCGAGCAGAGCTACGACGACAAAGGCATCATCTGGAACGACGCCCTGGCACCGTTCCAGATTGCCTTGGTACCGCTGCGCTACGAAACCGATGTGGTACGCGAAGCCACCGACAAGCTGTACGCCGAACTGACCGCCGCCGGCTTCGAAGTGCTGCTGGACGACCGCGACAAGAAGACCAGCCCTGGCATCAAGTTCGCCGACATGGAGCTGATCGGTATCCCGCACCGCATTGTCGTCAGCGACCGCGGCCTGGCCGACGGCAACCTGGAGTACAAGCACCGCACCGAATCGGAAGCCCAGGCGCTGCCGCTCAATGAAGTGCTGACCTTCCTGCAGGCCCGCATCCGTCGCTGATCAACCGTTGCGCGAGTGAACATGTCCAAGCGAAGTACCTACACCCTGGGGGGCGCCGCACTGTGCGGCGCCCTGCTCCTCGGCGGCTGCGCCAACCAGATGTCCCAGCGCAGCGACCACGAGGAGCGTGTCGAGCGCAAACTGCTCGAACACAGCCTGCAAATCGATGTCGGTGAGCCCAAGGTGATGGAGCTACCGCAGCGGCGTGTGCGCATTCATGAACAGAAGCGCTTCGAGGTCACCGAGTACGAGGTGACCCGCCGCTACGACCGCTACACGCCCTACCAGCCCTGGCGGGAGATCTACGAGATCCCGCTGGGTGCGGTGGCGGTGGTTGCCGGCGTCGGCGCCAACGTGGTCAACGTGTTTGCCCTGGGCAACCTGCCGGACAGTGTCACCCATGACTGGCTGAGCTATGGCATTGCCGGGATCAACCCGTTCATGAATACGCCTTCCAACGGCCGCGCCCAGCAGAACCTGGCAGGCATCAGCGAAGTCGAGAAAGGCAAGCGCGAGGAACTGGTCAACCTGCCCTGGAGTGAGCGCCTGGTCGAAGTGAAGGCCGGCAAGCTGAGCCATGAGCTGACCACCGACAGGAACGGCGTACTGCGCCTGAACCTGCTGGACAGCCCGTTCTCCGAGCAGAACCTCAACCACATCGGCACCCTGCACCTGCAGGTGGTCGACGAAGAGAACGGCGTGCGCGGCGATGCCAGCCTGCTGGTCAGCGGCAACCTGCGCAACAAGCTGCTCGAAGCCCACGACCTGATCTTCGACGACCTGGAGGACGACGATGTCGGCCAATGGGTTCATCGGGTCAAACGCCTGTCGGAGCTGGGCCTGGAGGAAGAGGCCAGCGAACTGGAGCAGAGCCTGATCGAGCTGACCCGCAACGATCCAGAGTTGCAGCAGGAGTTCGTGCAGTCCCTGACCAAGGCCACCGGGCGATTGGTTGCCGACCCTGGCGCGCAATAACAACGAGAACGCACCAACCTCAAATCCTGCGAGATCCCTGTAGGAGCGGCCTTGTGCCGCGAAAGGGCCGCAAAGCGGCCCCGGCAATCTTTGCGTCAATACTGAAACCGGGGCTGCTACGCAGCCCTTTCGCGGCACAAGGCCGCTCCTACAGGGGCCGACGTAACTTCTCGCAAGCCCAGAGCTGCCCCGCGATGGCCCGCCCTCCTTCTATATGTCCCCGAACAATTCCAGTTGCTCATGCGCCCCGCGCAGATCACGCAACCTCACCCCCACCCCCAACAACCGTACCGGCTTTCCACCACGGGCGAATGCCTGGCTGAGCAACTGCCGGTAACTCTCCAGATCCCTCCCCGCCCCCGCCTGCTCCATTGTCGTCTGGCTGAAATCATGAAACTTGACCTTGACGAAGGGCTTGTCGGGTCGATAACTGCTGTCCATGCGCGCAATTCGCTCGTTCAGGGTAGATAGCAGTTCTGGCAGCTTCTCGAAGCAACTGTTCAGGTCAGGCAGATCATGGTCGTAGGTATTCTCGACACTGACCGACTGCCGCCGACTATCGTTCTGCACCACACGCTCATCGATGCCTCGCGCCAGCCCCCACAGCCGCTCACCGAAACTGCCAAACTCGCGAACCAGCGCCAGCCTCGGCCAGTCGCGCAACGACAGGCAGGTGTCTATCCCCAGCCGGGCGAGCTTGTCCGCTGTCACCTTGCCAACCCCATGCAGCCGCGCAACCGGCAATTGCGCGACGAATTCCTCGACCTGGTCCGGGGTAATGACGAACAGGCCATTGGGCTTGCGCCAGTCACTGGCGATCTTGGCCAGGAACTTGTTCGGCGCCACGCCGGCGGAAACCGTGATGTGCAGTTGCTGGGCCACCCGTCGACGGATGTCTTCGGCAATACGCGTGGCGCTGCCGGCGAACCACTGGCTGTCAGTGACATCCAGATAGGCTTCGTCCAACGACAACGGCTCGATCAGATCGGTGTAGTCCCGGAAAATCGCGTGAATTTCCCGCGAGGCTTCGCGGTAGGCCTCGAATCGCGGCTTGACGATCTCCAGGTCCGGGCACAGTTTCAAGGCATGCCCGGAGGCCATCGCAGACCGCACGCCATAGGCCCGCGCCTCGTAGTTGCAGGTGGCAATCACCCCACGCTGCCCCGGCTGCCCACCCACCGCCATGGGCCGACCGGCCAGGCGCGGGTCGTCGCGCATTTCGATGGCGGCGTAGAAACAGTCACAGTCGATATGAATGATCTTGCGCAGGGACATGGACGACAGCCAGTACTGTAAATTCATACAGATGTTACCCCAGCCACCTCACCCCGAAACAGCCCGCAAGCGACAATCGGCCTGAAAGCCCCGCCCAGCCTGATCCGCCGGCCAATTCAAGGCGCTAAGGGTTTGAACGAAAAAGGATTTTTTGAAACTAATGCTTGACACAGGGAAACAAATCCGTAGAATTCGATCTCACAGGCGCGGGATGGAGCAGCCTGGTAGCTCGTCGGGCTCATAACCCGAAGGTCGTCGGTTCAAATCCGGCTCCCGCAACCAGATTCAAGAAAATGCCACTGTTTCGACAGTGGCATTTTTTATTGCCTCGCGAAAGACTTTCGAAAAACCTTGTCGAATCAACAATTAAGGTTTGACATCCGATCGAAAACCCGTAGAATGCATACCTCTGACGCGGGATGGAGCAGCCTGGTAGCTCGTCGGGCTCATAACCCGAAGGTCGTCGGTTCAAATCCGGCTCCCGCAACCAGATTCAGAAAATGCCACTGTTTAGACAGTGGCATTTTTTTATGCCTTTCGAAAGTTTTACGAAAAACCTTGTCGAATCAACAATTAAGGTTTGACATACGATCGAAAGCCCGTAGAATGCGCACCTCTGACGCGGGATGGAGCAGCCTGGTAGCTCGTCGGGCTCATAACCCGAAGGTCGTCGGTTCAAATCCGGCTCCCGCAACCATATTCGTCAGAACAAGCCCCGCTTATCGAAAGGTAACGCGGGGCTTGTTGCATCTGCCCTACCCTCTTTTCCTCGCGCTGCCCAGGCGCTATCTTCGCCAGCCCCAGCTCGCATGGCGTTGCGCCACCTTCCGCGCAGCTGAATGAACTATCTTTAACTATCCTGAAACAGATTAACGACCCGGCCCGGAGTAATATCTGGACACGTTTTCCAAAGGGACTTTCACTTGGCCGTACCTTGCCCGCACCTCGCGCTGACCGCACGGGGTAATCCATGACCGCCCCCACTCCCGATACCCAGGCACCGCTGACTGCGGCCTTGCCGGCGGCTGCCCATCGCTTGCCCTGGCTGGAACGCCTGAGCAAGTATCGCCAGCCACTGGGGCTGGCGGTGACCCTGCTGTTGTTCGCCATGGGCCTGATCGCCTGCCGTCACCTGCTGAGCGAACTGGATATCTATGCGTTGCACGATGCCATGCTCAGCGTGCCGACTCACTCGCTGCTAGGCGCATTGCTGGCAACCCTGGTCGGTTTCGTGATCTTGCTGGGTTATGAATGGTCCGCCAGCCGCTACGCCGCAGTGCAACTGCCAGTACGCACGCTGGTGCTGGGCGGCTTCAGCGCCTTCGCCATTGGTAACGCCATCGGCCTGTCGATGCTTTCGGGCGGCTCGGTGCGCTACCGGTTGTACGCCCGCCAAGGACTGGGGGCCGCAGAAGTCGCCCGCATGACCGTGTTCGCCAGCCTGTCGCTGGGTTGCGCCCTGCCACCACTGGCCGCGCTGGCCACCTTGAGCGACCTGTCGGCGGCCGCTACCGCACTGCGCCTGCCCGCACCGCTACTCGGCAGCATCGCCGTGGCCGTGCTGGTGGCGACCACGGCGCTGGTCATTGGCCTGTATCGCCGTCGGCTGCCCGAGCAACCTTTGGCGCATGGCCTGCTGGTGCAGTTCGGCCGTCGCACTCTACGCCTGCCCAATGGCCGCCTGGCTGCCCTGCAACTGGTGATTACCGCGCTCGATGTCGCGGCGGCGGCGACCGTGCTGTACATGCTGCTACCGGAAGCACCGCCTTTTGGTGCCTTCGTACTGGTCTACCTGCTCGCTCTCGCGGCCGGCGTGCTCAGCCACGTGCCGGGCGGCGTCGGTGTCTTCGAGGCGATCCTGCTGGCAGCCTTCGCCAACCAGCTGGGCGCGGCACCGTTGGCCGCGGCGCTGCTGTTGTACCGCCTGATCTATGTGGTGCTGCCGCTGCTGGTCGCCTGTGTGCTGCTGCTGGCCAACGAGGCGCGCCGCCTGCTGTTCGCCCAGCAAGCCATTCGCGCCGCCTCCGGGCTGGCCGCTCCGGTACTGGCGATCCTGGTGTTCCTCTCCGGCGTGGTGCTGCTGTTCTCGGGCGCGACACCGGAGATCGACAGCCGCCTGGAACACATGGGCTTCCTCATTCCACACCGCCTGATCGACGCCTCGCACTTCGGCGCCAGCCTGATCGGCGTGCTCTGCCTGCTGCTGGCCCAAGGCCTGCGCCGGCGCCTCTCGGCCGCCTGGCTGCTGACCACCGTATTGCTGCTGGTCGGCGCCGTGCTGTCACTGCTCAAAGGCTTCGACTGGGAAGAAGCCTCGCTGATGTGCTTCACCGCCGCTCTGCTTGCGCTGTTCCGCCGCTCGTTCTACCGCCCAAGCCGCCTGCTGGAACTGCCCTTCTCGCCGGTGTACCTGGTGGCCAGCGCCTGCGTGGTCGGTGCTTCGGTGTGGCTGCTGCTGTTCGCTTACCAGGACGTACCCTATACCCACAAGCTGTGGTGGCAGTTCACGCTGGACGCCGATGCGCCTCGCGGCCTGCGCGCCGCGCTGGGCAGCGCCGTGCTGCTGGTGATTGTCGCGCTCACGTGGTTGCTGCGTACCGCCCGCCCGGTCATCCACCTGCCTAACGACGAAGAACTGCAACGGGCCAACCGCGTCCTGCTGGCTTCCGACCAGCCCGACGGCGGCCTGGCCCTGACCGGCGACAAAGCGCTGCTGTTCCACCCCAGCGACAATGCCTTCCTCATGTATGCCCGTCGTGGCCGCAGCCTGGTGGCGCTGTACGACCCGATCGGCCCGGCCCAGGAACGCGCCGAGATGATCTGGCAGTTCCGCGACCTGTGCGACCTGCATCATGCCCGCCCGGTGTTCTACCAGGTGCGCGCGGAGAACCTGCCGTTCTACATGGACATCGGCCTGACCGCGATCAAGCTGGGCGAAGAGGCACGGGTCGACCTGCGCCGCTTCGACATTGACGCCAAAGGCAAGGAAATGAAGGACCTGCGCTACACCTGGAACCGTGGTGGGCGCGACGGCCTCAGCCTGGAGATCCACGAGCCTGGCCATGCACCGCTGGCGGAACTCAAGGAAATCTCCGACGCCTGGCTCACCGGCAAGAACGTGCGCGAGAAGGGTTTTTCCCTTGGCCGCTTCAGCCCCGAGTACTTGCAGCACTTCCGCATCGCCTTGATCCGCTTCCAGGGCCGCCCGGTGGCCTTCGCCAACCTGCTGGAAACCCACAGCAACGAGCTGGCCAGCCTGGACCTGATGCGCGCCCACCCCGAGGCGCCGAAGCTGACCATGGAATTCATGATGGTTGGCCTGATCCTTCACTACAAGAGCCATGACTATGGCCGTTTCAGCCTGGGGATGGTCCCCCTCTCCGGCTTGCAGCCGCGCCGCGGCGCACCCTTGACCCAGCGCCTGGGTTCGATGGTGTTCCAGCGCGGCGAGCAGCTCTACAACTTCCAGGGCCTGCGGCGCTTCAAGGACAAGTTCCAGCCGGACTGGGAACCCCGCTATATGGCAGTGCCGGCTGGGCTTGACCCGCTGGTGGCATTGGCCGATACCGCCGCCCTGATCGCTGGCGGCCTGACTGGATTGGTGAAACGTTAATGATCCGACGCTATTGGTTGTACGTACTGATTCCCCTGGTCCTGGCCGCCCTGGCCGGTGGCACGGCCTTCTGGCTGTGGACCCGCCCGGCGCCCGAGGTTCGCCTGGAACAGTTGACCTTGAAGGACGGCAGCAGCCTGACCCGTGCCACCCCTGGCGTGCGCGCCAAGGCCCGGGTCGCCATCGGCGTGCCCCAGGAGCAGGCCTTGAGCGACAAGCAACTGCTCGACCTGAGCCAGGCCGGTGAGGCCCAGCTGGTGCAGGTGATCCTGCCACCGGCCGACTGCACAAAACAGCAGGCCGCCATGGACGAGGCCATCACCCAACTGGCCGACAAACCCACCCTGGTCGCCGGCATCGGCCCAGGCGCCGCCCAGGCCTGGCGCTGGCTGGCCGCACAGAGCGACGACAAGGCCCGCGCCATCTCGGTGGACTTCACCGTCGAGCAGCCGGGTTGCCAGGCCACCCTGCCCAAATCCGCCCCCCACGGCCACTGGAACGTGGCCTGGAACGACAACCCGGACGACGCCAGCGCCGCCTTCGTGCGCGACCAGGCCAACGCCGAAACCAGCATCGCCGACTACGACATCCACTTGCCGCAGGTGCTCAAGGCCCAGCTGACCCAGGCCCTGGTCGGCCAGGACGGCAATGCCCTGGCCATCCCGGTAGTGGAAGTCCCGGCCGGCCAGACCACCGACACCGTCACACTGTTCCTCTCCGGTGACGGCGGCTGGCGCGACCTGGACCGCGACGTGGCCGGCGAGATGGCCAAGCTCGGCTTCCCAGTAGTGGGCATCGACACCCTGCGCTACTACTGGCAGCACAAGACACCGGAGCAGAGCGCCGCCGACCTGTCCGAGCTGATGCAGCACTACCGCCAGAAATGGGGCACCAAGCGCTTCGTGCTGACTGGCTACTCGTTTGGCGCCGACGTGCTGCCGGCCATCTACAACCGCCTCTCCGCAGAAGACCAGAAGCGCATCGACGCCGTGATCCTGCTGGCCTTCGCCCGCAGCGGCAGCTTCGAGATCGAAGTCGAGGGCTGGTTGGGCAAGGAAGGCCAAGAGGCCCCGACCGGGCCGGAAATGGCCAAGCTGCCGGCTTCGAAGGTCGTGTGCATCTACGGCGTGGAAGAGACCGACGAGAGCGGCTGCACCGACAAGACCGCGGTGGGCGAGCGCATGAAGCTGCCTGGCGGCCATCACTTCGATGAGAACTATCCGGCACTGGCCAAGCGCCTGATCGACGAGATCGAGACGCGCCAGGGGAAGTCCAGCGTCGCTGAGAAGTGACATGAAAAGGGGCCGCATCAGCGGCCCCTTTTTTATGCCCTGCTAGCCCGGCTCCCGTAGGAGCCGGCTTGCCGGCGAACCGATCTCAAATTTCGACCTGGGTCCCCAGCTCGATCACCCGGTTCAACGGCAAGTTGAAGAACCTCAGGTTACCGTTGGCGTTCTTCAGCAGGAACGCGAACAGGTTCCCCCGCCACCGCGACATCCCTTCAAGACGCGATGCGATCACCGTCTCGCGGCTGAGGAAGTAGGTGGTACGCATCGGGCTGAAGTCCAGATCGTCCAGGTGGCAGAGCTTCAGCGCCGCCGGCACGTCCGGCTCATCCATGAAACCGAAGTGCAACAGCACCCGGAAGAACCCGTCGCCATAGGCTTCGACCTCGAACCGCTCATGCTCCGGTACCCGTGGTCGATCCTCGCTGACCACTGTCAGCAGCACCACCTGACTGTGCAGCACCTGGTTATGCAGCATGTTGTGCAGCAACGCGTGAGGCACGGCATCAGCCCGAGCGGTGAGGAACACGGCCGTTCCCTCGACCCGGTGCGGCGGCTGCACCCGGATGCTGCTGATAAAGACCGGCAGTGGCAAAGCCCCTTCATCGATACGGTCGACGAGAATCTGCTTGCCCCGCTTCCAGGTACTCATCAGCACGAACAGCACGATCCCCGCCAAGACAGGGAAGGCACCGCCCTGGACGATCTTCGGCACGTTGGCGGCGAAGAACAGCCCGTCGACCAGCAGGAAGCCCACCAGCAGCGGCACCGCCAGCACCGGTGGCCACTTCCACAGCAGCAGCATGACCGCCGACACCAGGATCGTGGTCATCAACATGGTGCCGGTCACCGCCACGCCATAGGCGGCGGCCAGGGCGCCGGAGGATTCGAAACCGATCACCAGCAGCACCACGCCGACCATCAGCGTCCAGTTCACCGCGCCGATGTAGATCTGCCCCTGCTCGTCGCTGGAGGTGTGCTGGATCTGCATGCGTGGCACATAACCCAGCTGGATGGCCTGGCGGGTCAGGGAGAAGGCCCCGGAGATAACCGCTTGCGAGGCGATCACCGTGGCCATGGTGGCCAGGCCGACCAGCGGCAGCAACGCCCAGCTCGGTGCCAGCAGGTAGAACGGGTTGCGCGCGGCCTCCGGGTTCTGCAGCAGGATCGCACCCTGGCCGAAGTAGTTGAGCACCAGGGCCGGCAGCACCAGGGCGAACCAGGCGCGGGCAATCGGCTTGCGACCGAAGTGGCCCATGTCGGCGTACAGCGCCTCGGCACCGGTCAGCGCCAGCACCACCGCGCCGAGAATGGCCACGCCCATGCCCGGGTGGACAATGAAGAAGTTCAGCGCCCAGCCCGGATTGAAGGCCTTGAGCACTTCCGGGCTCTGCGAGATGCCATGCACACCCAGCGCCCCCAGCACCACGAACCAGGTGACCATGATCGGGCCGAACAGCTTGCCGATCTTCTCGGTGCCGTGCTTCTGCACCAGGAACAGCGCCACCAGCACCACCAGCGAGATCGGCACCACCCAGTGGTCGATGCCCTCGAAGGCCAGGCCCATGCCCTCCACAGCCGACAGCACCGACACCGCCGGGGTGATCATGCTGTCGCCGTAGAACAATGAGGCGCCGACCAGGCCGCAGCCGACCATCAGCGCCCGCAGCTTCGGATACTCCGCCGTCGCCCGCCGCGCCAGCGCGGTAAGCGCCATGGTGCCACCCTCGCCCTGGTTGTCGGCGCGCAGGATGAACATCACGTACTTGAACGACACCACCCACAGCAGCGACCACAGGATCAGCGACAGGATGCCCAGCACCCCGTCGTGGTTGACCTGCACGCCGTAACCACCGGTGAAGACCTCTTTGAGGGTATACAACGGGCTGGTGCCGATATCGCCATAGACCACCCCAACCGCTGCCACGAGCAGGCCCAGCGACCGCGCCGCCCCCTGCTTGCCCTCGTGCCCGCCCTCGGCGTGACTGCTTGCCTGAACCATCGACCACTCCCGAGAAGGCCCTAACAGACCAATAGAATCCTCACCCACGCCAGGGCATGCCAGCCACCCGGACGCAACGGCGCGAAGCATAGCGCAGCGTTCGTCGCTTTTCTGCTGGTAAAGCGACCTTGTGCTCGCTAGAATTGCGCACTTTTTGATCAGAGGCGCCCAAAGCGCCCTCCAGGATCGCCCCCGTTACCGGCCGGGCGACCTGTATTCAATACCGAGGTTAGCCATGTCCACCACTCCCGCCACCCCGAAGGTCGGCTTCGTTTCCCTGGGTTGCCCCAAGGCCCTGGTCGATTCCGAACGCATCCTGACCCAGCTGCGCATGGAGGGCTACGAAGTCGTGCCCACCTACGAAGACGCCGACGTGGTGGTGGTCAACACCTGCGGCTTCATCGACAGTGCCAAGGCCGAGTCGCTGGAGGTGATCGGCGAGGCGATCAAGGAGAATGGCAAGGTCATCGTCACCGGCTGCATGGGTGTCGAGGAAGGCAGCATCCGTGACGTGCACCCGAGCGTGCTGTCGGTCACCGGCCCGCAGCAGTACGAGCAGGTGGTCAACGCCGTGCACGAGGTGGTGCCGCCACGCCAGGACCACAACCCGCTGATCGACCTGGTGCCACCACAGGGTGTCAAACTGACCCCGCGCCACTACGCCTACCTGAAGATTTCCGAAGGCTGCAACCACAGCTGCAGCTTCTGCATCATCCCGTCGATGCGCGGCAAGCTGGTCAGCCGCCCGGTCGGTGAGGTGCTGAGCGAGGCCGAGCGCCTGGTCAAGGCGGGCGTCAAGGAGATCCTGGTGATCTCCCAGGACACCAGCGCCTACGGCGTCGACGTCAAGTACAAGACCGACTTCTGGAACGGCCGCCCGGTCAAGACCCGCATGCTCGAGCTCTGCGAGGCCCTGAGCAGCCTGGGCGCCTGGGTGCGCCTGCACTATGTCTACCCGTACCCGAACGTCGACGACGTGATCCCGTTGATGGCCGCCGGCAAGATCCTGCCGTACCTGGACATCCCGTTCCAGCACGCCAGCCCCAAGGTGCTCAAGTCGATGAAGCGCCCGGCCTTCGAAGACCGTACCCTGGCACGCATCAAGAACTGGCGCGAACAGTGCCCGGAACTGGTGATCCGCTCGACCTTCATCGTCGGTTTCCCAGGCGAAACCGAGGAAGACTTCCAGTATCTGCTCGACTGGCTGACCGAAGCCCAGCTCGACCGCGTCGGCTGCTTCCAGTATTCGCCCGTCGAAGGCGCCCCGGCCAACGACCTGGGCCTGGAAGACGTGCCGGATGACGTCAAGCAGGAACGTTGGGACCGCTTCATGGCCCATCAGCAGGCGATCAGTGCCGCGCGCCTGCAGCAGCGCATCGGCAAGGAGATCGAAGTACTGATCGACGAAGTCGAGGAGCAGGGCTCGGTCGGCCGCAGCTTCTTCGACGCGCCGGAGATCGACGGCAGTGTGTTCATCGATGGCGACCATGGCTTCAAGCCAGGTGACAAGGTCCGTTGCCGCATCGTCGATGCCGATGAATACGACATGTGGGCCGAGCCTATCTGAACGATGTCCACCTGAAGATACCCCGCCCACTGGCGGGGTATTTTTTTGCATCTATGTTTTCCTCAATGGCCCTGAGGATCATCGGATGTCGAGCACCGCCACGCTGCAGACGCCCCACCTGAGCGACTACCCCGAGCTGGTCCGGGTCTGGGAGGCGTCGGTCCGTGCTACCCACGACTTTCTGCCAGATGCCTACATCGTGCTACTGCGCGAGCACGTGCTCTGCAAATACCTCGACGCCGTGATGCTGGTCTGCTGCAAGGACAGCAAGCGGCGCATCCTCGGTTTCGCCGGCGTGGCCAATGGCCGCGTCGACATGTTGTTCGTCGCGCCGGAGTACCGTGGGCAGGGTATCGGCCGACGCCTGCTGCGGCATGCGGTAAACGAACTCAACGCCGAACGGCTGGACGTCAACGAACAAAACCCACAAGCCTTGGGCTTCTACCTGCATGAGGGCTTCGAGGTGTATGGCCGCTCGGAAACGGACGGCCTTGGACAGCCTTACCCCCTACTGCACATGAAGCTTGTTCGTACAACGCCCTAGGACCTTCACCAACGAAACTGTCTCCCCACTCCTAAAAGGCGGAAATGACATCGATTTGCAGCCGCGGAGCTGCGCGGGCAGGTACAATGGAAACTTTCCCTGCCTCGTGAAACCCGTGTCCATGTCCGAACCCATTCGCCTTTCCAAACGCCTCATCGAACAGCTTGGCTGCTCCCGCCGAGAGGCCGAACTGTACATAGAAGGCGGTTGGGTCACGGTCGATGGCGTGGTGGTCGAGCAACCGCAGTTCAAAGTCGCCGACCAGCGCGTCGAACTGTTGCCCGGGGCCCGCGCTGAAACCCTGGAGCCGGTGACGCTACTGCTCAACCAGCAGGCTGGCCTGAGCACAACAGCCGCCCAGGCCAGCATGACCATGGCCAGCCTCAGTGAAGCGCACCGCGAAGGCGTGCGCCCGCTACATGGGCACTTCGTCCACCAGGCCTGTATTGCCCCGCTGCTGCCCGGCGCCACCGGCCTGCAGCTGTTCACCCAGGACTGGCGGGTAACCCGCAAGCTCGACGCCGACCTGCGCCGCATGGAGCAGGAATACATCGTCCAGGTGAGTGGCGAAGCCAAGCCCGGTGCACTGGAACGCCTTGCCCGCGGCGTCGAACGCAAGGGCGTGGAACTGCCACGGGCCAAGGCCAGCTGGCAGAACGAACAGCACCTGCGCATGGTCCTGAAGAACCCGCAACCGGGGCTGATCGAGCAACTGTGCGAGACCGCCGGCCTGAAGGTACTGGCCATGCGCCGTATCCGCCTGGGCGGCGTGTCGATGGGCAAGCTGCCGGCGGGGCAGTGGCGCTACCTGGCCGCCACCGAACGTTTCTAGCCTCACCGCCGTGCCCCTGAGGGCGCGGCACCTGAACAGGATTCGCTGCAATGAACCACAACGATGTACTGCGCAGCCTGCGCTACATGCTCAAGGCCAACGACCAGAAGATGGCCGAGATTATCAAGCTCTCCGGCCTTGAGGTCACCGCCGAGGCCATCGCCGGCTACGTGAAGAAGGAAGAAGAACCTGGCTTCGTGCGCTGCCCGGAAAAAGTCATGGCGCATTTTCTCGACGGCCTGGTGATTCACCGTCGCGGGCGTGACGATAGCCGTCCACCGCAGCCCGTCGAAGTGCCGGTAACCAACAACACCGTATTGAAGAAACTGCGGGTGGCTTTTGAATTGAAGGAAGACGACCTGCACGCGGTACTCAAGTCGGTGAACTTCCCGGTCTCGAAACCCGAGCTCAGCGCCCTGTTCCGCAAGGTCGGCCATGACAACTACCGCCCCTGCGGCGACCAGTTGCTGCGCAACTTCCTCAAGGGCCTGACGCTTCGCGTGCGCGGCTGATTGGCGATGCAACATACGGTCTCGCCGGTCGGCATCGTCCACTCCTGCTTCAAGGAGAAGTTCGCCATCCCCCGCCAGCCGCAGCTGGCACCCGCTGCCCGTGGCGTGCTGGAATTGTTGCCACCGTTCGACAATGGCGACGCGGTGGCGGGCCTGGAACAGGTCAGCCATGTCTGGCTGTTGTTCCTGTTCCATGAGGCACTGGAGGAAAAGCCACGGCTGAAAGTGCGACCACCCCGCCTGGGAGGCAACAAGAGCATGGGGGTGTTTGCCACCCGGGCCACCCACCGCCCCAATGGCATCGGGCAATCGGTGGTACGCCTGGAGGGTATCGAACCCGGACGCTTGCTGCTGTCGGGTATCGACCTGCTGGATGGCACGCCGGTGCTGGATATCAAGCCCTATGTGCCCTATGCGGACAGCATTGCCGGCGCGAGCAACCTGATGGCCAGCGATGCACCAGAGGCGATCATCGTCGAATGGAGCGAAAGCGCCCTGCCCCAGGCCCATGATCAGGCACAGCGCCTGCAAGAACCCCTGGTGGAACTGATCGAGCAGTGCCTGGCACAGGATCCTCGACCGGCCTATCAAGTGCCACCGGCGGAACGGGTTTATGGGGTGAAGTTCTGGGATGTGCAGGTCAGGTGGCATTACCCACAACCGGATCGAATCAGGGTGTTGGAAGTGGTCCGGGAAGGCTGACGCCCATCTGTTTGCAGGCCCGGCCCTTTCGCCGGCAAGCCGGCTCCTACAAGGTACCTGTATGGCAACCGCGATCCCGCAGGCATAAAAAAACGCAGGCCCAGGCCTGCGTTTTTGCGTTTACTGGGGTTCGCCTTACTTCTCGACGAATGCACGCTCGATCAGGTAATCGCCCGGCTCACGCATGCGCGCGGAAATCTTCAGGCCGAAGCTGTCGAGCACTTCGCTGGTCTCGTCGAGCATGCTCGGGCTGCCGCAGATCATGGCGCGGTCGTCCTGCGGATTGATCGGTGGCAGGCCGATGTCGCTGAACAGCTTGCCACTGCGCATCAGGTCGGTCAGGCGGCCCTGGTTCTCGAAGGGTTCGCGGGTCACGGTCGGGTAGTAGATCAGCTTGTCGCGCACGGACTCGCCGAAGAACTCGTTCTGCGGCAGGTGCTCGGTAATGAACTCGCGGTAGGCGACTTCGTTCACGTAGCGCACGCCGTGGACCAGGATCACTTTCTCGAAGCGTTCGTAGGTTTCCGGGTCCTGGATGACGCTCATGAATGGCGCCAGGCCAGTGCCAGTGCTCAGCAGGTACAGGTGTTTGCCCGGGTTCAGGTCGTCGAGCACCAGGGTACCGGTGGGTTTCTTGCTGATGATGATCTCGTCGCCTTCCTTCAGGTGCTGCAGCTGGGAAGTCAGCGGGCCGTCTGGCACCTTGATGCTGAAGAACTCCAGGTGCTCTTCCCAGTTCGGCGAGGCGATCGAATAGGCGCGCATGAGCGGACGGCCGCTTTCCTGCTGCAGGCCGATCATCACGAACTGACCGTTCTCGAAGCGCAGGCCCGGGTCGCGGGTGCACTTGAAGCTGAACAGGGTGTCGTTCCAGTGGTGCACACTGAGGACACGTTCGTGGTTCATGTTGCTCATCTAAGGGGCTCCTGAAGAAAGACGCGGCGCGCGCAAGACGCGCAGTTGCGCGATAGTTTAGGGGCAGCGACAATATCTGTTAACTGAATTATCAAGATATGTGTTATCGGTTATATAGATATGCGATTCACACTCCGTCAACTCCAGGTCTTCGTCGCCGTCGCCCAGCACCAGAGCGTGTCCCGGGCCGCCAGCGTGCTGGCCTTGTCGCAATCGGCCGCCAGCACCTCTATCACCGAGCTGGAGCGGCAATCCAGCTGCCAACTGTTCGACCGCGCAGGCAAGCGCCTGAGCCTGAACGCCCTGGGCCACCAACTGCTGCCCCAGGCCGTCGCCCTGCTCGACCAGGCCAAGGAAATCGAGGACCTGCTCAATGGCAAGTCGGGGTTTGGCTCGTTGGCGGTCGGCGCCACCCTGACCATCGGCAATTACCTGGCCACCTTGCTGATCGGCAGCTTCATGCAGGTGCACCCGGAAAGCCAGGTCAAGCTGCACGTGCAGAACACCGCGCATATCGTGCATCAGGTTGCCCACTACGAAATTGACCTGGGTCTAATCGAAGGCGACTGCAACCACCCCGACCTCGAAGTACAGCCTTGGGTGGAGGATGAGCTGGTGGTGTTCTGCGCCCCGCAGCATCCACTGGCCAAGGTTGGACATGCCGACCTGGAACAGCTCACCCAGGAAGCTTGGATTCTTCGCGAACAAGGGTCGGGAACGCGTCTGACCTTCGACCAAGCCATGCGCCATCACCGCGCCAACCTGAACATCCGCCTGGAGCTGGAACACACCGAAGCGATCAAGCGCGCGGTCGAATCTGGCCTGGGGATTGGTTGCATTTCGCGCCTGGCGCTGCGTGACGCCTTCCGACGCGGCAGCCTGGTGCCGGTGGAAACCCCGGCACTGGACCTGTTGCGGCAGTTCTACTTCATCTGGCACAAGCAGAAGTACCAGACTTCAGCCATGCGTGAGTTTCTTGAACTGTGTCGCAGCTTCACAGCAGGCGTACGGCGCAGTGACGAAATCGTTCTGCCGCCGATCGCCTGAGCGCTAGCCCAACAGGATCACACCCCAGACCACGGCCACCATGCTCATGGCCACCAGTTGCGCAGCGCTGCCCATGTCCTTGGCGTTCTTCGACAAGGGGTGGCGCTCCAGGGAGATGCGGTCGATGGCCGCCTCGACGGCGGAGTTCAACAATTCCACGATCAGCCCCAGCAAGCACACGGCAATGAGGATGGCCCGCTCAACGCGGCTGACCGGCAGCCAGAAGGCCGTCGGGATCAGCAGCACATTGAGCAGTACCAGCTGGCGGAAGGCGGCCTCGCCCTTGAAGGCGGTGCGCAGGCCGTCCAGCGAGTAGCCGGCGGCGTTGAAGATGCGTTTGAGGCCGGTCTGGCCCTTGAATGGCGACATGGGTGCGTCACTTCACCGTTGAAAGGCCTGAAGGCTAGTTCAGTTCGAGTCAAAAAAGCGTGAACGTTCGGGCACTTAGCTGCCCGAAACCGATTCAAGTTGTTGCAGCAGCAACGCCGCCTGGGTTCGCGTGCGCACGCCCAGCTTACGGAAGATCGCCGTCACGTGGGCCTTGATGGTCGCCTCCGACACATTCAGTTCGTAGGCGATCTGCTTGTTCAACAGGCCCTCACAGACCATGGTCAGCACACGGAACTGCTGGGGCGTGAGGCTTGCCAGGCCTTCACTGGCGGCCTTGGCTTCGGCTGAAACGTCGACCTTTTCGAATGCCTGTGGCGGCCACCAGACATCACCGTCGAGCACATTGCGCACCGCTTCCTGGATCTTGCTGAGCTCGCTGGACTTGGGAATGAAACCACTGGCGCCGAACTCGCGGGACTTCACCACGACCGCCGCCTCTTCCTGGGCCGAAACCATCACCACAGGGATCTGCGGGTACTGCCCGCGCAACAGGACCAGGCCAGAAAAACCATAGGCACCGGGCATGTTCAGGTCCAGCAGGACCAGGTCCCAGTCGGCTTTCTCGGTCAGGCTGGTTTCCAGTTCGGCGATGCTCGCCACCTCGACCAGGCGCACATCCGGGCCCAGGCCGAGGGTAACGGCCTGGCGCAGTGCGCTGCGAAACAGCGGGTGGTCATCGGCAATCAGGATTTCGTATGTGGCCATCGATCTAGGGATCCTGTTCTGTGCCAGGCTCGGGGGTACGGAATACGCCTGGCGGGCAACTCAAGGCACGAGCGGCAAGGCCGCCGGCCGGGATGGCACGGCGAAGTCCGGGGGTAACGGCAGCTTCGTCATGCCTGAAGCGGCGCCAAGGATGCCGAGCACGCCCCGGGTGGTCAAGCCAATTGCCCGGTCGTCCCCGCCTACCCTGGCTGCCAGCCCGGACAGTATGTACCAATCCGTCGCGCCTGCCCCTTGGACTATAGGAAGGTATGCAAACGCCGATGCACCTCGTCCTGCTCGTCCAGCGGCAGGCGGCGCTTGCCGCTGAGGTAGTGCAGGCTGAACACATCCAGGTAGGCGTCCAGGGCCTGGGAGGCCTGATTGTCGCCGGCCAGGTCCAGGCACATGGCCGCCACTTCCGCAGTGCAGAAATGGTCATCGCGCTTGGAGCGGCGCAGGCGATAGCGTGACATCTGCTCGGCTTCAAGGCTCAGCACCGGGAAACGGTCCAGGTAGGGGCTCTTGCGGAACATCTTGCGCGCTTCGGTCCAGGTGGCGTCGAGCAGGATGAACAATGGGCGCTTGCCTGGCTGGCGCACGACCTCGTTGACCACCCGTTCCTCAACCACGAACTCGCCGGGAAAGACGATGTACGGCTGCCACTGGGGGTGCTCCAGCAATGCCAGCAGCCCTTCGTCCACCGACGTGCGCAGCCAGCCAAAGGCCGAGGTGTCCTCGATCAGGTCGGCGATCAGCCAGCCGGTATTGGTCGGTTTCAACGGCTCGGTGTCATGCATCAGCAGGCACACGCCGGACTCGGCCTGCACCCGCGGTCTCCAGGCGCACAGGCAATGGGTGGCGATCACCCGGCAATCCGGGCAGCGTTCGGCCCGGGAGCCACGGGCGACGAAGGGTTTGACGCTGCGCGCCAGGCGCTCGGCGCGCAAGCGCGCTACCGCGTGGCTCATGGCTGCAGGCCTTGGTATTGAAAGAGGACGAACACGGGTACGACTCGGCGGGTAACAAGGCCCCAGTCTACCAGACGGTGCGTCATTTGCCGTGCAGGCGTGCCGAGGGGTCCTTTATAATCGCAACCTTTGGCGGCCGGGAAACCCTGCAGTTCCATGGAACGCCGCCCACCGGCGCAGGTCAAAGCGCCAGTCATCGAACCAGGAGAGATCCATGCTGCGTGTTATTGCCCCGACCCTGAGCCTGCTGCTCGCCCTGCCTCTGGCTGCCCAGGCGGCGTCCAAGCAGGAATACGAGCTGACCCAGATGCTGGAGAAGGTCGCCAAGGAAAGCAGCGTCGGTACCCCACGGGCCATCAACGAAGACATCCTCGACCAGGGCTACACCGTCGAGAAGGGCAAGGCCCTGGTCAATCATCTGAGCGTGCGTGAAAGCCATGCCGAACGCATGCTTGCGAATCCGCAACAGGTCCGCAGCCAACTGGGTGACAGCGTCTGCCGCAACAATGGCTACCGCCAGCTGATGTCCAAGGGCGCGGTGCTGGTCTACCGTTTCACTGTCTACAAGACCAACCAGCCGGTCATGGACCAGGCCTTCGATGCCGCCAGTTGCGCAGCAGGTAACAAGAAGAAGTGATTCAGGCGGTCTGATCACTGTGGCTGGCGCGTAGCGGCTCCTCATCGGCACGCAGCTCCGCCAGCAACGCCTGCACATAGCGCGAATGGGGCTCGCCGCCCTGCAGACGGCGCAGGCACTCACCCTCCAGGCTCAAATGATGAGCCCGGGCTTCCCGCGCCAAGCACTGCAACAGTTGCCCATCCACCTCGATCACCAGCCGATGCATACCGCACCTCCCCGCATCGCGTGCAACAGCCCTTCCAGTAAACCAAAGCCCCTGCCGAACGGATTCCAGGCCGACCGACGGCTTGCTCACGTCCGAGGCGGCACGAAGCCGTGCCAGCGTCTAGATTGAAAGCGAGCACCTCACAACGACAACAAGATGGACTTGCCACTGCAACATGGCCTTGAAGGCCTACTGCAATGCCCGAGGCGCACACTCGGGCCACAGCAGCCAGCGACACACGCAGTGTCGCGGCCGGGAAACCGTCATCGACCCGGTCAGAGGTTTTGCTGCAGAAGGAGACGTTGAATGCCCTACCAAACGAACGAACGCCTGTTCAACCATTTCAGGGACAACGGTATCGACCTGGGCCATATCGACACACAGTTGCAACTGGTCGCGCCGAACAGCCCCAACCTGCCGCTGTACCGCGACATGATGCTGACCATCCTGCGCATGGCCCACGACGACAGTAACCGCTGGAATGCCAAGATCACCCTGCAGGCCCTGCGCGAACTCGATCATTCGTTCCGCACGCTGGAGCGCTACAAAGGGCGGCGCAAGGTCACCGTGTTCGGCTCGGCACGCACCCCGCTCGAACACCCGATGTATGCCCTGGCCCGTGAACTGGGAGCAACCCTGGCGCGCTCGGACCTGATGGTCATCACCGGCGCCGGGGGCGGCATCATGGCCGCTGCCCATGAAGGCGCGGGTACCGAACACAGCCTGGGGTTCAACATCACCCTGCCCTTCGAACAACACGCCAACGCCACGGTCGACGGCACCGACAAGCTGCTGCCGTTCCATTTCTTCTTCATTCGCAAGCTGTTCTTCGTCAAGGAAGCCGACGCCCTGGTGCTGTGCCCAGGTGGATTCGGCACCCTCGACGAAGCCCTTGAAGTGCTCACGCTCATCCAGACCGGCAAGAGCCCGCTGGTGCCCGTGGTGCTGCTGGATTCGCCCGGTGGCAGCTTCTGGCGAGACTGTCTTGATTTCATCAGCAAACAGCTGGAAGAAAACCGCTACATCCTGCCCAGCGACCTGAAGCTGCTGCGCCTGGCACACAGCGCCGATGAGGCGGTGGAGGAAATCAATCAGTTCTACAGCAACTACCACTCCAGCCGCTGGCTGAAGAACCAATTCGTGATTCGCATGCTCCACCGCCTGAGCGAAGCGGCGCTGCACGACATCGAGGAAGGGTTCGCCGACCTGCGCCTGAGCGGCAGGTTCCACCAGCAAGCAGACAGTGGCGCCGAACACGAGGAAGGCAGCTACAGCCACCTGACACGCCTGACCTTCGCCTTCAACGGTCGCGACCAGGGGCGCTTGCGTGAGCTGGTAGACTTCATCAACCTGCCGGAAAACTGGGCCAAGCCCCAGCCCATGCACACCACCCAGCGGGCACGGGAAGCCTTGAAAGTCAGCTGAACGCAAAATGGCCCGCAGCGCTGCCCGGTTCAAGGGCAGCCCTGCGGGCCATCAGTCGTAGAGGTCGCGGCCGCTGAGCAGGCGCCCGATCATCTCCATGGAAAAACCACGGTAGGCGAGAAAGCGGGTCTGCTGTGCGCGGCTGCGCGGGTCTTGCGGGCGTTGCCCGGCGAACTTGCGTTGCCAGACGTCCTCCAACCGAACTGCCCAGTCCACCTCGCTTTCGCGCAGCGCCTGGTCGATATCGCCACGGTCGAGGCCGCGCTGGCCAAGCTCTTCGCGAATACGCGCGGGGCCATAACCAGCACTGGAACGATAACGGATGAAACTCTCGAGATAGCGGGCTTCACTGAGCAGCCCTTCTTCGGCAAGCCGATCGAGCGCGGGCTCGATCAGCTCATCCGGTGCGCCGCGCTGTCGCAACTTGCGGGTCAGCTCGACACGACCATGCTCGCGTCTGGCGAGCAGGTCCATGGCGGTCCGCCGAACGGCGACGGGGGTGTCGAGTACGGCGGACATGGGGCAGATCAATAACCGGCGTCGGCGTCAGCCATGTCGTCGGCATCGGCTTCGGCTGCAGCGGCCTTGGCGGCTGCAGCTACGGCGCCAGAGGTCAGCAGCTTCTCGCGGATCTGCTTCTCGATCTCGGCGCCAATGGCCGGGTTCTCTTGCAGGTACTTGGCGGCGTTGGCCTTGCCCTGACCGATCTTGTTGCCCTGGTAGCTGTACCAGGCACCGGATTTTTCCACCAGGCCTTGAGTCACGCCCAGGTCGATGATCTCGCCATTGCGGTAGATGCCCTTGCCGTAGAGGATCTGGAATTCGGCCTGGCGGAACGGAGGCGAGACCTTGTTCTTGACGATCTTGACGCGAGTTTCGCTACCGACCACCTCGTCGCCTTCCTTGACCGCGCCGGTACGGCGGATGTCCAGACGCACCGAGGCGTAGAACTTCAGGGCGTTACCGCCGGTGGTGGTTTCCGGGCTGCCGAACATCACGCCGATCTTCATACGGATCTGGTTGATGAAGATGACCAGGCAGTTGGCATTCTTGATGTTGCCGGTGATCTTGCGCAGCGCTTGGGACATCAGGCGGGCCTGCAGGCCGACGTGCATGTCGCCCATCTCGCCTTCGATCTCGGCCTTCGGTACCAGTGCGGCCACGGAGTCGACGATGATCACGTCGACCGCGTTCGAGCGCACCAGCATGTCGGTGATTTCCAGGGCCTGTTCGCCGGTGTCCGGCTGGGAGACCAGCAGGTCGTCGACGTTGACGCCCAGCTTGCCGGCGTATTCAGGGTCGAGGGCGTGTTCGGCGTCGACGAAGGCGCAGGTGGCGCCGTTCTTCTGGGCTTCGGCGATGACCGACAGCGTCAGCGTGGTTTTACCGGAGGATTCCGGGCCGTAGATCTCGACGATACGGCCCTTGGGCAGGCCGCCGATGCCAAGGGCGATGTCCAGGCCCAGGGAACCGGTGGAGATGGCGGGGATGGCCTGGCGCTCGTGATCGCCCATGCGCATGACAGCGCCCTTGCCGAATTGGCGTTCGATTTGACCCAGGGCCGCAGCCAAGGCGCGCTTCTTGTTGTCGTCCATTGAAATCCTCACGTGATCGACTTGGCCCTGATGGCCGGAACAACTGTATAAGTAGCCAGTATTATTCCACAGGGATTCGTTTCCGCAAACCCCCACCGGGCGATTTACTCCGCGCCAAGCTGTAACAAGCCGTCTAGCGCGGCGATCACCGTCTGTCGGCGCACCGCTTCGCGGTCGCCGTCGAAGTGGCGGCGCTCGCTGATTACGTGTTCTGCATCGGCCCAGGCCAGCCATACCGTGCCCACTGGCTTGGCCGGCGAGCCGCCGTCGGGCCCGGCCACGCCGCTGACCGCCACGGCGAAGCGCGCACCACTGGCAGCCTGGGCTCCGCGCACCATCGCTTCGACCACTTCCCGGCTGACCGCCCCCACCTGGGCGAACAACGGTTCGGGCACTCCCAACTGACGGGTTTTCTGGGTGTTGGAGTAGGTGACATAGCCAGCCTCGAACCAGGCCGAACTGCCGGGGATGCGGGTGATGGCCTCGGCGATGCCGCCGCCGGTGCAGGATTCGGCGGTGGTCACCTGGGCGTTCAAGCGACGCAGGTGTTCGCCCAGGCGGGTGGAAAGCGCGGTGATCGGGTCCATTTTCTAGCTCCTGGCAAGACTGCGCCCTACCCTACCACCCTTCACGGCGCCAGCGCGCGCACATAGGCCTGGCAGGCGCGCAGGGCAATCAGTCCGCGGTCGCCGTCGTCGGTGATGGCGATAATTCGTCGAGCATGCGCCGGGTCAAGTCGGGCGCGTACGGCGCCATGATCCACGCTGCCGGTGGCGGTGGTGGCAGGCACTGCGGCGCAGCCGGTGTCGCGCTCGACCAGGACCGACAGCCGAAGATCGGCAGTAGCAAGGCGATCACGCAGGCGAGCCTGAGTCTGTTGGGCATCGGTAAGCTCCTGGAAATGACGGGTTTCATCGTTGTGCAGGCGTTGCTCGAGCGCCTGGCGCCGGTCGCGCTCGGCAAGCAGTTGCTCATTGAGCGCCTCGACCTGTTCGACCTTCTGCTGCGCCTGCAGCCCCTCGGACTCGGCCAGCAGCCGCTCGTAGCGCCAGCCCTGGACCTGCCAGGCCAGTGCCGCGCTGGACAGCACCAGCACGGCGCAAAGGCCCAGTTGCAGGCGGCTCAACACAGCACCTCACGCGCCCTGTCCCAGAGTTCGACGCGATCGGCCAAGCCGTTCAGGCCACCATTGATATGGCGCGTGATGCGGTTGAACTCGCCGCGGTCGGCCAAGGCATTGAGCCCCCGCGAATGCCAGAACCAGGCCGCCGATTCACAGGCCCAGCGCGGCTGCTCGAGCATCTGCGGTTGCGCCAGCAAACGCTCGTCGCCGAACAATGCCCGGCTGCAGGCCTGGTAGTTGTTGCGCCCGGTCACCTGGATCAGGCCGCGCCCGCAATAGAGCTGGCCATCGCCGTCAGCCTCCGGTGTGTTGCCCAGGCGCAAGGCCAGGCTGCCGGTGTCATAGCGCGCCAGATAGCGGTCGCCACCAAGCTCCTTGACATAGCGCAATTGGCCGGACTCGTGCCCGACCTGGGCGAGGAACGCGGCAACGCGCTTGGGGTGGTCGATTTCCCAATGCTCCATGGCCTCGTTGAGAGCCGGCAGGAAGGTCGTAGCGCGCTGGCCGGCAAGCGGATAGATCTGTTTGAGCTGCTGTTCAGTGAGCGGCATCGGTGTGTTCTCCATTGCAGTCTGATCGAACGGCGGCCTGGGCCGCCAACGGTTCGCTCACAGGCGATGGCTCGAAGCGCGTGGCTTTCACATGATTCAGGGTGCGGCAACGCCCGCACTTGATCTGGAGCTCGGAAGCGGGGGTGATGCGGGCCAGCAGCTTTCGGCACTGGCCGCAGCGCAAGTCGATGAACATCGAGAAGTTCCTGACGGGCTGGTTTCACGTTCAAAGTGTGGGAAAGGGCGACTTTCCGAAGTAGCGCCTCCATTAAGGCCGACTATAAGAAAGCGCCCACGCCAACCGGCACCGGGAAACCTTCTCCATGCCGCGCTCAAGCCTTCAACGCTCCCGCGCGCCTGGGCGCAGAGCCCTTTGCCTTGGCCTTGCCCTGGCGCCCACCGTTGCATTGCACCGTGGTCCGCCAACCACTGCTGGTGAATACCTGCTCCACCGACTCGACCAGGTATGGCCCATCGAGCCCGATGAGGAAACCGGTGATCTCGACGCTGCGCTCGGCGAACAGGTCGGTGCGCCCCGGCATGTCCAAGCGCACAGAGGCCGTGTCGCGATTGAAGCTGGCCAGGCGCGCCTTGGCGGCCTGTTCGGCGGCCGCACGGTTGGGGTACAGATGACGGTCGGTATGCACCGGCTGCAGGCCCTCCGGCGCGTCGCCATTGCCGAGTTCGACCACATTCAATTTACCGGTGGCCGGGTCCTGGTGACGGGTGCGCACCGCCTTGTGGGTGCTCTTGTCGGCCAGGCGAAAGTGCCACTGGCTGACCTCGTTGCGGGCGATGGTCACCACGCCCAGCGCCTTGCCGCTGGCGCTCTGCCCGCCTTGGCGCGGCAATACCAGCAACTGGCCGTCGGCAAGCTTGGCGGTGCAGTCGTTCTGCCGGGCCAGGCGGGTGATGAAGTTGAAGTCCGACTCGCTGTACTGGTCGACCCGAAGCAACTTCACCGTTACCGGGCAGACCGCCTGCCAGCCGTTGCGCGCACCGATCTCGGCGACGATGCGTTGCAGCGTCGCCTCTTCCCAGCTGCCGCTGCGGATGGTCTTGCCGGTGCCGCGCAAGTCACTGGCCTTGCCGCGAATGACCAGCGTGTCGGGAGGCCCCGACAGCTCGACCTCATCGACGGTGTAGCGCCCCAGGCGCGTCAGCGGCTGGCCGGCGTACCCCAGATGGACCTGTAGCACCGCACCGCGGGCGGGCAACGCCAGGGCACCGTCACGGGCATCGATGCGCAGCTCGAAGTCGTCCGACTCCATGCCGGGCTTGTCGGTGGTGCGCAGCAGCAGCAGGCGGTCGTTGATCAGCGCGGTGATGTCCTTGCCGTCGGCCTGGATGCGGAAGATCGGTTGCATGGTTCAGGCTCCTTGCTGGTCAGTCCCACAGTTGCACGGTGTTCGCGGCCACCACGGCCAGCACCGGCAACACGATGCGCACCCCGGCGCGAAACGGCTGGACCTCGTCCGCCAGGCCCTGGTTGGCTTCGAGCACCGCTTCGACCGAACCATCAAGGTGGCCGTAGTAGTGCTGGCAGAGCGTGTCGAGCACATCGCCCTCAGACGTTGTACAAATCCTGGCCATAGCTCACGAACTCCAGTGAAAACCCTTGTTTGCGCGGAATGCCGCCGGCCAGCAGGGCGCCCTGCTCTTCCTCGATGCTGGTCAGGCACCAGGTGCCGAGCACCTCGCCGTAGCCAGTGGTCAGCGACAGCGGCGACAGCTGGCGGCCGATGCTGCGCAGTGTCTGCAACTGGCCCAGGCCGCCCTTGAAGCCGGGGAAGATCGCCCCGCGAATGCTGATGGTCTCTTCACCCAGGCTCACCGCCTGTTGCGCGGTGTCGCGGCTCAGCCGCTCCTGGCCGGCCCAGCGGAAGCGGGTCTGCCGGCGCAGTTGGTCGAAGGCGGCGGTGTCGAGGTTGAAGTAGTAGGGGGCGGCGCCCGCCTTGAGCGGTTGCAGCACCAGCAGGTGCGGGAACGGCTTGACCGCTTCGGCGGCGGGGGTCGCTTCAGGCGCGAAGCCCAGGGTCGACAGCACGCCGTTGACGGTCGAGCGCACGGCCCCGACCACGCGACCGATCGCTGCGCCGGCCTTGGCGGCGTGGGCGGCGAAACCGTCGATGCGATCACGCACCTGACGCACCACGGCCACCGCCTGGTCGTACTTGGCCACCACCTTGGCGACCCGGGCCTGGGCATTGGTGATTGCGCGCATCGTGCGCTGCAGCTTGGCACCGATGATCGGGCCGACCACCGGCAACCCTTCCAGCTCGCCCACCGCGCCTTGTATGTGGCCGATCGCGTCGTTCATGGGATCGAGCATGGCGTCGGCACGCCGACGCCCCGCCTCTCCCGCCTTGACCAGGGCGTGCAGCGTGGCTTGCAGCTGCTCCAGGTAGGTCATGGATCCTCCTTAAAGTGCGATATGTGGGGTGTCGGCCAGTTGCACCGAGCGGGCCTGGCGCATCAGCTCTTCCAACTGGCGACGGGCGATGGCCTCCAGTTGCTGGAGCACAGAGGGATCGTCCAGGCTGTTGCTGAAGGTGACCGGCATGTTGGCGGTGAAGGTGAATTGCTGGTTGATAGGGGCCGGTGGAGTTGCCGCCGATACAGGTGACGTGGGCATGACCGCTGGCTGCACCGGCGCGCTATCCACCGCTCGCGCAGCTTCACCCAACCCTGGCTTGCCGGAAGGTTCATCCTTGCCTGAGCCCAGTGCCTTGCCCAACCAGCCACCGATGCTCTCCCCTCCCATGCTACCCAGCACACCTCCTATCAGGCCGCCGATCGCCGTGCCGATCACCGGCACCACCGAACCGATGGCCGCGCCCGCCGCAGCACCGGCCAAACCGCCACCCAGGCCGCCAGCGGCGGTACCGTAGCCTTCGAGTTTCTGGTCCGCCGTGGCGTCGCTGCTGTAGGTTTCGGCAAGCTGCAGGCCTGTGTCGAGCAAGGCTGCGCCCGGAATGCGCTTGAACACTCGCCTTGCCATGGAGGCTTCGGCACCGCCGCTCCCAGCCTTGCCCAACAAGCCCGCGAAGGCTGTGCTGGCGAGCCCGACGGAAGTGCTGGAACTCTGCGATGGCGTGGCCACGGAACTGGCCGAGGCTTGCTCTTGCGCCTCGAACATTGCCGCTTCTTCTTCGGCCTCGCCGATCTCCTCTTCCTCTTCCTCTTCCTCTATTTCCTCCTCATCGCCCTGGCGTGCCAAGCGGGTGGCTGGCCGGCCAGAGGAAGACGCAGGGGCTTTGGCATCCTTGGCGGAAGCATCGTTGGCGGCTGGCGTATCAGAGAACAACCCATAGAACGCCTTGCCTAAGAAACCGCCGACACCTTCACCGATCAGCTCGCCAATTTCACCACCGTACTTCTGGATCTGCTTGTTCTTGGTCCAGCCCCCCAGCAGCTCCGCGCCCATGTTGCCCAGCGCGCCCCCAAGGGCAGACCCCACAGCCTCGGCCTTGTCCTCGCCGCTTTCCTTGAGCGTGGCCAAGCCAAGATTGGCAACTGCCTTGGCGCCTGCCTTACCAGCGTTCTCCCTGACGCCGCTGGTGATTTCATTTCGCCGCTCGGGAGTGTGACGGTTGTACATCGCCCTCCCGCCCACGGTGATGGCAGCCCCAACGGCAAGCGCGCCCCCTGCGTATAGCGCCCCTTTCGCGACGTCGCGGCCACCCTTTGCCGGCCCCTGAGGCTCCGCGCTTGGCGTATCGGCCGCTTTATCCGGTGCGTCCCCCGGCTGCGAACCTGCATCCTCGGACGCAACAGCCTTGCCTTGCTCCGACACATCACGCTGAAAAGGGGCAGTGCTCTTGCCTGATGCTTCGTTGGCGGCTGGCGTATCAGAGAACCATCCGTACACCGTCTTGCCGAAGAACCCGCCGATGCCTTCGCCGATCATCTCGCCGATTTCACCGCCGTACGCCTGGATTTGCTTGTTCTTGGTCAGGCCACCCAGCAGTTCCGCCCCCAGGTTCCCCAGCACGCCGCCAAGGGCCGCGCCAACCGCCTCGGCCTGGTCCTCGCCGGTGTCCTTGAGCGTGGCCAACCCCAGGTTGGTAATCGCCTTGGCGCCTGCCTTGACACCATTCTTCCTGATGCCGCTGGTGATCTCGCTGCGTCGCTCGGGGGTTTGGCTTTGATACCCCTGGTACACCGCACGTCCGCCTGCTGCGACCGCCACAGTACCGACGGCGGCGCCGACACCTATCACGCCCGCGTTCAGCACTGCCAGGCCAGCGTTCGCCGACTCCAAAGGCACGCGCCCCTGCTCCGCGCCTCGCGTTTCGGGTGGGTCCCCGCGGGTGGGAGGCGCCGCCGGGGTCACGCCCTCCAGCAGGGCCGCCTTGCGCTGCTCCAGCGTGGGGCCGGGCGCGGTGGTGGCTGCCGTGCTGGCAACTACTGTCACCGCACGCAGCACCAACGGTTTGCGCCCTAGCGAAAGATAAAGCCTGCGCAAGCGCTCGACCTCATCCCCTTCAACGCGCAACCGGTCAATCTGCTCCTCGTGCGCCAACGCCTGGTCGGTCCCCAGCCGTCTTTCTGCCTCGCCAACCTTGTCCAGCTCCAGCCCCAGGCGAATGACCTCGCCGATCAACCGCCCGAGCCGGGTACCATCGGCCTGCCTGCGCAGCCGTTCCAGCCGCGCACGCACGGTATCGAAGGACCGACCCAAAGCCTGGCTGCTGGTGACGCCGAGGGTGAACACCTGTGTGTTCGCCATAGGTTCCTCCTTGTCACTCCGCCAGCCACCAGACCATGTCGCTGAACGACATGGTCATGATTTCGCTCGCGGAAAAGTTCAGCTCCTTGGCCAGCCGCCTGGCGGCGGCCTTCTGCCGGGCAGGGTCAAAGCTCGTCGTCCTGCACCAGGCGAAAGTAGCCAGTCTGCAGGCGGCTGTAGTCCTTCAGGGCCAGGCCCTCGAGGTCCTTGACGCCGACTTCGGCGAGCGAGGCGAACAGGTTCAGTTCGCGCTGCTCGTCGTCGCTCGTACCACCGGCCTGGGCATTGCGGATGTCACGCACAGTGGGCGCGCGCAGCGACAGGCTGTCGACCTGCACGCCGTTGGCCTCGCTGGGGCGCGACAGGCGCACGGTCACACGCTCGGCGGTGACGGTCAGCCATTGCGGAAGCTTTTTCGCTTGAGCCATCGAGTGTTCTCCTTAAAGACCCAGGGCAGCGCGCTGGGCGGCCAGTTGGTCGACGCCGTCGATCACCCGCTTCATGCCCAATGCATCGATTTCGTAGACCAGGCGGCCATCGACTTCGAGCTTGTAGTAGGTGACAGCGACGCTGTGCTTGATCTCGGCCTTGTCGCCGGACTTCCAGTCGCCCATGTCGATCTCTTTCAGCGCGCCACGCAGGGTGACGATCACCGGGTTGATCTTGCCCTTCAGGCCCTTGAAGGCGCCGCGGAAGGTGCCGTTGAAGGCGGTGCCGTCGGCCAGGCCGAAGAACTTGAGCGACTCGCGGCGCACGCCGGTGGTGGTGAAAGCGGCTTCCTGTTTTTCCATGCCCTGGTCCATCTCGACCGGCATGTCCATGCCGCCGGGGCGGTGCTCTTCCATCTTCAGGGTGAGCTTGGGCAGGGTCAGGCTGGGTACATCACCCTGGAAGCTGACGCCATCGACGAACAGGTTCAGGTTGGCCAGGGTTTCGGGAATCATTGCCATGCAGATGCGCTCCTTAAGCGGCGGTATCGAGGACTTCGGTCAGCCACTGGTTGGTGACTTCGACGCGGAAATTGGGGTTTTCGGCAGGCGGCACATCGGTGAAGCGGATGTTCCAGTACACCTTGCCCTGCTCCAGCTGGCTGGCGGTGTTCAGCTCCGGGTCGGCGAAGACTTCGAAGTTGATGATCGCGCCCTGGTTCTTCAGGTCGCGCATGAAGGCCTGCAGGCCTTCGGTGACGTCCTTGACGTAAGTGGCGGTGATGGAGCGGTCCACGGCCCACTTGTGGCCGTAGAGGATCGCGTCCATGACGATGTCCATGGTGCGCACGCGGGTGACGAAGGCCCATTTCGGGTCGCTCGACAGGGTGCGGTTGCCCCACAGGCGGAAGCCGTCGTCACGGATGATGGTGGCGATGTTGGCGTTGTTCAGCAGGTTGGCGCGGCAGGTGTCGTCGCCATCGAGGAACTCCACCGCGCGGGTGGTGCCGGTGATGCCGACGAACTCCTTGTTCGAAGGCGAGGCCCAGAAGCCGTACTCGCGGTCGGTGTAGGCGAACAGGCCGGCAACCCAGGCCGAGCCCGGCGCGTCGACGGTGGCCTCGGCGGCGTTGTCCCAGTAGCGCACGCCCGGGTCGACCAGGAAGGCGCGCTTGGCGCCGAAGTTCTTGGCGTAGGCGATGGCCGCTTCATCGGTGCTGTTCGGGCCGTCGATGATGGCGATGGCGCGCAGCTTGTCGGCCAGGGCCACCAGCGCGGTACCGACGGCCTGGGTGGCGCTGTGCTTGGGTGCCACCAGCAGGCGTGGCTGGGCGTTGAAGCGGCTCTTGCCGTCGAGCAGCGCCTGCAGGCCGGTGCGCTTGCCGTCGGCCAACACGTTGCCGATGATCGCCGCGGTCTGCTCGGCGCCGTCTTCGAGCTTGGCCACGCCGCAGGCGACGATGACCGCCTTGGCGCGGCTGTAGATGGCGCGGCAGGCCTTGGTGATGGCCGCGTCCTGGCCGAACGCCGCGACCGCTTCGCGCTCGCTGGTGATCAGGATCAGGTCGTTGGCTTTGGCGGTGACGCCCGGGCCTTCGGTGAAGGTGTCGACCAGGCCGATGATCGAGGACGACGGCAGCGCGATGCTGCGCGCGCCGGTGTCGACGTTGGTCACGGTGACGCCGTGGAAGAATCCACTCATGTAGGTTTACTCCAGGTACAGGTGTGAAAAGGCCCCGCGGGTGCGGGGCCTGGAAGGGTTTGCTTCAGGTAAGAAAACGCCCCGGCGGTGCGGGGCGTCAGGGGGTCAGTGAACTGATCCAATGCGGCGCATTCGGGCGTTTGGCCAGTTCGGGGAACAGCTCGGCTTGTGGCCACACCCGCAAGGCCTGCCGAAAATCGAGCAGTTCCGCATACTGCGTGGGGGTCAACGACGGCTGGATCCCCAGATCCAGCTCCTCGCGATGACGCGATGTCAGCCATTGGCTGGCGTGCAATTGACCGTCTCGCCATGCACGCTCGGCTATCGCCCGGCCAAGAGGCTCGGGAGTGGTGAAGTTTCCTTCAACCATCACATCACCGGGTTGTGCACCGGCCGGGCATTCAAGCCATTTCATCGAGGCGTGGAAGCGGCCTCGCGGGTCGATATCGGTTGTTTCTACAACGGTGTCGTCTACTAAAAGTGCCCACATAGGTCCTCCATCACCACCAAAGTTCGATACAGCCATGGGCACCCGGTGCACCCGGCCCAAAACGTCCGCCCCCGCCACATCCAGGCTTTCGAGGACGGGAACTGTCGACTGCGGCAGCGATACTGACTGCGCCACCACCGTGCCCGCCAAACAGCGCACCGTTCGGTATCGACATGGGAACACCACCATCGCCCATCGAGGTATTGAGGTCGCCCCCATACCCCCCACCGGAGTACGAGGAATTACCATCATTGGTGCCACCCAGGCCGCCGCTGGCGGAGCAAAACGTCACGAACGACGAGCTACCACCTGGTTGACCAGGTTGGCCATCAATCGCTGCACCTGCCCCACCCGCGCCAACAGCAATGTTCACGGTGGACAAACCAGCAAGGCTGACCAGCTTTTCCGAGACGCCACCGCCGCCGCCGCCGCCAGGCCCTGGAGCAACAGTACTCCGGGCACCGCCACCACCTCCGGCAGTCACGCGAACACGTGCCAGTTTTCGACCACTGCGCAAAACCGGTGGTACTACTGGGTCGCTGGTACCTGGGGTTTGCCAGACGATGTATCCGGTTGCCAGGCTCGCAGGCAGTTGAGCCTGCCCGACACACCACCATTTGCCCGCGCCATCAGCCCTGAGGGCCAGGAAGTCGCCCGCAAAGATGAGTTCCGTCGAAGCGAGCCCTTCGTTGGAGATCAGGGTGTCGAGCATGATCCGGTCATTGCCGGTTGCCTTGATCGACAGCGTGTTGGCCGATGTATCGCGTCTGCGCAAAATCACTTCTACCGCACCCAAGGGCTTGTCAGCGGCAGGGAGCGTGACGGTAAGGTTTCCAGCACTTGCATCAATGACGACATGCCCGAGACGCTCGGCTGACAAGGACGTCGAAGCCACGATGGCATCCGCCTGCATGGTCAGTGAACGCAGTAGGACCATATCCAACTGCGAATGTAAGCTTGCCTGGCTCATTGTCCGTCTCCGGATTCGTTGATGAAGTCAGGCGCTACCGGCCGTTTTCCGGCATCGGGGAATTCGTCGGATTGGGGCCAATCACGCAGGGCCTGGAGGTAGGTCAAGAGTGCATGAAACTGCTCGGTGCCCAGATTTGACTGTGTCCCGATCTCCGATTGATCTCGATGGCGGTCACGCAACCAGATGGTCGAAGCAAGCTCCCTATCACGCCAATCACGCTCGATTTTTTCAGGCGAAGCCTGGGATATAGCCTGACCCTCGATGTATTCCGTGACTTGCACATCGGACATCGGTACCAGTTCACGGGGCACGAAGCTACTTGGCACATCATCATCATAGGCATGCACCATGCCTGTTTCCGGGTTGTTGAAATACTTCATGTACGTAGCTCCGACCAGACCGCACTGACGGGATTGATGAGGGACACGGAATAGGTCGCACCGGCCGGGACCACAAAGGAGGTGTGATACGCAGTGGTGGTTACCACCACGCCCGCGCATATGGCGGTGACAGAGCCAGTCTGAATGGAAACCTGGACCTGGATCGGGCGCCCGGTGGTGTTGGTGTAGACCGTGCCGGACACCCGACTCGCCGTGAGGTTCTGCCATTTCTGGCCATCGCCCAGCCCCCGAGGCCTTGCCTCCAGTAGGCCGACCGCAGCTGGAAGGGATGCAACATCGACGCTTCCCTGATTAACGGCCACACTCCAGGCTTTGATGCACCACATGACGGCCAGGTTGCGTGGGCGGCTCATGCCCAGCATCCAGGTACTGCTACTCGGAGTAACTGGCGTGAAAGAGCCGGTGTTGACCACTGTCAGTCCGCCCCAGGCCGCATCCGAAACAGTGTCGTACCCATAGTCACTAGCCGTCTGGGCCGCAGTTGGCGCCAGGGCAGCAACGCCTTGACCGCTGGCGGGCATGTCCGCGATTGCCAGAGAACCTTTTTGCCATTTTCCCAGATCCCGACCGGGATCCACATCTCGCCCATGATCCCAGCCACGCAGGAACTCACCGCGTGCGTCCGGCAAGCGGAAGAACCCTGCCGGCTCACCACCTTTGTTGTAGGTAGTACCCAGGTAGGCCGCCAGATCCGGATAGGTCGCCACGCTTTGCAGGCTGCCATCGAGCTCGAGGTAACCGGCCGGCACCTCAGCCTTCGGAAACGGCAGGATCGCTCCGAGAGGTGTCGAGGAGCGCAATGCCGTCAGTTCGGCAACGAGGGCAGCGACGTCGATCTGCCCCTGGTTCACCGGCGCGCTCCAGGCCTTGATACACCACATTACGGCAATGCTTCGGGGCCTCGTCTCCGCACCGCCAGTAGAGCCAGAGACCAGGCCACCAATTGCGCCAGACATAGATCCTGGCGAAGTTTCCATGTAGCCCTTGGCCGTCGACGAGGCGCTGCCGTAAGCCTTGCCGAAGACGGTGGAAGCGATAGCCACCGCGCCGGTGACTCCACTCGCACCTTGCCCACCACCGACGTTGTCCACGAAGCTCACATCCTTGTGGTAGTGAGACTTCAGGGATTCGTCTGCCCATGTCCCCACTCCTCGCCCTGGATCTACACCGCGTCCATGATCCCAACCTCGCAAGAACTCACCGCGGGTATCCGGCAGGCGGAAGAATCCTGCTGCCTCATTGCCCTTGTTGAAAGCCCCACCCAGGTAAGCCGCCAGGTCCGGATACACCGCCGCACTCTGGGTACTACCATCGACTTCGAGGAAGCCCGCCGGCACCGTACCTCTTGGGAACGGCAGCATGGTGCCCACCGGCAACGCCGACGCCGTGTTCAGCAGCGCCTGGGTCTCGGCCTTGGTATAGCTGTTCGCGGCTTGGAACGAACTGAAGGCCAGGATCTCCACCGCCTCACCCAAGCTGCACGGCGCCTTGAAGGTGATCTTCTGGCCATCGGACAGGTAGTCGGTGATCTCGCGACCATTGCGCAGCACGATGGTGCTGCCGATGGTGTGGGCCAGACTGAAGACAGTCTGGCCGACCGATGCCTCGAACGAGTAACGCTCGAATGCCTTGTTGGCCCCAACGCCACCACCGAGCTGGAAGTAGGTGCCGTCGTAGTTCAGGTCGTACAAGGCGCCAGCGCGGATATCGCCGCCCACCAGGTCGATCAGGCCGGCATTGCCGGACTTCTTCACCGCCACGGCGGCCAGCCCGTTGATACGTGCCGTCACGGCGCCGGTGTTGGTGGCACTGGCCTGGAACTGGAAGCGCTGGCCAGCGGCGTAGGCCGCCAGGGCCGACTCGCTACTCTTGAGCTTCAGCGTCAGGGCATCGGCGGTGCCGGTGGCGACACCCAGCCAGGCCAGCGGCCCGACGTCCTTGGCCGCATCGGCGCGACGCAGGTACTGCGGGTGTGGGTCGGCGGCCTCCACGTGGGCCTTGAGCTGGTTGCGGGCGTACAGCTCGGCCGCTTCGCGGGCCTTGTCCACATAGTCGCGTGTCGCCAGGACGATGCTCGGGTCGACTTTCAGCGTGACATTGGCGAGGTTGCCGAACACCACGTGCATGCGGATGGTCTGGGTACGCCCGGAGCCTTGCGCCAGCAGCGGCTTGTAGCTGGGCGCCGGCTTGGCCACGGCGATGAAGTTGCCGTTGGCGTCCTCCAGCGCCAGCTCGCGGATCCACCAGCCACCGGTCTCAGGTGGCAGGACCAGCTCGGCGACCAGCACGCCGGGGTCGGCAGGCGATTGGTAGAGGGCGTTCAGTTGTGCCCGGTAGACCTGGCGCACCAGCGCGGTCTGGGTGGGTTTCGGGGTGGGGTCGGGGGTCTGCGACGGGTCGCCGCCGGCATCGCCGATCAGCATGTGGGTGATGTTCCAGGGCAGCCCCAGCATGGCGGTATTGGCCTGCTGGGCGATGCCGGTGTTGGTCAGGAACCCACCGAATTGGGTGGTTGCGTTAGCCATTGAGGTAGATGTCCAGTATGTCCAGGGTTTGCTCGTTCACCAGGTTGCAGGCGCCCACATGCACATCGATGTCCGATGCCTGCCAGGGATGTACCTCCAGCAGCTCACCGTCGTAGAGGCCCACCGCCTGGTACGCGGGGATCAGGCTTTCCAGGCTGATGTCCAGGCCAACCAGGTGCCGGCTGACCGGCTTGGCGTCCTCGATCAGGCGGGTCAGCTCCTGGTAGGTCTGTTCGTCGATGCCGCTGTCCGCCACCCCGACCTTCAGGGCGAACGTCCCCGGCACCCCGGCAGGCTTGGCCTGCCACCATTCCTGCACCTCGATCAGGTAGCCGAATGGCTCGACCACCCGCCTGAGGGCGCCGAGGGTGCCCTTGTGGGCGTGGACGAAGAACGCCGAGCGGATCACCGAGCGCTTGATCGCCTCGCTCCAGCTGTCGTCCCAGCGGTCCACCGACCAGGCCCAGGCCAACTGGTAGAGCAGGTGCGCCGGGCAGGTGTCGGGGTTGTAGAGGGTGCGCAGGCCGGCCTTGAGGTCTTCGTCGGCGGCCACTTCCAGGGCGCGCTCCAGCGGCGTGCGGTTGAGCGGCAAGAGGCTGTGCATGTCAGCCTCCGCGCTTGAGGTCGATGCCGGTGCACCAGGCCGCCTGGGCCTTGCTCGGGCGGATGTCGCTCCAGCCGATCAGCTCGACCCGGCTCACGCCGTCGATGTGCAGTTGGGCGTCGATGCCGGAGCGGGCCACTTCCAGGCCCAGCCTGCGCCGTGGGTTGATCCAGGCTTGCAGGCGGCGCCGGCACTCGCCGAGGACCGTCTCGTACTCCGGGCCGTTGTCGGCCATGTGCAGCACGGCCTCGACGCGGTAGGGCAGCACTTCGGCGCTGCGCACGTTGACGCGGTCGGCGACCGGGCGGATGTCGTCGTCGTTGAGGTAGGCCTGCACCTGCGCCAGCAGCTCGGGGCTGGCGACGCCATCGCCGTCCAGGCTCAGTACGGTGATGTCTACCACGGCGGGCGACGGGCTCTCGGCGGTCGCGTCAGCGACCCGGCCCGAGGCGTTGCGGGCGTGGAGGATGTAGCTGTTGCGCGGGCCGGCGGTGGTCAGGCCTTCGTAGACCAGCTGCACCCGCTCGCGCAAGGCATCGTCGGCTTCGAGGATGGCTTCGGTCGGCGGGATCGTGCTCGGGTCGGCGGCCTGGATCACCAGGCGTTGCAGGTTGACGTTGGCGGCCAGCTGGTCAAGGTCGCGGCCCTCGGCATAGGCCAGCAGCAACGCCTTGGCGGCATCGTTGATGCGCGCCCGGTTGAGCAGCTTGCGGTAGGCGCCGACCTCCAGCAGCTTGGTCACCGGGTCGCTTTCCAGGTTGGCGGTCCAGCCATCGCCCAGCTGGGCGCGGAAGCTGGCCAGGTCTTCCTGGTACAGCGCCTCGAAATCGAGGTCCTCGAGCAGTTGCGGGGCCGGCAGTTTCGATAGGTCGACCTGGCTCATACGGTCACCTCCACCAGGGCGTCGTCGCCCAGGTAGCGGCCACTCAAGGCCAGGCTGACCTGGCCGTCGAGCACGGCCACGACCTTGACCCGGTCCAGCTTCAGGCGCGGTTCCCAGCGCCCGAGGGCGCGGGCCACCTCGGCCTGCACCGCACTTTTCCAACCTTCGTTGACCGGCAGGTCGACGTAGCGGCGTAGTTGGCTGCCGTACTCGGGGCGCATGCGCCGGCTGCCCAGCGGGGTGGTGAGGATGTCCTCGATGGATTGGCGCAGGTGGGCGATGCCCGTCAGGGGCTGGCCGGTGCGGCGGTCCATGCCGATCATGGGGCACCTCCTGCGGCAGGCGCACCCCGTGCTTGGGTATGCATGGCGTTCTCCTGATATGAAAGAGCCCGCAGGCGCGGGCTCAGTGCTTGTGATTGGCGGTGTTGCCAGCGGTATCGATGATCCGCCCGCCGCCATTGATGTCGCCGCTGACCAGCAGCGGGCCATTGACCGTGACCTTGCCGGTCAGGGTGATGGCCGTGGCATCGAGGGTGATGGCGCCGTCGTTGACCACCAGGGTGCTGGCACCGACCTTGATGGTCGCGTTGCCACTGGGCAGCTGAATGTCGTAGCGCTTGGCCCGCCAGTCGTAGCTCAACGAACCGCCGTCATCGAAACGCCAGACCTCCACGTGGTCGCGGTTGTCCGGCGCGGCGCCGGCATTGCCATAAAGGCCAGGCACGAAGGTGCCCTGGGCCGGCTCGCCACTGGGGCTGACCAGCACGCCCTGCTCGCCCAGGCTCGGTGCTCGCCAGTGACGCGCCTTGCCGGCGGCCTGGCTGTGCCAGCGCACCCAGGCGCTGGTCCAGTCGCCGTCGGAGACTCGAACACGGGCCGCGGCGAGGTCCACCGCCACCACCGAACAAGGGATGACCAGGCTGGCCAGCATGCGGTCGTGCATCGCCGTGGCGTAGCTCATGCCAGGTCCTCCGGGGCCAGGTACTTGTCCTGGTTGCCTGGCCCGGTATCAGGGGCGAAGCCCAGCACCAGGCTGCCCGGCGGCTGGTCAGGCCACTGCCAGTGGGGCTCGCCCAACAGCACTGGCTGCTCCCAGGTCACCTTCCAGAGCGCGCCCTGGTACTGGGCCTGGACATTGCGGACTGCCTCGACGAAGTCCAGGCCCCACAACTGCTGGCGCAACAGGTCCATCAGTTGCGCGGCCAGCTCAATGCCTTGCAGCCGGGTATCGGTGTTGCTCGCATCCGGCGTGATGATCGCCTCGAACGTCACGACCAGCACCGAGCGCCCATCGCGGGGCGCTGCATCGGCGACCATGCTGACGATGCCGTGACGCAGGGCCGGCAGCGCCGGGTTGCCCGCCACGCCCCTGTCGGCATCGACCGTGGCCAGGTCAGGCATCGCCTTGCGGATGGACGCCGTCAAGGTCGCCTGCAAGGTTGATAGTTCACTCATGCCGGCCCCTTGCGACCCGCTTCGGGCTGTCGAATACAGCTGCTGAACATCGAGCCATTGGCTTTCTCCGGGCAAAAAAATACCGCCTGGCGGCGGTCGTTCACTTAGGTCGATGGGCACTATGCCAGGCGCCGCGGGCGGTGCAGCTGCTCGGGGAACCCCTCGGCGCCGTCCTTCCATGCCCGCAAGGCAATTCGGTAGGCGCGCCAGTCGGCGGTGGTCATGCCTGGGATGGCGGTCGGGTCGTCGTCATCGAGCATCAGCAACTGATCGGCGACCAATTGCATCTGATCGGCGGCCCACAACCCTTCCTCGCCCTTGCGCACAGCCAATGCCTGAGCCTCGACGAAAGCCTGGTACTCGTCATCGGAAAGCCTGACGAACCCCTCCTGAAGATGCAGGCCCAGAGTGTCTTCGTTGTAGGCGTAGATGTAGTTGGTGGCTGGGTCCTTGTAATAAAGCATGGCGGCTTCACCTCAGTTCGTAGAAATAGGCAAGGTTGGCAGTGCCGTTGGCCGCAGCAACCGAATAGGCCGCCCCCGGAGGAATCACGCAGGTGGCCGTGTTGATGTACGCACCGGCAACGCCCGCGTACTGCCCATAGATCGGGACACCGTTGATGTACAAGATCGCAGTCGTATTGATGACACTGGCCGGACCGAAAAGCGCCGAGACCTGAATGGGCCTGCCGGTGTCATTCGTGTAGTTGACCCCGGCGGCACGGGATGCGGTCATGTTCTGCCAGGTCTGCCCCAACCACGACGGCGTGGTGTTGGCCCAGGCGCGCCAGGTACCCCCGACGAGGAAGCGAACCGCTGCTTCATACCCGGTGACGGAGTACGCGACCTGAATGGCCTCGACGCTGCCAGTTCGGCCCAGGTGCAACACCGCACCGTAGGCAATGCCTGGTGGACGGTTGAGGGTGTCGTTGTTGAACCTGTAGGCGCCGCCCTTGCCCACCAGTCCATTGAGGTCAGGAACTGTCTGGGTGTCGGCACCGATACCGTGGTCACCCACCTTGAGCGCACGACCCAGTGTTGTATCGAAAGTGCTGGTCGTCAGATTGGCCGCCGCCGCCGTGCCGAGGTTAGTTGCGTTGGCATGGACGGTCCACGCGGTCCAACTCGAACTGTTGACGTTGTACGCCCGTGTCGCGGACTTGCCACTTACGACTTCGATGGCGAGCTGGGTCACGAATCCGCCCACGTTCGCCGAGGTATGGATGAACGGGTAGGTGATGCCCGGAGGCAGATGCCCCGCTGCGCCGCTGAGTGCCGACCACCAACCGGGGCCGGTAGCGTCATTGCAATCCAGGACGTTACGCGTTGCCGCCATCTGTCCGGTAAGGCCGGTGTTATCCAGCACGGCGAAGTTGGCATTGATACGGGAAAAAGCCGTGCGAGCGTCGTCACCGTCAATACCGCTCGGTGGCGTGCCCAGTTTTACGGGATCGAGAGCCATGCAGCCTCCTTGTTGCCAGTCAGGTTGGCCAGGGCCAACAAAATAGGTCTATTCCTCATCGCGACTCTCCGGCTTCGGATACTTTTCCTTCACTCGCTTGATGCTGGAGTAGAAGGCGTCGACAACCGGGAGTTGCCCGCTGTCCATTGCATGCCACAACGCGTCGAGCTGGTCCGCCATCGAGGGGTAGTCGGCGGCGCGCAGCATCCTGTGGTCTGGCCTATGCGAAATCTTCATGGATGAACCTCGCGTCCAAGTAAGGCCATTGGCTGACGACGATCTCGTACCGTGCCGGGTACTCGAACTCAACCTCGATGACCGGTGAGCCATCGGCGGTGTACTCGACTCCGTCAATGGAAATCGTGGCGCCCTTGGGCACCCCCTTCAGGGCACCGCCATCGAACGTGACCGGCATCTCGGGCCGATCGACCACCTCGCGATCCCTGACATAACGGCGCACGTCATCGGTGTCGGTGTGTTCGGGAAGATAAAGGCAGCCGGGGTAGTGCCTGGCGGCATCCATGGGGTCCGGCCAGGCGATCACCCGCAGGATCTGGCCGGTCGCCTTGTCGTAATCGACGATCTTGATAGTTGAAAGCAGCATCAGCGCTGTACCTCGAGAACGGTGATGGAGCGGTTGTCACAACTCATCGACAACCCCGTCATCTGGCTGCCGTTAGGCGCGGAGAACTGCAGCCGCAGCTCGTTGTAGCCGCCGTACCCGGTCAGCAAGGCCGTGGTATTGAAGCTGGAGTTCGGGCTCATGGCCGAATCCCGGCCCGCCGAACTGCAGCGTCCCTGCAACCAGACCGCTCCGTTGAGCAACACCCGCCAGAAGCACCAGCCCGTCGACATCATCCCGACCTGGGCTGAAAACGTGCACAGCTTCTCCCAGCCATTGCTGGTGAAGCCAAGCGCCTGGACTTCGACCCAGTTGGGCGAGCCGTGGTTGGGAGGGCTGTTGATCTGGGCGGCGGTGTAGGCCGAGTAAGGCAAAGTGACCGAGCGCCCGGCAATCTTGAGCGTACTCACCGACAGGTCGGTGATCTTGCCGGTGTTGACCGACAGGTCGGCGATCTTGCCGGTGGTGACAGACAAGTCCGCGATCTTCGCCTGGGTGATCGATGCATCGGTGATCTGAGCGTTACCGATGCTGGCGGCACCGATGATCGCGTTGTTCATGAAGACCTGGCCGTTGTTGACCGCGAACACCGACTTCGGCGCGCCCCCCGGCTGATGCATCACCGCGAACCGATCAGCCAGGAACAGCACCTGGGACTGCATCCCATCCGGCGTGTTCTCGACACCGATTGCCATGCCGGCGCTGTAGTAACGCCCGTTCGCATCCACACCGACCTTGATGCTGCGGCTCGCCCGCACATCACCATCCAACTTGACCACCGCCTCGGACGTGTCCTCGACCATGGCCTTGGTTTCACCCACTCGCGCGGTCAAGGTCTGGTTGTCGCGCGCCAACGCCGATACATTGTCGGTCAGCGTGTCCAACGTGCGGGTGACTTGGGCCAGGTTGCCGTCCACCTGGGCCTTGACTTCGGTAACCTGCCTGGCGATCGCCCGGTCGCCCTCGCTGAGCGCGGCATACACCGACCAGGCCCCGGCATGGCTGCCGGTTTCCCCGGCGCGCCAGCCACCCGTGGTGCCGGCCATCGATGGGCTCACTGCGCTTTCAACACCCAGTACACGGCTGGCCATGGACGTCAGTTCGCCATTGATCTCCTCGACGCTGGTCTGCACGCCATCGACGCGCACGGCCAGCGCCTTCACCTGGTCGCCCAGGGAGACATAGGCCCCCCTGTTTTCCCAGTACGTGGCGTTGGCAACGGGCGTACCTACCGGCACATCGCTCTTGGCCCGATACAACTGGCCTTCGTGCTTGACCAGCGACCCGGCCAGATAGACCGTGTCGGCTTTCCAGTCCGGTGCGCCAGCCAGGTCGGTAAGTTGCGTGGACAACGTGTTGAGCTGGCCTTGCAAGGCGGCATCTGCGGCCTTGAACCGCTCGTTCACAGAGCCTGGGCCATCGCCGCTGACCTTGCCGATTTCACTGAGTAGCTGCTTACCCAGATGGCTCTCGCCGATCTTGCCGTCCAGGTACTCGAGCACCGCCGAGGCATCCGCGCTCGACTGCCCGTACTCCCACCCGGACCATGGCCCGACGTTGCCCGTGCGGTCCACCAGCCGCGCACGGAAGTAACGCACCACCGCCGCGGCCATGCCCGAATGCAGGTAGGTCGAAGTCGGGTAGGCAAACCGGCCAAGAGCGATCGGATTCTGACCGGTGCTTTCGGACGCCATCTCGATCTGTGTGTACGCCGTATCCTCGGCACCTTCGGGGAAGCCCCACGCCAATCGAATGGCGAAGATTTCCGACGATGGCCGCAAGAACGCCAGCGCAGGCGGCGCGCCTTCCTTGCCCTTGAGCGCGGTCAACATGGACAAGCGCCAGATCGAGGTGATCTCGCTCACGCTGATCGAGCGCACCCGGGCCAGATAGGCGCCAGCATAGATGCCGACGACATCGACACTGGTGGCCCCGGTGCGCGGCAGGCTGATCCAGTTGCCGTCATCCTTGCGCCATTCCACCTCGTAGGCCACCGCGCCGGAAACCGCCGGCCAGGCGATGGTCAGGGTACTGACCGCCAGGCCCTGGCTGATGGCATGGCTGCTGGAGAGACTGACGCTGGCCGGAGGCGGCACGAGGTTCATCGGCGTGACACTGATCGGCCGCTCCTCCAGGCGCGCACCGGTGTCGATGTGGTCGAACTTGCTCGGGTCGTACTGCACCGCGTTGATTTCGTAGATGCCCGGTTCAGGGCGCGAAACACTGGTGACGCGGTACAGCGGGATGGCCAGCTCCGGTGCATCCAGGGCCCAGACCAGCTCGGCCCGCGGTTTGCGGGAATACGCGGTGGTGAGGGTTATCCGCCGCCCGACGACCGACTCGATGGTGCGCCCTTCGCAGGTGCCATTCGGCAGGTTGAGAATCAACCGGTCCCCAGGCTTGGCCTGGGTGTCGCGATCCAGGGTGACCTGCCGGGCAAAGCCTGTGACGAGGCGTCCGCCGACCGGGCGACCGGCCAGCAGTTCGTCGGCCACCGGGATGACGTAGCCGGGCAAGGGAATACGCCCGTCCATACCGACCCGGAAGCTGATGCCGCGGTCGCGCGAGTTGGTCAGCAGCGCCCATTTTCCGCGGCGCTGCGCTTCGGACTCGCGGGTACAGCCAATGGCACTGAGTTCCAGCGGGTTGTCGCCATAGCGGCGCAACAGCTTGTCGTCGGCGACCACGGTGACATCGGTGTCATAGTTGTTCAGTGGGTTGTCGTAGCTGACCAGCACGCGGCTGTAGCGGCTGCGCTCGGAACCACTGGAATAGATGAACTTGCCGTCGACCACGTTGGCGCGGGTGTAGGCAAAGTCGAAATCGGTTGCCCGGGGCATGTCGGCCAGGCTGTACAGCTGGCCCTGGGCCCAGTAGGTCATGCCGCGGTAGATGCCGGCGATGTCGCGCAACAGCGACCAGGCCTCGGCCTTGCCCTGCAGGTTGAGGTTGCAGGTGAAGCGCGGCTCCTGGCCACCCCGGCCATCGGGCACCAGCTGGTCGCAATACTGGGCGATCCGGTACAGCTCCCACTTGTCGACCATCCACGGCTTGATCCGCCGGCCCAGGCCGAAGCGATCATTGGTGGTGATGCCATAGGTGACCCAGGCCGGGTTGTCGGTCCAGGCCTGCTTGAAGGTACCGTCCCAGACGCCCACGTAGCGGCGGGTCTCCGGGTCGTAGTTGCTCGGCACCGGCCATTTGCGTCCCTTGCACTCGACTGTCACCGCCGGGATGTTGCGGAACTGCTCGGCGGAGAACTCGATATACAGCAGCGCGGTGTTGGGGTAGCGCAGTTTGGCGTCGATGACCTCGGTGATGCCGGCGATCTGCATGGTGTCGGCGATCTTGCCGGTGCTCTGGTTGGGCGTCAGGCGGCGTACGCGCAGGCTCCAACCGTGCTCGGCCTTGGGCAGGTCGATACGCCGGGTACGCTCGTAGGTGCTGGTGCTCTTGCCATGCACGGCATCCTTGAGCACCTCCACGTAGGCGCCGCCATCGGTGGCCACGTCCACGGCGTATTCGATGCGGTAGCCGTTGACGTTGCCGTTGCTGTCCATGGCCTGCAACGCGGGCCAGGCGAAGCGCAGGCGCACCGCCGACAGGCGGGTGTCATCGAGCGCGCGCACCCAAGGCTTGTCGTTGCGCAGTTCCACGCCCTGGGTGATTTCGTTGTCCACCGACGGGATACCGGGGATATGCGGCTGCTCCAGCGAGCCAGGGCGCCACTCCCACTTGACGCCCGGGAAGTTGTAGCTGCCATTGGCATCCATCAGCGGCGTGCCGTCCAGGTAGATGTCCTGGGCGCTCGGTGTACCGGCGAATTCGCCCTCACCGACGGCGATGAGCATCTTGGCGATGGCGACGGAGCGCAGGCTGTCGGGGGCCTCGACCGGTGCCTTTGGCTGTTTCTGACCACCTTTGCGACCGGTGATCACGGGTCTGTTGGTTTCGCCCATGGGTTCCTCCAGGCGTAAAAAAACCGCCTTCATGGCGGTTTGCTGTGCACCGGCGGCATCACGCCAAGGCGTCGATTCGCTCACGGGCCTCGGCGCGTTGACGGGTGATCTCCTCGGGGATGGCCTTGCCGGTTTCAAGCAGGCGCACCACGTACCAGTCAGTGTCCTGCAACAGGCGAACATCCTCGGCCCGGCGGCTGTTGCGCATGGCCTCGTCCTGCCGCGCCTGCAGCGCCTCGGCGGTCAAGGCCTGGCTGAAATCAATGTTCATCGCGGCGGTTCTCCTCGCTCATCGGCGTCTCGTAGGGTGGCAACGCAACGGGGCCGTCTTCGGCCACTGCCAGGGCTTCGGGAAAGCGCGTGGACCATGGTGCATGCACGCCATGGGGCAGCATCAGGGTCAGGTGCAGGCGCCCCTCGATGCGACGCACATCGCCCATGAACCACGGCGCGGCGATAGCCTCGCTGGGCAGCAAGGCGCCTTCACCCAGGGCGCGGAAGTCGAAAGCCTCGCCATTGAGTGTGAGGACGTCCCCCTTGACCGACAGCGCCAGCGGTTGATCGTAGCGAACCGGAACCAGATTGATGATCATCAGCGCCACCTCCCCGTGGCCATGTAGTGGAAGACTACGCCCGCAGCCACCGCATAGCGGTAGGTCCAGGAGCGAAACACCATGCCGCTGGCGGTGATCGTCATGTAGGTGCCATTCATGTTGACCAGACCAACGTCAGCCTGTGACCCCGTCCCCGCAGCCGAAGCCATCGCAGAGGCGACCACCTTTGGCGCCTGGGCGAAAGTCGCGGCGAACACCACGTTCACTGCAGCTTCGGCATTCAGGGCGGCAGCCGGCAACACGCAACTGCCCGTACACATCAGGGTGCCATCGGCGAACTTGGTGTAGTTGCCATTGGCGTTGCTGCCGGACTCGATGATCCCCCCTGCCGCGACGCCGGACACCGCGCCGAGGATGTTCTGGCTGGTGTACACGCGAGCAAAGGCTGGCGGAACGGTAGAATTCTTGCTGATCGAGCGGTAGAACAGCTCGTTGGTCGACACCCCCATCGCCAGCTGGGTGCTCCACTGCGGGTCGGCGTGCCACAAGGTCTCAAGCACGCTCAGCGCGCCACCTGGTTCACCCGGCCCCTGGTAGTAACCATAAAAGCCGGAGTGCAGCTTTTGGGTGTCGATACCAGGGCCACCGATGTTGCCACCGCCAGGCAGGGTCTTGCCGCCTTGGCTGGAGCTACTGATCCAGTGCCCCCAGGCATTGTTGTTGGGGTTGAAGGTACGCACGGCCCGATCGCCGTAGACGATGTCGACCGCCTCCTGAAGGATCGCGCCGTATTCAGTGGTGCTGACCCGCAACACCACGTAGGTCAGGCCCGGGGGGCGGTTGCTGGCGATACCGGAGGTCGCCAGCCACAGACCCGGCGCCAGCGCCAGGTTGCAGTCCTGGATGGCGCGATTGCCGGCGGCAGGCCCACTCACCCCCATGGCATCCAGGGCCTTGAAGTTGTCATTGATACGGGTAAACGCCGTGCGTGCGCTATCGCCATCCACGGCACTGGGCGGTGTGCCCAGGTTCACTTGCTGCATGGGCATGTCGCCTCCTGGATAACTGGACTCACAACCGATCCTCGGCATAGATCGCCGCGCTGATGATCGCCCCGCCCCATCGCCGCTTGCCCACGCACAAGGCCACCGGGTTGCCGGAGGCCGTCGTGTTGCGGGCGCTGCCAAAGGCATAGCCGGGGGTGTTTTCCGGGCCGGCACTCATGTTCAGGCCCTTGGGCTGCGGGCTGAGCAGCTGCATCACGCCCCCCATGGCCATGGAGAACCCGAAGGTGGCCACCGCGCCCCAGCCTCCGGCTGTGAACGGCAGCGAAGCGCCGTTGGTGGCGATCGCCGCCACGGCGATCAGGACGACACCGATGATGGTCTGCAGGCCCCCGGCGCGCTTGCTGCCGGCAACCACAGGCACGATGCGGATCTCGTCACGGGCCTGGAAATCCAGTTCGGCCTCGCCGACATTGCGCTTGTCGCTGTAGACGGCGAACTCCAGGCCCCGGGAACTGGCGTTGGCCAGAAAGCGCTCGAACCCCGGCAGTTGTACGCACAACGCCTTGATCGCTTCGCGCGGGGTACGCACCGCCAGTTCGAACGCCTTGCCGAACTGGCGCAGTTGGCCGCTGAGCCTGACGGTGGTCAGCGGTGGATGAATGATGGCAGCTGACATTGCAACTCCTTCTGCTGGGGGCGACCGCCTCGAGGTCGCGGTACAAGGAAACTGGCCGCCTGCGCTCAGTCCGCCGCAGCGGCGTCGCGATGGCGCAGGACCAGCCGTGTGCGATCCAACCAGGGGCCACCGAAGACGATGACCTCCGAGGGTCGGCCATAAAGGTGGTGCAGCAGGAACGGCCCGGCCCCACAAGGGGACCAAGACTCGCCCGGCAGGCGTGGTTCATGGCCGAGGAAGATCCCGGCATGGTTGGGGTGGGCGGTGCGCCCGATGGCCATGACGACCAGGTCGCCGTGGCGAGGCGCCTGCACCCTGACGAATCCGGCATCGGCATAGGCCTGTTCGTACAGGCTTGGCCCTTGCGGGTCCTCCCACCAGCCATCCTCGCGGGCATAGGCGGGAAACGTCAGGCCCCACTCGCGGCGATACCAGTCGGCGCAGACCTGCCAGCAGTCCCACAGCCCATGCACGAACGGCCGGCCGAGCAATGGCGTGTCACCCTGGGGCAGCACAGTGCGCAGGTCACCCTCGGGCCAGGACAGGATGTGCCAGGGCAAGCCAGTGGCTTCGCACATCGCCAGGTCGCGGCTGGACGGCCGGCTGCTGGCGTCGGGGTGCGAGTGCACCACCGCCACGATCTCGCCCAGGTCTTCCGCCGCCGCATAGTCGCGCGGGTCGATGCGGAATTCTTCGCCAGGCTCGGAGGCGGTGTTGCGACAGCGTTGGTAATCGAGCCCTCCCGCCCGGTCGATGACCAGGCCGCAGGCCTCGCGCGGATAGTCAGCGGCCGCGTGGCAGCGGATCGCCTCAAGCAGGTGCGGCGCCATGGCTCAGTTCCGGGCAATCAGCGAGACGGCCGGGAAACCGCCGTGGGGCAGCTCCGCCGCTGCGCCGAAACGCAGCTTGCAGGACGCCAGCCCACCTTTGCAGCGATCCTTCGCCGGGTCGTCCACCGGGCGATCCTCGTCGTCGAACAGCCGGTTGCCGGTGTAGCCACAGTTGGAGCCACGATAGCCATTGGTCATCGCCCAATGGCAGTAGGTGGTCATCTGCCGCCCTGGCAAGCCATGGCTATCGATCTCGCCAGGGGACGACAGCTCCCACTGCACCTGCTCGTCGTCTTCCTGGGTCTTCTGGTCGAGGAACCAGATTTCCAGCGCTTCCTGGGTCGGGTCCGCCTGGGCGTTGCCCGCGGCGTAATTGCGCGCATCCAGGTACTGGCCCAGCGTCTGGCGCACGGTCAGCTTGAACTTGAGCAGGTCCTCGAAGGCCAGGCACAACGCGGTGACACGACCATCGACGTTGCCCGCACTGAATTTCGGCCGGGTCGCCCGACCATTGCTGTTGGCGCCGATGCCCTCGATCTGCACCGGCCAGGCCGCATACTCCTGGCCCTGCCACCAGATCGAGCGGGCGGGCAAGGTAGCCGCCTCACCCGCCGCAGCCACCTCGCCAGGCTCATGGGCGATGGCGTGGCCGTGGAAGCGCAAGGTGTCGGCCCCGAACTCGCTGCCGTCGATCTCGAACAGGGTGATCTCCGCGCCCGGCTCCAGGGTCTGGATGTCAGTGATCAATGCCATGCTTGAAGGCCTCCAGGGTCATGGTTGGAACGCCTGCTCGAAGGTGGCGCTGAGGCTGTACAGGCCGCCGCCCTTGGCGGTCGGCTGGTAGCCCTTGCATCGGAACAGCCCCGGCTCGCCCAAGGGCGCGGTCCAGCGGAACGCCCGGCTGCCTGCGTGGCGGTCGAGGAAGGTGGCGATGGCGCGAATCTTCGCCTCGTCACCAAGAAACACCAGCGGCCAGGATTGGCTGCGGTTGTTCAGGCCATCGCCTACCGCCTGCTGATAGCCATCGCCGAATTGCACCGTGCGCACGCGGTACTCGACAGTGCCGGTGGGCTCGGTCCTGGGGGTCCAGGTAAAGGTTTCCATGAAAGTTCTCCTTGATCAGCGACCGTGGATCGCGGCCCAGATCTGCCCACCGGGCATCAGCTCGCGGGAAATCTGTTCGCTGGCGCCCTGGCGGGCGGCACCGGCGTAGGCGTTGGCCACGCGCTGGGTATTGGCCTCGCCAGGTGCGGCACTGCCGTCCGCGGCTGCCACGTTGATGGTCTGCTGGATCACCACTTCGCTGCTGTGGCTGTTGCCCGTGCCACCACCCAATGCACGCACACCCAAGGCACCGTCGGCGCCGCGAGTCAGCGGCATGATCGCTTCGGGGCCGGCTTCGCCGAACAGTGCCATCGGCGCCAGGGTCGGGCCGCTGGCGACGCTGTTGGTGAAGGCGCCGCCCTTGGCGAACTTCAGGTTGCTGACATCGAGCTGGGGGGTAAAGGTGGTACTGGCTCCACCGACGGACAGGGTGGTCGGCGTCGGCGTCGAGCCACTGCCGAACCACGATCCGACCAGGTTCATGCCGAGCCCGAACAGGCTGCTCAAGGCCTTGGACGCGGCAGTCTTGGCCGCCAATGCGGCCATGTCGGCGAGCACCGACTTGGTGAAGTCCGAGAATGAGAACTTGCCAGTGGTGGCGAAGGTCTGCACCGCAGTGCCCATGCGCTCGAACACGCCGGCAAACACCGCCTGCGATTGCGCCGCGACGTTACTGGACTTGTCCAGGTACTCGTCCCACGCTGCAGACGCGCCGACCATCCAGTCGCCACGGGCCTGGTTCATCATCTCGTAGTCATTGAGCACCTGGTTGGTCATGTCGGTGTGACCGGCACGCATGGCCTCCAGCTGTTGCTGGTAGCCTTCACCATCGACGCCATCGGCGCCCATTGGATTGGCCTGTTCGAACTGGGTCCGGGCGGTGTAGTACGACTCATCCACCTGGTTGAGCTTGTCCGCCAGTGCGCCCTTGCGCGCCCCCATGCCCATCTTCGCCACCGCGAGCTCGGTGGCATTGTGCTGGGCACGCAGCGCGTCGCTGTAAGGCCTGACGGGATCAGGCTGCTGGGCTTGCGCCCAATCCGGCGGCTGGTATGCCGTCTGGAAGCGGTCGAGCGCCTTTTTCGAAATGTTCAGGCTCGAATCGGCAACGGCGCCCGCGTTCTTGAGGTACTGCTTGTTGAAAGCCTCGACGTTCTTCTGCATCTCGCGCAGGGTGCGGTCACTGAGGGCGGATGCCCTGGCCAGTGCCCGTTCGAGGCTGGAGAGATCGATCGACGGGCTGAAACTGGCAATGCTGGTTGCCATGGGCCTACTCCCTGATCATTGAGAACCCGCCGGGGCGGGTTTCGTGAAGAAGGTGGTGCCGATCATCAGCACCACTGCTGCATGGCACTCTCGAGCGACACCCCCTGGCGCCGCGCGTGAGGCATGAAATCGATCAACTCGGCGCTGCCACCGACCTGGTGGTTGGCCTGCAGCGCCAGCATGGCGATGCTGGCCTCCAGCCGGCGACCGCCGTGCAATGAGCCGTGGCGCTGGATGTACTGCGCCCAGGCCCGGGCTTCTGCGTAGCTCAGCCGTTCCTTGGCTTCGCTGATCGTGCGGCCGCCGATGCCGTTGAGCACCAGTTCGTGCCAGAACTCATCGGCGGCCGTCAGCGCTTTGCCGGGGTGTTACCGGTGCCGTTGACTTCGTTGATGGCGTTGAGCAACAGGAAGCCCAGCGACGGCTCGAGGTTGAAGGCGTCTTCGACGCCCAGTGCCTCGTCGCCCTCCTCACCGAGGCTGATCGACGCGGCGAGGTAGTGGGCATTGCGGCTGTGGGACGATTCCTGTTCGGCGAACAGGCGTTCGATCACGCCGAACGAATGACGGCGCACATGCACCACCAGGGTCTGCTCGACCATCTCGCCGCCCTGCGGATCAGGCCGGTTCCAGACGATTTCCTTGCGCACTTTCTGGCTGTCGACGATGCCGCCCAGCGCCTTGAGTTGATGGATATTCATTCAGGTTCTCCGGCTCAGGCCTTTTTCACCCAGGTGGAGCCACCGGTGCGCTGGATGCTCACCGAGGTGGTGACCACCGCGTTGAGCGCGAAGTTGAACGGGAAGTCGGCCACGTAGCCTTCGAAGGCGAACCAGGTACGGGTGGCCGGTAGCTCGAAGTCGTCGCCCTTGCTGTTGACGGTCGGCGCCAGGTCCTTGCCATCGGACCAGCCCACCACCCACTTGACGGTGGTGTTGCCCTTGGCTTCGGAGAGCTGGTGCAGGCGGATGTGGCTGGCATTGGTCGGATCGGCGTTGAGGCCGAGGGTCGCGGTGCCAGGGGTACGCAGGCCTTTCTTGTAAGTACGTTCAGCGGCATCGAGGGTGGTGTCCTCGATCTGCTCGGCGGGCGCGCCGCCCGGTTCGAACGAGGTCACGTGCTCGACTTCCAGCACGCTGAACGGGCCGGTGCCGGAGACCGGTGGGACCAGTGCGTAGATCTGGGTGCCTTGGGTAAGAATCGACATGGGGTGTTCTCCTTGAACATGTTGAAAGCCGTCGCGGGGAATCCCGGACGGTCGGGTGCTTCAGGTGTTGCGTTGCAGGGGGACGATCAGGCTGGTTTGGAGCCGTCCAGATAGGGAGGCGCGTCCGGGTCCGGCTCGCGGCTCTTCAGGTAGGCCACCAACTGCTCGTTGCTCAGGGCCAACCGTTCGATCGACTGGCCCAGGGCAGTCTGTACGGAGGCCTGGTTGCGCAAGGCAGCCAGCAGTTCGTCAAGTTGTGCTTCGTTCATGCTTCGCTCCTCGCTCAATGCCCACGGTCATCGGCGTCCGCGCCGCTGACCGGTTGCTCGATGCCCAGGCGGCGCAGTGCCCAGCGCTCATAAAGGCCGATGGCGACATCGGCGCCCGCCATGGCCGTCAGGCAACCAAAGGCGCTGGCGCTCCAGATCGACATGCCGCTGGCATACAACAGCATGACCGTCGAGACACCGCAGACCATGCAGGCCCCGGAGCGCAGCACCAGGCGCCTCAACAGCCCCCAGCCCCTGGCCCCGGCCTTGTCGGCCCGCCACATCTCGCCGGAAAGACCGCCCAGCAATGCCAGGACGATCACCAGCCAGAGCGGCATCTCCAGCAACGTCTGTTGCTCGTTCGTCACTGTCCTGTCTCCTGTGTGATACCCGCCGGCGGAATGCCGACGAGCGTTGTTTGTCGTATGACTCGGCATTCCAGAAAGCCCGCGTCGCAGGCTTTCCAGTAATGCGCTGTCTGACCGCCGGCCACGACTGGTGACGCCGTGCGGTTGCGCTTCAAATTGGTGACTCCGACCGCGGCCGCCTGCCCGCCGGATAACTGATCGTGGTGCTTTACGCTGCACACCCGGGCCAGTTGCCAACCCTCTGAACAGTCGAGGCCTGTTCATCGCTGCCTGTGTAACAACCGGTTGCTGACCGGCTTGAGACACAGATTATGCATCCATGCATATGCAGTCAATGCATTTTGCAAAATATTTATGCATTGGATTTTGCTGAAATGCATGAAGGCTTTGTCCTGTCTGGCGTGTAGGGCTTTTCTGCAGGCGAAAAAAAACCCGCCGAGGCGGGTTTTCGTTGGCTGGGGATGGGATCAGCGGGCGTACATGCCCCACCAGAAGACATGGCCCAACAGGCTGATCTGCTCTTCCTGCATCTGCTGGAAGCTATAGTCCTCGTCGGGGTGCTCATCACGGTTGAAGCTGCGCAGACGAATGCCGGTGGGCAGGCGATAGACCTGCTTCACCCGCAGCTGGCCATTGTGGTTGATGGCGTAGAGGTCACCATCGATGATGTCGCCAATGGTGCACTTGCCAGTGTTGACCCCGACCGTGGCGCCATCGCGCAGCACGGGCAACATGCTGTTGCCGCGCACCGTCACGCACTTGGCGTGGTCGAACTGAACGCCGTTATGCCGCAAGCTGCGCTTGCCGAAGCGTAAACGGGCGTTCTCGCTCTCCTCGATGACGAATCTTCCTGATCCTGCTGCCAATTCGACCTCACGAAGAAAAGGAACGGACACCTCGTCGTCCTCGACGGGTGTTTCATCGTCCCACAGGCTGATATCGCTCAGAGCCGCGTGTGCCGGCGTAAGCAGCGCCGCTTCACGCGACTCGCCAAGCTCCGCGCGGCCGCGCAACTGGTCGGTGCTCACGCCAAAATACTCGGCGATCTTCGACACGTGTTTGTCCGACGGGTCGACGATCTTCTCGCTGAGAATCCGCGACAGGGTGGATTGAGGGACGCCCGTGCGCCGGTGCAGCTCTGTCGGGGACAGGCCGTGGCGATCGAGCAGTGCTCTGAGTACGGAGGCTACGTTGCGTTTTTGCATAGCGTGCATAATGCAGCCGTGACGCATGAAATGCAATGGCGTCATGCAGCCTTGAACCCGTATGGCCCGCTCACCTGCCAGACTGCGCAGATTTGCCCCACCCATCCGCCCTGCGCCGGGTGCAAAAAGCCTGTACTATTAGCGGTTTCGAAATTTGCCACCAGACCACCCGCTGTAAGGCCCTGAATGTCTGATCTCTCCGCACACACCCCGATGATGCAGCAGTACTGGAAGCTGAAGCACCAGCACCCGGACCAGCTGATGTTCTACCGCATGGGCGACTTCTACGAGATCTTCTACGAAGATGCGAAGAAGGCCGCGAAACTGCTGGATATCACCCTGACCGCCCGCGGCCAGTCGGCGGGCCAGTCGATCCCCATGTGCGGGATTCCGTTCCACTCGCTGGAAGGCTACCTGGCCAAGCTGGTCAAGCTCGGCGAGTCGGTGGTGATCTGCGAGCAGATCGGCGACCCGGCCACCAGCAAGGGTCCGGTGGAACGCCAGGTGGTGCGCATCATCACTCCCGGCACGATCAGCGACGAAGCGCTGCTTGACGAGCGCCGCGACAACCTGATCGCCGCCCTGCTCGGTGACGAGCGCCTGTTCGGCCTGGCGGTGCTGGACATCACCAGCGGCAACTTCACCGTGCAGGAGATCAAGGGCTGGGAAAACCTGCTCGCCGAGCTCGAACGCATCAATCCGGTGGAGCTGCTGATACCCGACGACTGGCCGCAAGGGCTGCCTGCAGAGAAGCGCCCCGGGGCCCGTCGCCGCGCACCGTGGGACTTCGACCGCGACACGGCACGCAAGAGCCTGTGCCAGCAGTTCGCCACGCAAGATCTCAAGGGCTTCGGCTGCGACAAGCTCACGCTGGCCATCGGCGCCGCCGGCTGCCTGCTGGGCTACGCCAAGGAGACGCAACGCACCGCCCTGCCCCACCTGCGCAGCCTGCGCCATGAGCGCATGGACGACACGGTCATCCTCGACGCCGCCAGCCGCCGCAACCTGGAGCTGGACATCAACCTGGCCGGTGGTCGCGACAACACATTGCAATCGGTCATCGACCGTTGCCAGACCGCCATGGCCAGCCGCCTGCTGACCCGCTGGTTGAACCGCCCGCTGCGCGACCTGAAAGTGCTCAAGGCACGCCAGGACTCGATCCGCTGCCTGCTCGACGGCTACCGCTTCGAAAAGCTGCAACCGCAGCTCAAGGAGATCGGCGACCTCGAGCGCATCCTCGCGCGGATCGGCCTGCGCAATGCCCGCCCACGCGACCTGGCGCGCCTGCGCGACGCGCTCGGCGCCCTGCCTGAACTGCAGAACGCCATGGCCGAGCTGGAGGCGCCGCACCTGGCGCGCCTGGCCGCCATCACCGGCACCTATCCGGAACTGGCCGGCCTGCTGGAGCGGGCGATCATCGATAACCCGCCGGCGGTGATCCGCGATGGCGGCGTGCTCAAGACCGGTTACGACAGCGAGCTCGACGAGCTGCTGGCCATGAGCGAGAACGCCGGCCAGTTCCTCATCGACCTGGAAGCGCGCGAAAAAGCCCGCACGGGCCTGGCCAACCTCAAGGTCGGCTACAACCGCGTACACGGCTACTACATCGAGCTGCCGACCAAGCAGGCTGAACAGGCGCCTGGCGACTATATCCGCCGCCAGACGCTCAAGGGCGCCGAGCGCTTCATCACCCCGGAGCTCAAAGCCTTCGAGGACAAGGCACTGTCGGCCAAGAGCCGCGCCCTGGCCCGCGAGAAGATGCTCTACGACGCACTGCTCGAGACGTTGATCGGCCACCTGGCGCCGCTGCAGGACAGTGCCGCCGCCCTGGCCGAACTGGACGTGCTGAGCAACCTGGCCGAACGCGCGCTCAACCTCGACCTGAACTGCCCAAGCTTCGTCGACGAGCCCTGCCTGCGTATCGAGCAAGGCCGCCACCCGGTGGTCGAGCAGGTGCTGACCACGCCGTTCGTGGCCAACGACCTGGGCCTGGACGACAGCACGCGCATGCTGATCATCACCGGCCCGAACATGGGCGGTAAATCGACCTACATGCGCCAGACCGCACTGATCGTGCTGATGGCCCATATCGGCAGCTTCGTACCAGCTGCCCGCTGCGAGCTGTCGCTGGTCGACCGCATCTTCACCCGTATCGGCTCCAGCGACGACCTGGCCGGCGGGCGCTCGACCTTCATGGTCGAGATGAGCGAGACCGCCAACATCCTGCACAACGCCACCGACCGCAGCCTGGTGCTGATGGACGAGGTCGGCCGCGGCACCAGTACCTTCGACGGCCTGTCGCTGGCCTGGGCCGCCGCCGAGCGCCTGGCCCAGCTGCGCGCCTACACGCTGTTCGCCACCCACTACTTCGAGCTGACCGTACTGCCGGAGAGTGAACCGCTGGTGGCCAACGTGCACCTGAACGCCACCGAACACAACGAGCGCATCGTCTTCCTGCACCACGTACTGCCAGGCCCCGCCAGCCAGAGCTACGGCCTGGCCGTCGCGCAACTGGCCGGCGTGCCGGCGGTAGTGATCCAGCGTGCCCGCGAACACCTCGGCCGGCTGGAAACCACCAGCCTGCCCCATGAAACGCCGATTGCCAGCAAGAGCAAAGGCGAGCCTGACGTGCCGCACCAGAGCGACCTGTTCGCCAGCCTGCCCCACCCGGCCATCGAGAAGCTGGGCAAGCTTGACCTGGACGACATGACGCCGCGCCAAGCTATCGAAACGCTATATCAACTAAAAAACCTGTTATAACGGCCAACCGCGCAAGCTGGTAGAATCCGGCGCGGTTCGCGAGCGCTGCAGGTTATTAGCCTGGCCTGCAGCCACAACCGTGAACCGCGCTGCCCTGGAAGGAAGGGCAAGCTGCCGTCGCCTGAGGAGAGAACTAGAAATGACCTTCGTCGTCACCGACAACTGCATCAAATGCAAGTACACCGACTGCGTGGAAGTCTGTCCGGTGGACTGCTTCTACGAAGGCCCGAACTTCCTGGTCATTCACCCGGATGAGTGCATCGACTGCGCCCTGTGCGAGCCTGAATGTCCGGCGCAGGCCATTTTCTCGGAAGACGAAGTGCCTGCCGGCATGGAGAACTTCATCGAGCTGAACGCCGAGCTGGCGGAGATCTGGCCGAACATTACCGAGAAAAAAGACGCCCTGCCGGACGCCGAAGAGTGGGATGGCAAGGCTGGCAAGATTGCTGATCTGGAACGCTGATAGCGCCCCGATGTGAAAAAGGCCCGCAACGGGCCTTTTTTCATTTCCAACGGGCAAAAAAAAGGGGCGGTTTCACCCGCCCACATTTTTTCCGTAGTCCCTGTTTGTCCCAATCATCATCCTGATGAATCGCATCCCGCGATGTCCTTGGCCTCCATCCTTGAAAGCCTGTGTCTGTCCGTAGACACAGTTCGAATACTAGCGATTCCAGCGCGCCGGACAAGCAGCAAATCTCTCCAGACGTTTCCATCGACACATCTTTCAATAAAAATAAAATTCTTATATTTCAATAAGATAGAAAAAGTACGGCACTGAAAACGACTTTGATTTACTGCCCCTTGCAGCGATCGCTTACAACACCTGTAAGTGAATGCTTACACGCAAAGTAACAGAGGTAGCCAGGGAAACATTTCAATCGCATCAACGAAAACGCCCCGAGGTCATCGGGGCGTTCTGCTTGTCGCGTCGATTGCTATTGGAACAGCGATTCGCTCGACAGGCCGTTCTTCTCGAGGATCTCGCGCAGGCGCTTGAGCCCCTCGACCTGGATCTGCCGCACCCGCTCACGGGTCAGGCCGATTTCCAGCCCCACATCCTCCAGGGTACTGCTTTCATGACCACGCAACCCGAAGCGGCGCACCACTACTTCTCGCTGCTTGTCGGTCAGTTCGCCCAGCCACTGATCGATGCTTTGCGACAGGTCGTCGTCCTGCAGCAGTTCGCAGGGGTCCGTTGGGCGGTCATCGGTGAGCGTGTCCAGCAGCGTCTTGTCGGAGTCTGGCCCAAGCGAGACATCCACCGAAGACACCCGCTCGTTGAGCCCGAGCATGCGCTTGACCTCGGCAACCGGCTTCTCGAGCAGGCTGGCGATTTCCTCGGGAGACGGCTCGTGATCGAGCTTCTGCGTCAGCTCACGGGCGGCGCGCAGGTAAACGTTGAGCTCCTTGACCACGTGAATGGGCAGGCGGATGGTGCGGGTCTGGTTCATGATCGCCCGCTCGATGGTCTGGCGGATCCACCAGGTGGCGTAGGTCGAGAAGCGGAAACCACGCTCGGGGTCGAACTTCTCTACCGCACGGATCAAGCCCAGGTTGCCCTCCTCGATCAGGTCGAGCAGCGACAGGCCACGATTGACGTAACGGCGAGCGATCTTGACCACCAGGCGCAAGTTGCTCTCGATCATGCGCTTGCGACCTGCGGGGTCGCCTTTTTGCGACAGGCGCGCGAAATGCACTTCCTCCTCCGGCGACAGCAGAGGCGAGAAGCCGATTTCGTTGAGGTACAGCTGAGTGGCATCGAGCGCCCGGCTGTAATCGATGTACTTGTGCTGTTTTAGCGATGCGCCTTGTTTCGACTTGGTCCGAACCGACGGTACAGCAGGTTCGTCTGACACCACATCCGTTTCCAAAACGATGCCCGTTTCCATCAGAAGCAGGTCATCGTCGATGTCAAACTCCGGCACTTCTTTACTGAGAGCCATTGTTATAGTCCTTTGCTGAGTTCGAACTCAGACTCGAGCGTCACCCTTCCATGGCAGCGCTGGAGCCTGTCCCCTCTACATCCAAGGAACAGGCCGGGACAATGATCAACGGCGTGGCAGGAACTGGAGAGGATCTACGGGTTTGCCCTGGCGGCGAATCTCGAAATGCAGCTTCACCCGATCAGTGCCCGTGGACCCCATTTCTGCGATCGTCTGCCCTGCCTTGACCTGCTGCCCCTCCCGAACCAAAAGCCTGCGGTTGTGACCGTAGGCACTGACGTAGGTATCACTGTGCTTGATGATGACCAGTTCGCCGTAGCCCCTCAAGCCACTGCCGGCGTAAACCACCGCACCATCAGACGCAGCAAAAACAGGCTGTCCCAAATCACCGGCGATATCAATGCCTTTATTCAAACTACCGTTTGAAGCGAATTTTCCAATCAATACGCCGTTCGCCGGCCACGTCCAACCGCCCACGGCGCGCTCTGCGGCGGGCACCTGGGCAACCGTTTGCGAGGTGGAGGATGGCGGCGTGGTCGAGGTTTTTCCGTTTTCGGCAGGCGGCACGGTGGAAGTGACCGGGCGGCGAATGACGGTGGTCTTGCTCGACGACGACGGACTGGTCACCACCGTGGTGGTGCCGCCCGAGGCGCTACTGAAGCGGATCGGCTGACCGGGGCGAATGGTGTAGGGGGCAGGAATATTGTTGCGCGCAGCGAGTTCCTTGTAGTCCCAGCCATAACGGAAGGCGATGGAGAACAGGGTGTCACCCGGCTTGACGATGTATTGCCCCGAGGTCACAGCCGCGCGCTTGGGTGGCGCGTTGTTGCGGTCGACCACACGCGCGCCGCTCGATCCGGTGCTGGAGCAGCCAGCCAGCAGGGTGCCCATGGCCAACGCAATCACCAGAAGCTTCAAACCCGATCGATCCTTGCGCTGCCGAATGACTGTGTGACCCACCCGCGCTCCCCTCATGGTGCCTTTTAACGTAAAAATGAAATGCAATATTGTTGCAATTATAACCGAGCCTCCATGCTTGAGGTGACCCGGTTTGAACACGACACCCACGGGCGCCACGCCAGATAGACCGAAGCCAGGCACAGGAATTCGCTGGCGGCGTAAATATTCCCGTGGCGGCCTCAGGCCAGTGGGCCGTTCAGCAATGGCACGAAGCGCACCGCGCCCAGCACGCGCCGGGAAAAACCCTGCTCTTCCCGGACGATCAGCATCAGTTGCTGGGTTTCCCCTGCCGGCCCGACCGGAATCACCATGCGCCCGCCCGGAGCCAGCTGGTCCAGCAGCGCCTGGGGGACCTCCGGCGCCACCGCGGTGACGATGATGCCATTGTAGGGCGCCAGCGCTGGCCAGCCTTCGCAACCATCGCCCCAACGGAACACCACGTTGCGCAGGTTGAGCTCCACCAGGCGCTCCTTGGCACGGTCTTGCAGGACCTTGATGCGCTCCACCGAGAACACCCGCTCCACCAGTTGCGCGAGGATCGCGGTCTGGTAGCCGGAACCCGTGCCGATCTCCAGCACTTTGTCCAGGGGGCCCGCCTCGAGCAACAGTTCACTCATGTGGGCGACCATGAAGGGTTGCGAGATGGTCTGGTTATGGCCGATCGGCAATGCGGTATCTTCATAGGCGCGATGCGCCAGGGCCTCGTCGACGAACAGGTGACGTGGCGTTTTGCGAATTACCTCGAGCACCTTGGCGTTTGACACGCCCTCTTCATACAGGCGCTGGATCAACCGCTCCCGCGTACGCTGGGAAGTCATGCCAATGCCACGGCGCATCAGATCGTCCTGTTCGCGCATCAGAGCACGCCCTCCAGCCAGCCGTCGAAGCGCTCGAAGGCATCATTGAAGGTGCGATCCAGCTGCAGCGGGGTGATCGAGACATAACCTTGCATCACCGCATGGAAATCGGTGCCCGGCCCGCCATCCTCGGCATCGCCGGCCACTGCGATCCAGTAACCTTCCTTGCCCCGTGGGTTGACCACCTTGGTCGGTGCCGCCGCGCGTGCGCGATGGCCCAGGCGGGTGAGCTGGATACCACGGATGTGCTCCAGCGGCAGGTTGGGGATGTTGATGTTCAACACTGTGCGCGGTGGCAGCTCCAGGCACGATTGCGCCTCGACCAGCCGGCGGGCGATGTAGGCGGCGGTGGGCAGGTTGTCCGGCAAGCGCGAGAGCAACGAGAACGCCAGCGAAGTGCCACCGAGGAAGCGGCCTTCGAGCGCGGCGGCGACCGTGCCGGAGTACAGCACGTCATCGCCCAGGTTGGCGCCCAGGTTGATGCCCGACACCACCATGTCGGGGGTGTGCTCGAGCAGGCCGTTGAGCCCCAGGTGCACACAGTCGGTGGGGGTGCCATTGAGGCTGATGAAGCCGTTGGCCAGCGTCTGCGGATGCAGCGGCCGGTCCAGCGTCAGCGAGCTGCCGGCACCGCTCTTGTCTTGATCCGGGGCAATCACCACGCACTCGGCATGGTCCGCCAGCGCTGCATGCAGCGCGGCGATGCCTGGTGCGGTAACACCGTCGTCATTCGAAATCAGAATACGCATGGGCTGTCCGTCTGCCCTGCCGGCACCAGATCGACGAGTTCGCGCACCACCACGGTGGCGAAGCATCCGGCCGGAAGGACGAATTCCAGTTGCAGGATATCAGGCTCGGGATAATGCCACGTCAGCCGCCCAATAGGGAGCCGCAGGATGCGCCGTTCGTGATCCATGCCCGCTCGTGCCAGCCATTGGCACAGTTGTGGGTGGCGGGCACCGACCTCACTCTCGAGCGCCTGCGGCGTTCCGCCACCAGGCGCCGCCCCCTCGCCCCATAGCGGGCCGGTGGGGTGCAGGTCGAGGATCGCCAGGCGCGGATCGCTGCACTCGGCCTCCCCCGCCGTAAAGAAGCTGCGACTATCGGTGAAGGCCAGCAGGTCGCCGACCAGGGCGCGTTGCCAGGAGCCATCGGCGACACGCGCCGCCAGCACCTGGTTGAACAGGTAGCTGCGCGCGGCGGAGAGCAGCCGCGAGCGGACATTGCGTTGCTCCGGCAGGGCCTGGCGCGCCGCCCAGTCGTGGGCGTCGTGGACATTGCCGCCGCCGTGGCCGAAGCGCTGGGCACCGAAGTAGTTGGGCACACCGTGCTGCTTGAGCTGTTCAAGACGCGCATCGAGCGCCGAGTGGTCGGCCTGCAGCCCGGTCAGACGCAAGGTGAAACCGTTGGCCGAGTGCGCGCCGCGTTGCAGCTTGCGCTGGTGGCGCACCTGCTTGAGCACCCGCAAGGTTTCGTCTTCAGCGCGGGACAAGTCGGGGTCGGCCTTGCCTGGCAGATGCAGGCTGAACCACTGCCGGGTCAGGGCCTGGCGATCCTTCAGGCCGGCATAGCTGATCGAGCGCACCGGCACACCGGCGGCACGGGCCAGGCGGCGGGCGGCTTCCTCGGTGTTGAGGTCGCGCTTCTCGACCCACAGCCACAGGTGCTCGCCCTGGCCGGACAGCGGAATGTCGAGGACTTCATCGACCTGGAAATCCTCGGCAACCGCCTTGAGCACCGCAGTACCCAACGCTTCGCCCGAGGCGCGCGGCCCCAGCAGTTCCAATTCGGTCATGCTGGCAGCAACAGGGCGACCGCATGCACGGCGATGCCCTCCTCGCGACCGGTGAAGCCCAGTTTCTCTTCGGTGGTAGCCTTGACGTTGACCTGATCGAGCTCGACCTGCAGGTCGGCGGCAATCTGCTGGCGCATGGTCTCGATATGCGGGGCCATTTTCGGCGCCTGGGCGACGATGGTGGCGTCGACGTTGCCGACCTTCCAGCCCTTGTCGCGGACGATACCGACCACGTGACGCAGCAACGCGCGGCTGTCGGCGCCCTTGAACTGCGGGTCGGTGTCGGGGAAATGCTTGCCGATGTCACCCAGCGCCGCGGCACCGAGCAGGGCGTCGCTCAGGGCGTGCAGCAGCACGTCGCCGTCGGAATGGGCCAGCAGGCCGTATTTGTGGGGGATACGCACCCCGCCCAGGGTAATGAAATCACCGTCGCAGAAGCGGTGGACATCGTAGCCGTGGCCAATACGCATAGAAAATCGCCCTGATTGAGTCAGGGCGTGATTCTACCTGCTTTGCAGGGGCTTGGGCGGATGTGTTTGGGGCTGTCGATGACGACTGGATCCCGTAGGAGCCGGCCTTGCCGGCGAACACCGGCAGAGCCGGTGCCAGCCACCGCGTCGCCGGCTTCGCCAGCAAGGCTGGCTCCTACGGGGCCGTGGCACGCCTCGGCCTTGGGCTACAGCCTGCCCAATGCCACCGCATGATGACGCAGGTGCTCATCGATAAAGCTGGCGATGAAGTAGTAGCTGTGGTCATACCCCGGTTGCAGCCGCAGGGTCAGCCGATGCCCACCCTTGCGCGCCGCCTGCTCCAGCGCCTGTGGCTTGAGCTGCTTGTCCAAGAAGTCGTCACGATCCCCCTGGTCCACCAGCAGCGGCGGACACTCACCGACCTCGGCCAGCAGCACACTGGCGTCCCACTCGCGCCAGCGCGAGCGGTCTTCGCCCAAGTAGAGGGAGAACGCCTTCTCGCCCCACGGGCAATCCATCGGGTTGCTGATCGGCGAGAATGCCGACACCGAACGATAACGCCCAGGGTTGCGCAAGGCGCACACCAGCGCGCCATGCCCACCCATGGAGTGACCGCTGATGCTGCGCTGGTCGGAGGCCGGGAAGTGCGCCTCGATCAGCGCTGGCAGCTCCTGTACCACATAGTCGTGCATGCGGTAGTGCTGCGCCCAGGGCTGCTGGGTGGCGTTGAGATAGAACCCGGCGCCCAGGCCAAAATCCCAGGCGCCGTCCGGATCGCCCGGCACCTGCTCGCCCCGCGGGCTGGTGTCCGGCGCGACGATGATCAACCCAAGCTCGGCGGCCAGGCGCTGGGCGCCGGCCTTCTGCATGAAGTTCTCGTCGGTGCAGGTAAGGCCGCTGAGCCAATACAGCACCGGCAGCTTCTCACCCTGCTCGGCCTGGGGCGGCAGGTAGACGGCGAACACCATGTCGCAGCCCAGCACCTTGGAACTGTGCCGGTAACGCTTGTGCCAGCCGCCGAAGCTTTTCTGGCAAGAGATGTTTTCCAGCGTCATGGCAAGGGCCTCAGAAGTGAATCACGCTGCGGATGCTCTTGCCTTCGTGCATCAGGTCGAAGGCCTTGTTGATGTCCTCCAGGCCCATGGTGTGGGTAATGAAGGTGTCCAGCGGGATCTCGCCCTTCTCGGACATCTCGACGTAGCTGGGCAGCTCGCTGCGGCCACGCACGCCACCGAAGGCGGAACCGCGCCACACACGCCCGGTCACCAGCTGGAACGGACGGGTGGCGATTTCCTGGCCAGCACCGGCCACGCCGATGATCACCGATTCGCCCCAGCCCTTGTGGCAGCATTCCAGTGCCGCGCGCATCAGTTGCACGTTGCCGATGCACTCGAAGGAGAAGTCCACGCCACCGTCGGTGAGGTCGACAATGACCTCCTGAATCGGACGATCGTAGTCCTTCGGGTTGACGCAGTCGGTGGCACCCAGTTGGCGGGCGATCTCGAACTTGGCCGGGTTGATGTCGATGGCGATGATGCGCGAGGCCTTGGCCTTGACCGCGCCGATCACCGCCGACAGGCCGATGCCGCCCAGGCCAAAGATGGCCACGGTGTCTCCCGGTTTGACCTTGGCGGTGTTGAGCACCGCGCCGATACCGGTGGTCACGCCGCAACCGAGCAGGCAAACCTTCTCCAGCGGCGCTTCCTTCTGGATCTTGGCCACGGAGATTTCCGGCAGCACGGTGTACTCGGAGAAGGTCGAGGTGCCCATGTAGTGGAACAGCTGCTGGCCCTTGTAGCTGAAGCGGGTGGTGCCGTCGGGCATCAGGCCCTTGCCTTGGGTTGCGCGGATGGCCTGGCACAGGTTGGTCTTGCCGGAGCGGCAGAATTTGCACTGGCCGCATTCCGGGGTGTACAGCGGGATCACGTGATCGCCGACCGCCACCGAGGTCACACCCTCGCCGATTGCCTCGACGATCGCCCCGCCCTCATGGCCGAGGATCGACGGGAAGATGCCTTCCGGGTCGGCACCGGACAGCGTGTAGGCGTCGGTGTGGCACACGCCGGAGGCCACGACGCGCAGCAGCACCTCGCCAGCCTTGGGCATGGCCACGTCCACTTCGACGATTTCCAGGGGTTTCTTGGCCTCGAAGGCGACGGCGGCGCGGGACTTGATCATCAAAGGTCTCCAGACAGAGTGTCGATTAGTGCCATGCAGTGTAATTCACCTTGATTTGATGAATAATCCGGCCACCTACAAAACATTATTGCCACACAGGGATAATCCATGAGCAGCCGCTGGGAAGGCATCGATGAATTCGTGGCCGTGGCTGAGTCGGGGCAGTTCACGGCGGCCGCCGAGCGCCTGGGGGTTTCCTCGTCGCATATCAGCCGGCAGATCGCCCGCCTGGAAGAACGTCTGCAGACCCGCTTGCTGTATCGCAGCACACGGCGGGTGACCCTGAGCGAGGCTGGGCAGACCTTCCTGCAGCATTGCCAGCGCCTGCAGGATGGCCGTGAGGAAGCGCTGCGCGCCATGGGCGACCTGGCCAGTGAACCCAAGGGGCTGTTGCGCATGACGTGCGCCGTGGCCTATGGCGAACGCTTCATCGTGCCGCTGGTGACGCGCTTCATGGCGTTGTACCCGCAGTTACGGGTCGAGGTGGAGCTGAGCAACCGCACCCTGGACCTGTTGCACGAAGGCATGGACCTGGCCATCCGCCTGGGCCGCCTGCAGGATTCCCGGCTGGTGGCGACGCGCCTGGCGCCGCGGCGCATGTACCTGTGCGCCTCGCCGGCCTACCTGGAGCGCTATGGGCGACCGCACAGTCTGTCGGAACTGGCGCGGCACAACTGCCTGATCGGCAGTTCCGAGGTGTGGGCACTACAGCAGGATGGCCGCGAGATCAGCCAGCGGGTGCAGGGCAACTGGCGCTGTAACAGTGGCCAGGCGGTGCTGGATGCGACATTGCAGGGGATGGGATTGTGCCAGTTGCCGGACTATTACGTACTCGAGCATCTGAACACGGGCGCATTGGTGTCATTGCTGGAGGGGCACCAGCCGCCGAACACAGCGGTGTGGGCGCTGTACCCGCAGCAGCGGCACCTGTCGCCGAAGGTGCGCAGGCTGGTGGATTATCTGAAAGAGGGGTTGGCGCAATTGCCAGAATATCGCACCACGCCACTGTAGGAGCGGCTTCAGCCGCGATGCAGGCAACGCGGTTCTGGCACCCGCTTCGCGGGTGATCGCGGCTGAAGCCGCTCCTACGGGGACGAAGCCAGGTAGGCGCTCAGCGGCGGCCGGCCCAACGCTGGCGCAACCACTCCAGGTCTTCCGGCCGGGTCACCTTGATGTTGTCACTGCGCCCTTCGACCAGGCGGGGCGCATGGCCGGCCCACTCGATGGCCGAGGACTCGTCGGTGACGGCCACATCTGACACCAGGCACTCGGCCAGGGCCCGATGCAACATGCCGAGGCGAAACATCTGTGGCGTATAGGCCTGCCAGATAGTACTGCGATCGACAGTGGCGGCCACGCGGCCATCGGCGCCGGCACGCTTGAGCGTGTCCCGCGCAGGCACCGCCAGCAATCCACCTACAGGATCATCTGCAAGCTCGGACAACAACTTGTCCAGATCGCTACGTGCCAGATTGGGGCGCGCCGCATCGTGCACCAGCACCCAGTCATCATCAGACGCCCCTTGGGCATGCAGCAGCAACAAGGCATTTAGCACCGAGTCGGCCCGCTCACGGCCACCCGGCCCGCGTTGAATGCGCGGATCGCTGGCGCAACGCAGGCCAGGCCAATACGGATCATCTTCGGCAATGCTGACCACCACGCCCTTGAGCGCAGGATGGTCGAGGAAACAGTCGAGGCTATGCTCGAGAATACTCTGCCCGCCCAGTTGCAGATACTGCTTGGGGCGGTCGGCAGCCATGCGGGCACCAACGCCCGCGGCGGGAATCACGGCCCAGAAGGCCGGCAGTACAGTTGTCATTTCTGCGGCAGCTGGTAGAGGGTTTCGCCCTCCTTGACCATCCCCAGTTCATGACGAGCCCGTTCTTCCACGGTCTCCATACCTTTCTTCAACTCCAGGACTTCAGCATCGAGCACGCGATTTCGCTCCAGCAGCCGTTCGTTCTCCGCATGCTGGTCGGCGATCTGCTGCTTGAGTTCGGTCACTTGCGCCAGGCTGCCATTACCCACCCAGAGGCGATATTGCAGGCCGCCGAGCAGCAGGAGCAGGAGCAGGACGAGGAACAACCAATAGGGACTGCGCATGAAGATATCCAGGGTAGAAAAGGCCGCCGCAGCGAGCTTCCGATAGCACGAAGCCTGGCCGAGGCCAGGCTTCGTCGACAGAAACCGGTTGGAGACAACCGAACGATCAGCGTGAACGTTCAGCCGGCCCCGGCTGCTGCCTTTTTACCATCTCTTGCTCAGCCGCGAAACTCGGCACGACCGCGATAGACGGCCTTGGCGCCCAGTTGCTCTTCGATGCGCAGCAGTTGGTTGTACTTGCTGACGCGGTCGGAACGGCACAGCGAACCGGTCTTGATCTGGCCGGCAGCGGTACCTACGGCCAGGTCGGCGATGGTCGAGTCCTCGGTTTCACCGGAACGGTGCGAGATCACCGCGGTGTAGCCAGCGGCCTTGGCCATCTGGATGGCTTCCAGGGTCTCGGTCAGCGAGCCGATCTGGTTGAACTTGATCAGGATCGAGTTGCCGATGCCTTTCTCGATGCCTTCTTTCAGGATCTTGGTGTTGGTGACGAACAGGTCGTCGCCCACCAGCTGGACCTTCTCGCCGATCTTGTCAGTGAGGATCTTCCAGCCCGCCCAGTCGGACTCGTCCAGGCCGTCTTCGATCGAGATGATCGGGAAGCGCTCGGTCAGGCCTTTCAGGTAGTCGGCGAAGCCTTCGGCGTCGAACGACTTGCCTTCGCCGGACAGGTTGTACTTGCCGTCTTCGTAGAATTCAGAGGCCGCGCAGTCCAGGGCCAGGGTGACGTCGGTGCCCAGCTTGTAGCCGGCTTTCTCGACGGCTTCGGCGATGGCGCCCAGGGCGTCTTCGTTGGAGGCCAGGTTCGGCGCGAAGCCGCCTTCGTCACCGACGGCGGTGTTCAGGCCACGGGCCTTCAGCACGGCTTTGAGGTGGTGGAAGATCTCGGTGCCCATGCGCAGGCCGTCGGAGAAGGTCTTGGCGCCAACCGGCTGCACCATGAACTCCTGAATGTCGACGTTGTTGTCGGCGTGCTCGCCGCCGTTGATGATGTTCATCATCGGCACCGGCATCGAGTACTGGCCCGGGGTGCCGTTCAGGTTGGCGATGTGAGCGTACAGAGGCAGGTCCAGGTCCTGGGCGGCTGCCTTGGCGGCGGCCAGCGACACGGCCAGGATGGCGTTGGCGCCCAGCTTGGCCTTGTTCTCGGTACCGTCCAGCTCGATCATGGCGCGGTCCAGGGCTTTCTGGTCAGCCGGGTCCTTGCCCAGCAGCAGGTCGCGGATCGGGCCGTTGATGTTGCCGACGGCCTTCAGCACGCCCTTGCCCAGGTAACGGCTCTTGTCGCCATCACGCAGCTCCAGCGCTTCGCGCGAGCCAGTGGAAGCACCCGACGGCGCGCAGGCGCTGCCGATGATGCCGTTGTCGAGCAGTACATCGGCTTCCACGGTGGGGTTGCCACGCGAATCGAGAACTTCACGACCTTTGATGTCGACGATCTTTGCCATTGTTGTAAGCACTCCAGAATTGACGAAAACAACGCAGCTTTTGGGAATTCTTGCCGTTCACCAGGCGACATGGCACGGGCAGGCCTGGCGAAGGGGGCCCCTGACCGAAAGGTCAGGGGTGGAACGGGCGGTACTTTACCCGAGAAAAGCGCTTTACGCGGTTTCTACCGTCGGAAAACTTTTCACCAGGTCGTCCAGTTGCTTGAGCTGGGCCAGGAACGGCTCCAGCTTGTCCAGGCGCAGGGCGCACGGACCATCGCACTTGGCGTTGTCCGGGTCCGGGTGGGCCTCGAGGAACAGCCCCGCCAGGCCCTGGCTCATGCCGGCCTTGGCCAGGTCGGTAACCTGGGCGCGGCGACCACCGGCGGAGTCGGCGCGACCACCCGGCGTCTGCAGCGAGTGGGTCACGTCGAAGAACACTGGGTACTCGAACGCTTTCATGATGCCGAAGCCGAGCATGTCCACGACCAGGTTGTTGTAGCCGAAGCTCGAACCGCGCTCACACAGGATGAGCTGGTCGTTGCCGGCCTCGACGCACTTGGCGAGGATGTGCTTCATCTCGTGGGGCGCGAGGAACTGCGCCTTCTTGATGTTGATCACCGCGCCGGTCTTGGCCATCGCCACGACCAGGTCGGTCTGGCGCGACAGGAAGGCCGGCAGCTGGATGATGTCGCACACTTTTGCCACCGGTTCGCACTGGTAGGGCTCGTGCACATCGGTGATCACTGGCACGTTGAAGGTGCGCTTGATCTCCTCGAAGATCTTCAGGCCTTCTTCCATGCCCGGACCACGGTACGAGTTGACCGACGAACGGTTGGCCTTGTCGAAGCTGGCCTTGAACACGTACGGGATGCCGAGTTTCTCGGTCACCCGCACGTACTCCTCGCAGACCTTCAGGGCCAGGTCACGGGATTCCAGGACGTTCATGCCGCCGAACAGGACGAACGGCTTGTCGTTGGCGATCTCGATATTACCGACGCGAATGATCTTCTGAGTCATGGGTCAGGCCTTGTTCTTCTGTGCCAGGGCAGCCTTGACGAAGCCGCTGAACAGCGGGTGGCCGTCACGTGGCGTGGAGGTGAATTCCGGGTGGAACTGGCAGGCGACGAACCATGGGTGGTCCTTGGACTCGACCACTTCGACCAGCGCGCCGTCTTCGGAACGACCGGAAACCACCAGGCCGGCATCCATCAGCTGCGGCAGCAGGTTGTTGTTGACCTCGTAGCGGTGACGGTGACGCTCGGTGATCACGTCCTTGCCGTAGCAGTCGTGGACCTTGGAGCCGGCAACGATCTGGCAGTCCTGCGCGCCCAGGCGCATGGTGCCGCCCAGGTCGGAGGCTTCGGTACGGGTCTCGACCGCGCCGGTGGCATCGGCCCACTCGGTGATCAGGCCGACGACCGGGTGGCCGCTGTTGCGATCGAACTCGGTGGAGTTGGCGTCTTTCCAGCCCATGACGTTACGGGCGAACTCGATCACGGCCACCTGCATGCCCAGGCAGATGCCGAGATACGGGACCTTGTTCTCACGGGCGTATTGCACCGCGGTGATCTTGCCTTCCACACCACGCAGGCCAAAGCCGCCCGGCACCAGGATGGCGTCGGCGCCCTCCAGCAGGCTGGTGCCCTGGTTCTCGATGTCTTCGGAGTCGATGTAGCGCAGGTTGACCTTGGTACGGTTGGTGATGCCGGCGTGGCTCATCGCTTCGATCAGCGACTTGTACGCGTCCAGCAGCTCCATGTACTTGCCGACCATGGCGATGGTCACTTCCTGCTCAGGGTTGAGCTTGGCATCGACGACCTTGTCCCACTCGGACAGGTCGGCGCTGTTGCATTGCAGGCCGAAGCGCTCGACGACGAAGTCGTCCAGGCCTTGTGCGTGCAGCACGCCAGGAATCTTGTAGATGGTGTCGACATCTTCCAGCGAAATCACCGCACGCTCTTCGACGTTGGTGAACAGCGCGATCTTGCGACGCGACGAAGCGTCGACCGGGTGGTCGGAGCGGCAGATCAGCACGTCAGGCTGCAGGCCGATGGAGCGCAGCTCCTTGACCGAGTGCTGGGTCGGCTTGGTCTTGGTCTCGCCAGCGGTGGCGATGTACGGAACCAGCGTCAGGTGCATCAGCATGGCACGCTTGGAGCCCACTTCGACGCGCAGCTGGCGGATGGCCTCGAGGAACGGCTGCGACTCGATGTCGCCCACGGTACCGCCGATCTCGACCAACGCGACGTCGGCATCACCGGCGCCCTTGATGATGCGACGCTTGATTTCGTCGGTGATGTGCGGGATGACCTGGATGGTCGCGCCCAGGTAGTCACCACGGCGCTCTTTACGCAGCACGTGCTCGTAGATGCGGCCTGTGGTGAAGTTGTTGTTCTGGGTCATCGTGGTGCGGATGAACCGCTCGTAGTGGCCCAGGTCGAGGTCGGTCTCGGCGCCGTCGTGGGTGACGAACACTTCACCGTGCTGGAACGGGCTCATGGTGCCCGGGTCGACGTTGATGTACGGGTCCAGCTTGAGCATGGTGACCTTGAGCCCCCGCGCTTCCAGGATGGCCGCCAGGGAAGCCGAGGCAATGCCTTTCCCCAATGAAGAAACAACACCGCCCGTGACGAATATGTAGCGCGTCATGAAAAACCCTAGAAGTCTGCGTTAAGGCGGCATGGGCCGCCGGAGAAAGCGAAGGAAGGCCGAAGCCCCCGATCACCTGCGTCAATCACAGTGCATCTCGAACAACTGCCGCGTCTGTACAGACCAGGGGTATCCCCGGCATGGAGCTCGCTCGTCATTTTAAGAATCAGCCCAGCAAAAAACTGCTTGGTAATCGGCAACCTCTGTGTTTTCGCGGAACCCACAGAAGCTGTATCAAGAAGGGAGGGTAGTCTACCCGAATGTACCCTTCAGCTCAAACCTTGCACGTTCGTCGGTGGTTGCCAGTGCAACTGCCAATCGGCTTGCGTCAGTCCGGGCAGGTTGGCCACCGCCAGCAATTGCTCGCCCCGGTACAGCAGCGGCAGGCGCGGACGCACAAAGTGCGGGACCTGCCGTTCGTTGAGCAGGCGCTTGAGATCGCGTCGACCGCGGCCGGGCACCTGCAGGACCTCGCCCCCCTGGCGGTAGCGGATACGCAGGCCTTCACCCGCGTGACCGGGTGCCAGGCGAACACTGCCATTACCCGTCAGGATCAGGGGCCGGGCACTGTCCAACCAGAGCTGTTCACTCGACACACCGGTCAACCAGTCGCCGCTCAGCCACCAGATCCGCCCATGACTGCGGTGCAGTTCGCCATCGGCCAGGCGCCAGATCGGGGAGGCATCAGGGGCTGCTTCAAGCAGATCGTTCCAACCGGCCCAGTGGCGGCTGTCAGGCAGGCGGGTACGCCGGCTGAGCCAGAACTGCAACGCATTACGCTGGCGCGCAGGTGACAGCGCTGCAAGCAGCTCGAGATTCAGAGAGTCCAGCCCCAACCACGGCAGCGGCGCTTTGCCGCAGGCACACGCCAAGTCGCTGGCGGCCAATTCGTCCAGCAGCCCCAGCGCCTCGCCCAGGTGCTCTGCGCTGCGCGCCAGGCTGGCCTCGGCCTGGGGCCAGCGACTGTGTAACAGCGGCAAGACCTCTCCACGGAGGAAGTTGCGGGCGAAGGCCGTGTCGCAATTGGAGGGGTCGTCGACCCACACCAGGCCGTGAGTATCGGCATAGGCCTGCAACCGCTGGCGCGACAGCCCCAGCATCGGCCGCACCAGCCTGCCCTGCCCCAGCGCCCGGTGTACCGGCATGGCAGACAATCCGCGTAGGCCTGCACCGCGAAGCAGGCGAAAGAGCAAGGTCTCGGCCTGATCATCGCGGTGCTGGCCGGTGAACAGCACATCACCAGGCTTGAGCAATTGTTCGAAAGCGCCGTAGCGGGCATTGCGCGCGGCCTGCTCGAGACTGGCGCCGGGGGCGACCTGGACAGGGATCACCTCGAGCTCGATACCCAGGGCATCGCAGACCGACTGGCAATGGGCGGGCCAGGCATCGGCGGCGCGTTGCAGGCCGTGATGGACATGGATCGCGCGCAAGGGGGGCGTTGGATGCTGGCGGGCGTAGTCGGCGAGCAGGTGCAGGAGGACAGTGGAATCGAGACCGCCGGAGAAGGCGACGTACCAGGCGGGGGCTGAAATCCAGGGGGTGAGGTTGAGCATCAGGGCCTCACATAACTTGAGGTCGCCGGGGGCGCTTCGCACCCCTTTCGCGGCACAAGGCCGCTCCTACAAGGGATCGCGGTCGCCTGTAGGAGCGGCCTTGTGCCGCGAAAGGGCCGCAAAGCGGCCCCGGGTTTCATCAGAGACCGTAGCTCATCAGGCGATCGTAACGGCGCTTGAGCAGCGTGTCGTTGTCGAGTTTGCCGAGCATGTCCAACTGCTCGATCAGGTCGGCACGAACGTTCGCCGCCATCTTCGCCGGGTCACGGTGGGCACCGCCCAGCGGCTCCTGGATGACCTTGTCGACGATGTTCAGGCTCTTCAGGCGCTCGGCGGTGATGCCCATGGCTTCAGCCGCGTCGGCGGCCTTGTCCGCAGTCTTCCACAGGATCGAGGCGCAGCCTTCCGGCGAGATCACCGAGTAGGTGGAGTACTGCAGCATGTTCAGCTGGTCGCACACGCCAATGGCCAGTGCGCCACCGGAACCACCCTCACCGATCACGGTGGCGATGATTGGCGTTTTCAGGCGCGCCATCACACGCAGGTTCCAGGCGATGGCTTCGCTCTGGTTGCGCTCTTCGGCGTCGATGCCCGGGTAGGCGCCCGGCGTATCGATGAAGGTCAGGATCGGCATTTTGAAGCGCTCGGCCATTTCCATCAGGCGGCAGGCCTTGCGGTAGCCCTCAGGGCGCGGCATGCCGAAGTTGCGGCGCACCTTCTCGCGCACTTCGCGGCCTTTCTGGTGGCCGATGACCATGACCGGCTTGTCGTTCAGGCGCGCGGTGCCACCGACGATCGCGGCGTCGTCGGAGAAGTGACGGTCGCCATGCAGCTCTTCGAACTCGGTGAAGATGTGCTCGATGTAGTCGAGGGTGTACGGGCGGCGCGGGTGACGGGCCAGACGGGCGATCTGCCAGCTGGTCAGGTTGCCGAAGATGCTCTCGGTCAGGGTGCTGCTCTTGTCCTGCAGACGGGCAATTTCATCGCTGATGTTCAGCGAGTTGTCGTTGCCCACCAGGCGCAGCTCTTCGATCTTGGCTTGCAGGTCGGCAATCGGCTGTTCGAAATCGAGGAAATTCGGGTTCATAGGCTTCCGTCTTGGGTCTACGGCCAGGCGGCCGGCCGGTTGATCCGTTTGGCGCCCTACCTTAAGGGATCAGGCGCATAAAGGTCGAGATTAAAATGCGTCGTTTCAACGGTATTGCAAGAAGACGTTCTCACGCCCGAACTGGTCACGCAGTGCCTGAATCAGGCCATCGGCCGGGTCGATCGACCACTGGTCGCCGAACTGCAGCATGGCCTTGGCGTCGCTGCCGGTGTACTCCAGGGTGATCGGGCAGCCACCGCGGTGGCGGTTGATCAATTCGCCCAGCCAGCTCAGACGGTCACCCTTGAGTGCCTCGTGGCTGAGCTTCAGGCGCAGGCTCTCGGCCAGCTTGGTGCGCGCATCCTCCATGGTCATCACCGTCTTGACCCGCAGGCGCAGGCCACCGGAGAAGTCATCGTTGCTCACCTCCCCTTCCACCACCACCATGGCGTCGGTCTGCAACAGGGCCTGGGCGGCCATGAAGGCGTCGGCGAACAGCGAGGCTTCGATACGCCCGGAGCGGTCGTCGAGGGTGACGAAGCCCATCTTGTCGCCTTTCTTGTTCTTCATCACCCGCAGCGCAATGATCATGCCCGCGATGGTCTGTGTGTCCCGCGCAGGCTTGAGGTCGACGATGCGCTGTCGGGCGAAGCGGCGAATCTCGGTTTCGTACTCGTCGATCGGGTGACCGGTGAGATAGAGACCCAGCGTGTCCTTCTCGCCTTTCAGGCGCTCCTTGAGGGTCAGCTCGCGCACCTTGTGGTAATTGGCGTAGACGTCCGAATCTTCCTCGACGAACAGCCCGCCGAACAAGTCGACATGACCGCTGTCGGCGGTGCGGGCGGTCTGCTCGGCAGACTTCACCGCTTCTTCCAGGGCCGATAACAGCACCGCACGGTTACGGTCGATGTTGGCCTGGTAGGCCTTGATCTCGTCATGGAAGTGCGGCCCCAGCCGGTCAAGCGCGCCACTGCGGATCAAGGCATCGAGGGTGCGCTTGTTAACGCGCTTGAGGTCGATGCGCTCGCAGAAGTCGAACAGGTCCTTGAACGGGCCGCCTTGCGCGCGCGCCTCGACGATCGCCTCCACCGGGCCCTCGCCCACCCCCTTGATCGCCCCCAGGCCGTAGACGATGCGGCCGTCGTCGTTGACGGTGAACTTGAAGTCGGAGAAGTTCACGTCCGGCGCGTCGAGGCGCAGCTTCATGCTGCGCACTTCCTCGACCAGCACCACCACCTTGTCGGTGTTGTGCATATCCGCCGACAGTACCGCAGCCATGAATGGCGCCGGGTAATGGGTCTTCAGCCAGGCGGTCTGGTAGGACACCAGGCCATAGGCGGCGGAGTGGGATTTGTTGAAGCCGTAGCCGGCGAACTTCTCCACCAGGTCGAAGATGTTGCCCGCCAGGTCCGCGTCGATATTGTTGGCCACGCAGCCTTCGATGAAGCCACCTCGCTGCTTGGCCATTTCCTCGGGCTTTTTCTTGCCCATGGCTCGACGCAGCATGTCCGCGCCACCGAGCGTGTAGCCCGCCATCACCTGGGCGATCTGCATCACCTGTTCCTGATACAGGATGATGCCGTAGGTCGGTGCCAGGACCGGCTTGAGCCCCTCGTACTGGTAGTCCGAGTGCGGGTAGGCCAGCTCGGCGCGGCCGTGCTTGCGGTTGATGAAGTCATCCACCATGCCCGATTGCAGCGGGCCCGGACGGAACAGTGCCACCAGTGCGATGAGATCTTCCAGACAGTCGGGCTTGAGCTTCTTGATCAGCTCCTTCATGCCGCGGGATTCGAGCTGGAACACCGCCGTGGTCTCGGCCTTCTGCAGCAGCTCGTAAGTCTTGCGGTCATCCAGCGGGATGAAGTCGATGTTGACGTCGGGCAGGTCCTTCTTTTTCTGCTCGCGGTTGATGATCTCCATCGCCCACTTGATGATCGTCAGAGTGCGCAGGCCGAGGAAGTCGAACTTCACCAGGCCCGCGGCCTCGACATCATCCTTGTCGAACTGGGTCACCAGGCCGCCGCCCTCTTCGTCACAGGCAATCGGCGAGAAGTCGGTAAGCTTGGTCGGCGCGATCACCACGCCACCGGCGTGCTTGCCGGTACCACGGGTGACACCCTCGAGCTTGAGGGCCATGTCCCAGATCTCGCGGCCGTCCTCGTCGCTTTTGAGGAAGTCGCGCAGGATCTCTTCCTGCTCGTAGGCCTTCTCCAGGGTCATGCCCACTTCGAAGGGGATCATCTTCGACAGGCGGTCGGCCAGGCCGTAGGACTTGCCCTGCACCCGCGCCACGTCGCGCACCACCGCCTTGGCGGCCATGGTGCCGAAGGTGATGATCTGGCTCACCGCATTACGGCCATAGGCCTCGGCGACGTAGTCGATCACCCGGTCGCGGCCGTCCATGCAGAAGTCGACATCGAAGTCGGGCATGGAAATACGTTCAGGGTTGAGGAAACGCTCGAACAGCAGGTCGTAGGCCAGCGGGTCGAGGTCGGTGATCTTCAGCACGTAGGCCACCAGCGAGCCGGCACCCGAACCCCGGCCGGGGCCAACCGGCACGTCGTTGTTCTTGGCCCACTTGATGAAGTCCATCACGATCAGGAAGTAACCGGGGAAGCCCATCTGGATGATGATGTCCAGCTCGAACTTCAGGCGGTCAAGGTAGACCTGGCGCTTCTCTTCATAATTCGGTGTGGTCTCTTTCGGCCACAGTACCGCCAGGCGTTCTTCCAGGCCTTCGTGGGAGACATGGCGCAGGTAATCATCGATGCCCATGCCATTGGGCGTGGGGAAGTCGGGGAGGAAGTACTTGCCCAACTGCACGGTGATGTTGCAGCGTTTGGCGATCTCCACGGTGTTGGCGATGGCGTCGGGCAGGTCGCTGAACAGCTCGGCCATTTCTTCGGCCGACTTCAGGTACTGCTGGTCACTGTAGCGACGCGGGCGGCGCGGGTCATCAAGGGTCCAGCCCTCGCCGATGCAAACACGGGTTTCGTGGGCGTCAAAATCGGTCTGTTTGATGAAACGCACGTCATTGGTCGCCACCAGCGGCGCAGCGAACTTGTCGGCCAGGGCGACGGCGGCATGCACATATTCTTCATCGCCAGCGCGGTTGGTGCGTTGCACCTCGACGTAGAAGCGATCCGGGAACATGCCCATCCAGTCACCGAGCAGCACCTCGGCTTCAGCCTGGCGACCGGCCATCAAGGCCATGCCGATATCCCCCTCCTTGCCCGCGGACAGGGCGATCAACCCCTCGCTGGCCGGAGCGATCCAGTCGCGCTGGATGATCACCAGGCCGTTGCGCTGGCCGTCGGTCCAGCCGCGCGAGATCAGTTCGGTGAGGTTGCGATAGCCCTTGGGGTTCATGGCCAGGAAGCAGATGCGCGACAGCGGCGCCTCGGGGTCGGCCCCGGCCAGCCACAGGTCGGCGCCGCAGATCGGCTTGATCCCGGCGCCCATGGCGGTCTTGTAGAACTTCACCAGCGAGCACATGTTGCTCTGGTCGGTGATCGCCACCGCCGGCATGTTCATCCCGGCCAGGGCCTTGGCCAGCGGCTTGATCCGCACCAGGCCGTCGACCAGGGAGAATTCGGAGTGCACGCGAAGGTGAACGAAGGAGACCGACATGGAGGATCCTGTAGCAGAGCTGAACGACAAGGGCGGGATTGTAGCGCAAATGGCGGCGGGTTTCGGGCCACGCTGTGGCCCGTTCGCCGGCAAGCCGGCCCCTGCAAGGGTACGCACCCCGTAGGAGCCGGCTTGCCGGCGAACAGCCCCTGATCAGATCAGGGAATTGGAATACCCCTCACGGGCTTCCCATGCGGCGCGAACAGGTGCGAACGAACGCCGATGGATGGGCGTCGGCCCCAGCCGGGCCAGCGCCTCGAGGTGCACAGGCGTCGGATACCCCTTGTGCCCGCCAATCCCGTACCCCGGGTAGATCAGCTCGAACTCGCTCATCTCCCGGTCACGGGTAACCTTGGCCAGGATAGAAGCCGCCGCAATTGCTGGCACCTGCGAGTCACCCTTGACCACGGGCGCCGCCGGCACCGCGAGCTTCGGGCAGCGGTTGCCATCGATCAACGCCAGTTTCGGCGAGATATGCAACCCTTCGACCGCACGCTGCATGGCCAGCATGGTGGCCTGGAGAATGTTCAGGCGGTCGATTTCCTCGACCTCGGCCCGGGCGATGCAAAAGCTCAGCGCCTTCTCGCGAATCTCGTCGAACAGCGCGTCGCGCCTGGCCTCGGTGAGCTTCTTCGAGTCGTTCAAGCCGAGGATCGGCCGGCGCGGGTCGAGAATCACCGCCGCAGTGACCAGCGCACCGCACAGCGGGCCACGGCCCACTTCATCGACGCCGGCCACCAGTTCCTCGACCAGGTTGAAATCCAGTCCCATCTGCATGTCAGCGGTCCTTCAACAGGGCAAGTACGGCGTCAGCGGCCTGATTGGAGGCGTCGCGGCGCAACGTGCGGTGAATCTGGTCAAAGCTGTCGGTCTGGTGCGAGCCATCCCTGACCAGTGGCGCCAGGGCCTGCGCCAGGGCTTCACTGGTGGCGGCATCCTGCAGCAACTCCGGCACCAGCATGCGCTGGGCCAGCAGATTGGGCAGCGACACGTACGGGCTTTTGACCATGCGTTTGAGAATCCAGTAGGTCAGCGGCGCCAAGCGATAAGCCACGACCATGGGGCGCTTGTACAGCATCGCCTCGAGTGTCGCCGTACCCGAGGCGATCAGCACCACGTCGCAAGCGGCCAATGCCTGGTGCGAGCGGCCATCGAGCAGCATCAGCGGCAGGTCGCGGCCCTCGAGCATCTGCTCGACCTGGGCACGCCGTGCGGCATTGGCGCAGGGCAAGACAAAACGCACACCCGGCACCAACTCGCGCAAACGCTGCGCGGCGTCCAGGAACAGCGCGCCCAGACGCCCCACTTCACCACCCCGGCTACCCGGCATGAGGGCGATGACCGGGCCTACGGCCAGGCCGAGCTCGGCACGTGCGCCAGCGCGATCAGCCTCGAGGGGAATGGTGTCGGCCAGGGGGTGGCCGACAAAGCGCACCGGCACGCCCTGCTCTTCATAGAAGCGCGCCTCGAACGGCAACAGGGTGAGCATCAGGTCGCAACCTTCGCGGATCTTCAGCACACGCTTCTGTCGCCAGGCCCAGACCGACGGGCTGACGTAGTGCACGGTCTTGATGCCGGCCTGACGCAACTTGAGTTCGATGTTGAGGGTGAAGTCAGGGGCGTCGATGCCGATGAACACGTCGGGCTTTTCGTCGATCAGCGTCCGGATCAGCTCCTTGCGCCGCTTGAGCAGCTCGCGCAGGCGCCCGAGCACTTCGACCAGGCCCATGACCGCCAGGCGCTCCATGGGGAAATAAGAGGTCATGCCCTCGGCTTCCATCAACGGGCCACCAACACCAATGAACCGCACATCGGGATGGCGCGCCTTGATGGCGCGCATCAGACCGGAGCCAAGAATATCGCCGCTGGCCTCGCCCGCGACCAGCGCAACGCAGAGCTGGGCCATGTCAGCGGGTGATGCCGCGGGCGGAGTTGGCGATCGACTGGCGGAACAATTCGACTTCAGGGAACTGGGTGACCAGTTCGTCCAGTTCCTTCATCGCCTCTTCGACGGTGAGGCCCTGGCGGTAGACGATCTTGTAGGCGCGACGCAGCGCGTGCAGCACGTCATCGCTGAAGCCGCGGCGACGCAAGCCTTCGAAGTTCATGCTGCGCGCTTCGGCGGGGCTGCCGAAGACCGTGACGTAGGCTGGCACGTCCTTGCCGATCGCCGTGCCCATGCCAGAGAACGCGTGGGCGCCGATGTGGCAGTACTGATGCACCAGCGTGTAGCCCGACAGGATCGCCCAGTCGCCCACATGCACGTGCCCGGCAAGCGCCGTGTTGTTGACCAGGATGCAGTGGTTGCCGATTACGCTGTCGTGGCCGATGTGGGCATAGGCCATGATCAGGTTATGGTCGCCCAGCGTCGTTTCCGAACGGTCCTGGATAGTACCGCGGTGAATGGTGACGCCCTCGCGGATCACGTTGTGATCACCCATCACCAGGCGCGTTGGCTCACCCTTGTACTTCATGTCAGGGGTGTCTTCGCCAATCGACGAGAACTGGTAGATGCGGTTGTGCTTGCCGATGCGGGTCGGCCCTTTGATCACTACATGCGGACCGATGACGGTGCCTTCCCCGATTTCCACATCGGGGCCTACGATCGACCAGGGGCCGACCTCGACCCCTTCGGCCAGCTTGGCCGAAGGGTCGATGATCGCCCGAGGATCAATCGAACTCATAGGGAGCGTTCCGCGCAGGTGATCTCAGCCGAGCAGACGGGCTTGCCGTCGACCAGGGCCCGGCACTCGAATTTCCAGATCATGCTCTTGCGGCTGAGGAACTTGGCTTCCAGCACCAGCTGGTCGCCCGGCAGCACCGGCTGGCGGAAGCGCAGCTTGTCGGAGCCGACGAAGTAGTAGAGGGTGCCGTCGGCCGGCTTGGCGTCGAGCATCTTGAATCCGAGAATCCCGGCCGCCTGGGCCATCGCCTCGATGATCAGCACGCCGGGCATGATCGGGTGCGCCGGGAAGTGGCCATTGAAGAACGGCTCGTTGATGCTGACATTCTTGTAGGCACGAATGCTTTGGGCCTCGAAGTCCAGGTCCGTCACGCGATCCACCAGCAGGAACGGGTAACGGTGAGGCAGGTATTCGCGAATCTCGTTGATGTCCATCATTTCGGGGGGAAGCCTGTAATAAGAATAGGGAGCGCAGGTACCGACCTCACGCTCCTTTTGCAGATCCAAAGAGGAGCCAGCCAGCGACTATTAACGCTCACTCAGGAAAGGGTATCAGCCTTCTGATGTCGGCTGGCCACCTGAGGTCACGGTGTCAACTCGTTTTTCCAGCTGCTGGAGACGCTTGGACATCTCGTCCAGCTGGCGAATGCGCGCGGCGCTCTTGCGCCATTCGGCCAAAGGCTGCATGGCCGTACCGGAAGAATAGCCACCCGGCTCGGTGATGGAGCGGGTCACCATGGTCATGCCGGACACGAATACGTTGTCACAGACATCGATGTGGCCAACCATGCCGACACCACCGGCAATCATGCAGTGCTTGCCGATACGGGTACTGCCGGAAATCCCGACGCAAGCCGCCATCGCGGTGTGGTCACCGACCTGCACGTTGTGGGCGATCTGGATCTGATTGTCGAGCTTGACCCCATCACCGATACGCGTATCGGACAGCGCACCGCGGTCCACGGCGGTATTCACACCGATTTCCACGTCGTCGCCCAACGTCACACCGCCAATCTGGGCGATCTTGCGCCAGATACCCTTCTCGTTGGCAAAGCCGAAGCCCTCGCCGCCGATCACTGCACCGGACTGGATCACCACACGCTTGCCGATAGTGACATCGTGATAGAGCGTGACGCGCGGCGCGAGCCAACCACCTTCGCCGATCACGCAGCGGGCACCGATGAAGCAATGGGCACCGACGGTCACATCGGCACCGATGCGGGCACCGCTTTCGATCACGGCGAACGGACCGATGCTGGCGCTGACATCGACCTGCGCATCTTCAGCCACCACGGCGCTGGGATGAATTCCCGCTACAGCCTTGAGCTTTGGATCGAACAGGTGCGAAATGCGCGCATAAGCAAGATAAGGGTCGGCCACGATCAGCGCGTTGCCGGCAAAGCCTTCGGCGTCCTCTGCCTTGAGCAGCACCGCGCTGGCCTGGGAGTCGTCCAGGAATTTGCGGTACTGCTTGTTGGCGAGGAAGCTCAACTGCCCGGAACCGGCCTCCTGCAAGGTGGCCAGCCCGGTGATCTGCAGCGCCTCGGGGCCTTTCAGCGTAGCCCCGAGGGCCTCGGCCAGCTGGCCGAGTGTCATGGTCACGGTCATATCAACGCGCTTGGTTCATGCGCTCGATGACTTGGCGGGTGATGTCGTACTGAGGCTTGACATCGATGACCGCGCCGCGCTCGAGCACCAGGTCGAAGCCACCCTTCTTGATCACTTCCTCGACAGCGCCGTCGAGCTTGGGCTTGAGCTGCTTGAGCATGTCGCGGTCGGCAACGGCCTTGGCCTCATTCAGTTCCTTGGATTGGAACTGGAAGTCACGGGCCTTCTGCTTGAACTCGAGTTCCAGGCGCTCACGCTCTGGCTGTGGCATCTTGTCGCCGCCCTTGATCAGGCGGTCCTGGATGCCTTTGGCGCTGCTTTCCAGGCCCTTGAGCTTGGTCAGTTGTGGACCGAATTTTTTCTCGGCGTCGACGGCGTACTTCTTGGCCGCGTCGGATTCGAGCAGGGCCATCTGATAGTTCAGCACGGCTACCTTCATTTCGGCGAAAGCCGGGGTGGCGACCAGCGCCGCGGCCAGGATGGCCAGTTGGGTCAACTTACGCACGATGAACTCCTGGATAAACCGTTGTCGTTAAACCAGGGCCGACCTCAGAAGGTCTGGCCCAGAGAGAATTGGAACACTTGGGTGTCGGCGTCGTCCGGCTTCTTGATCGGCATCGCCAGGCTGAAGCTCAGCGGGCCCAGCGCGGTAATCCAGGTCACGCCCAGACCAACGGAGCTGGCCATGTCCGAGAAACCGACCTTCGCGCAGTCAGGCTTGCTGCCGCAGTTGGTATCGAACACGTTACCCACGTCCCAGAACACGGAAGTACGCAGCGAGCGCTGGTCCTTGACGAACGGCAGCGGGAACAGCAGTTCGACACCGCCCTGCACCAGCACGTTGCCACCGAACGGCAGCGGATCCTGATCCGGGTCGGCGATGGTGCCTGGTTTTCCTCCAGGGTTGCCTTCACCACGGCTAGGTGTACTGCGTGGTCCGAGGCTGCTGTCCTTGAAGCCACGTACGGAGTTGAAACCACCCGCGTAGTAGTTCTCATAGAACGGCAGGCCCGAAGTGCCACCGAAACCATCACCATAGCCCAGCTCGGTGTGCAAGCGCAGGGTGTAGTCGTTGTTGATCGGCTTGAACAGCTGGCCGCGGTAGTCGAGCTTGTAGAACGACAGATCGCTGCCCGGGATGGTGGATTCCAGTGTCAGGCTTTGCGAGTGACCACGGGTTGCCAGCACGCCTTTGTTCAGGGTCGATTCGGACCAGCCGATCGAGGCCTTGAAGTTCAGGAAGTTGTCGCCTTCCTTGTCGACGAAGTCAAAGATCTCGTCAACGGTGTACTTACCGGTCTTGAGCTTGTCCTGCTGGACGGTCAGGCCATAGGTCAGGCGCGAGGTCTCGCTGATCGGGTAGCCGAGGCTGACACCGGCACCCAGGCTGTCGACCGCATAGCTGGCCACGTCGACGTCGAGGTCGTCGTAGTTGGTGCTGCGGTAGAAGGCGTTGTAACCCAGGCTGACACCGTCGGCGGTGAAGTAGGGGTCGACGAAGCCGAAGTTGTAGCGGGTCTGGTATTCGGAACGGGTCAGGCCGATGGAGACCTTGTTACCGGTACCCAGGAAGTTGGTCTGGCTGATCGAGCCACCCAGGATCAGGCCCGCGCTCTGGGCGAAACCGACGCTGGCGGTGATCGAACCGGAAGCCTGCTCTTCGACGCTGTAGTTGACGTCGACCTGGTCGTCGGTGCCTGGCACCGGCGGGGTCTCGACGTTGACTTCCTTGAAGAAGCCCAGGCGCTCGAGGCGGGTCTTCGACTGGTCGATCAGGTAGGTCGAGGCCCAGCCGCCTTCCATCTGACGCATCTCGCGACGCAGCACTTCGTCTTCGGTCTTGGTGTTGCCGCGATAGTTGATGCGGTTGACGTAGGCGCGTTTGCCCGGATCGACCACGAACATGATGTCGACGGTGTGATCCTGGTCGTTCGGTTGCGGCACGCCGTTGACGTTGGCGAAGGTGTAGCCTTCGTTACCCAGGCGACGGGTGATCAGGTCGGACGTAGTGGTCATCACCTTGCGCGAGAACACCTGGCCTGGCTGCACCAGCAGCAGCGACTTGACCTGGTCTTCCGGCACCTTCAGGTCACCGGACAGCTTCACGTCGCGAACGGTGTACTTCTCACCTTCGTTGATGTTGACGGTGATGTAGACGTGCTTCTTGTCCGGGGTGATCGACACCTGGGTCGAAGCGATGTCCATGTTGATGTAGCCGCGGTCCAGGTAGTAGGAGCGCAGGCGCTCCAGGTCACCGGACAGTTTTTCGCGGGCGTACTTGTCGTCGTTCTTGAAGAACGACAGCCAGTTGGTGGTCTTCAGCTCGAACAGCTGCCCCAGCGTCTCGTCGTCGAACACCGTGTTGCCCACCACGTTGATGTGCTGGATCGCAGCCACGGTGCCTTCGTTGATCTTGATCTTCAGGCCGACGCGGTTGCGTGGCTGGGGGACGACTTCGGCGTCGACTTCGGCTGAGTAGCGGCCTTGCGCGACGTACTGGCGCTGCAGCTCGTTACGCACGCCTTCGAGCGTGGCACGCTGGAAGATCTCGCCTTCGGCCAGGCCCGACTGCTTGAGGCCTTTCATCAGGTCTTCGGTGCTGATCGCCTTGTTGCCTTCGATCTCGATGCTCGACACCGACGGGCGCTCGACCACGTTGATGATCAGGACATTGCCGTCGCGGTTCAGCTGGATGTCCTGGAAGAAGCCGGTCTTGAACAGCGAGCGGGTGGAGTCGACCAGACGACGATCGTCGACCTGGTCGCCGACGTTCAGCGGCAACGCGCCGAACACGCTGCCGGCGGAGACCCGCTGCAAGCCGTTGACACGAATATCGGAGATGGTGAAGGACTCGGCGTGAACTTCAGCGATCATCAGTGCGGAGAGCACCGCAGTTAGCAGCAGACGTTTCATGAAGTCCTTTTATTCCAACTGGCAATAAACAACCCGCCGCGATGAGGCGGCAGGTTTCGCGATTGAGCGAAGCTTTTATAGTCGACCCAGATCATTGATCAGGGCGAGCAACATCACCCCGACGACCAAACTGATACCGATCTGGACCCCCCAACCTTGCACCCGATCCGAGAGCGGACGACCGCGCGCCCACTCGATCAGGTAGAACAGCAAATGCCCCCCATCCAGTACCGGGATGGGCAGCAGGTTCAGAACCCCCAGGCTTATGCTCAGATAGGCCAGGAAATTCAGGAAATCCCCAACGCCCGACTGGGCTGAAGCGCCCGCCACTTTAGCAATGGTTATCGGTCCGCTCAAGTTTTTTACCGAGAGCTCTCCGAACAGCATTTTCTTCAGCGATTCGAGGGTCAGGACACTCATGTTCCAGGTACGCGAAAGCCCCTCCCCCACGGCCTCCAACGGCCCGTAGCTGACCTCGCGAAGCATCTGCGCCGGCCATTGCGCCGCCTTGACGCCAGCGCCCAGGTAGCCACCGGACGCTTGACCTTCACCCTTGCGCGCCAGGGTGACCGGCACCTCCAGCTGCGCGCCATCACGCTCGATGCGCAGGCTTACCTTGCTTTCAGGACGGGCGCGCACCGCATCGACCACTTGCTGCCAGTCACCCAGCACGGCGCCATCAAGGGCAAGCAGCTTGTCGCCCGTCTTGAGCCCTGCCGCGGCGGCCGGGCCTTTGGGATCGATCTCGGCCAGCACCGGCTCGACCGCAGGGCGCCAAGGGCGCAGCCCCAGGGACTGGATCGGATCGGGCTCATCGGCGCCCTTGAGCCAGTGGCTCAGCTGAACATCGTGCTGGCGCTCGACCGTGGCACCCTCGTCGAGCACGCCGACGCGCAAGGTTCCACTCTCACCGAGGCGGCGAACCAATTGCAGATTGACCGCCGACCAGCCATTGGTCGGCTTGCCATCGATGGAAACGATCTCCTGCCCGACGTTCAGACCGGCGGTCGCCGCCAGGCTGCCCGCCTCGACCGCGCCAATGACCGGGCGCACCTGTTGCGTGCCCAGCATGGCGATGAACCAGAAAAACAGGATCGCCAGCAGGAAGTTGGCGATGGGGCCCGCAGCAACGATGGCGATACGCTGGCGCACCGACTTGCGGTTGAACGATTGCTCGACCAGCGCAGGCGGGACTTCACCCTCACGCTCGTCGAGCATCTTGACGTAACCGCCCAGCGGGATCGCCGCGACCACGAACTCGGTGCCGTGCCGGTCATGCCAGCGTATCAACGGCGTACCGAAGCCCACCGAGAAGCGCAGCACCGTGACCCCACAACGACGCGCCACCCAGAAGTGGCCGAATTCATGGAAGGTGACCAGCACACCCAAAGCCACCAGGGTGCCGATAATCATGTAGAGCGCAGTCATGTCCTATCTCCGGATGACGTTCGGCGTGGCGGGCCACCGCGGATCAGCGGCCGTGGCGCCTCAACCATTCCCGGGACAGTTCCCGGGCACGCTGGTCGGCGGCGAACACCGCATCCAGCGTGGTGAGCGGTACCACAGGCTCCTGGTCGAGCACCTGCTCGATCATACCCGCGATCTCCGGGAAGCGGATACGCCGCTGGAGAAACGCATCCACCGCCACTTCGTTGGCGGCATTGAGCACGGCGGGCGCACTGTTGCCGGCCTCGGCAGCCTGACGCGCCAGGCGCAGGCAAGGGAAGCGCAGTTCGTCGGGCGCCTGGAAATCCAAACGAGCGATGGCGAACAGGTCCAGCGGCGCCACACCGGAGTCGATGCGCTCGGGCCAGGCCAGGGCGTTGGTGATTGGCGTGCGCATGTCCGGGTTGCCCAGCTGGGCGAGCACCGAGCCATCGACGTAATCCACCAGCGAGTGGATGACACTTTGCGGGTGCACCACCACCTCGACCTGGGCTGGCTTGGCGTCGAACAGCCAGCAGGCTTCGATCAGTTCCAGCCCCTTGTTCAACATGCTTGCCGAATCGACCGAGATCTTGCGCCCCATGGACCAGTTGGGGTGGGCGCACGCCTGCTCCGGCGTGACACCCTGCAGCGCCGCCACGGGCGTTTCGCGGAACGGGCCGCCCGAGGCGGTCAGCAGGATGCGCCGCACGCCGACATTACCTAGCCCGCGGGCAAAGTCGGTAGGCATGCATTGGAAAATTGCGTTGTGCTCGCTGTCGATCGGCAGCAGCACCGCACCACTGCGCCGTACCGCATCCATGAACAAGGCGCCGGACATCACCAGCGCTTCCTTGTTGGCCAGCAGGACCTTCTTGCCGGCCTCGACCGCCGCCAGCGTCGGCCGCAGCCCGGCAGCGCCGACAATGGCGGCCATCACGGTATCCACTTCAGATGCCGCCGCCACCTGGCAGAGCCCGGCCTCACCTTCGAGAACCTCGGTGGCGCAACCTGCACGCGCCAACCCCTCGCGCAAGCGCGCTGCGGCATCCGCGGAGGGAACGACTGCATAGGCAGGCCGATGGCGCTCGCACAAAGCCAGCAACTCGTCGAGGCGGGAGTAGCCGCTCAGGGCGAACACCTGGTAGCGATCAGGGTGCCGGGCAATGACATCAAGGGTGCTCAAGCCAATGGAGCCCGTGGCACCCAGCACGGTTATGCGTTGAAGACGGCTCACATCACACCCCACTCGGCAGCCCACAGCAGTACAGCGAACATCGGGATGGCCGCAGTCAGGCTGTCGATGCGATCGAGCACGCCGCCATGGCCAGGCAGCAAGTTGCTGCTGTCCTTGATGCCTTCACGGCGCTTGAACATGCTCTCGGTCAGGTCACCCACCACCGAGGACATCACCACCACGACCGCTCCCAGCAGCCCCAGCAGCAGTTGGCCGACACTCCAGTCCCGCGCCAGGCCGACGCCCAGGGTGATCAACAGGCTGACCACCAGGCCGCCGTACACACCCTCCCAGCTTTTGCCGGGGCTGACCTGCGGCGCCAGCTTGCGCTTGCCGAAGGCCCGCCCGGAGAAGTAGGCGCCGATGTCCGCAGCCCACACCAGCACCATGACCGCCAGGATCAACCAGTTGCCCAGCGGCCAGTGCTTGAGCAGCACCAGCCCTTGCCAGGCCGGCAGCAGCACCAGCAGGCCGATGAGCAGGCGACAGGCAGCGCTGCTCCACAAATCGTTGCTGCGCGGATAGGTGAGCACCAGCCAGGTGGCCAGGGCCCACCAGATCACCGAAGCCCCCAGCACCCAAGGCGCGAGGTCTGGCATCAGGTAGAGCAGCATCAGCGCCCCGGCGACCACCGCGGCGTATGCGATACGCACGGACTGGGCCACCAGGCCGGCCAGGCGGGCCCACTCCCAGGCGCCCAGCGTGACCACGAAGCCGATGAACAGCGCGAAATCGCCACCATTGAGCAGGAAGAACCCACCCAACGCGACCGGTAGCAGGATCAGCGCAGTAATGATGCGTTGTTTAAGCATTAAGCACGAGCTCCAGCCTCGACCTGCTCGCTGGTCTTACCGAAGCGGCGCTGGCGCGAAGCGAAATCGGCCAGCGCGGTGCGCATGGCCTCGTGTTTGAAGTCCGGCCAGAACAGGTCGGAGAAATACAGCTCGGCATAGGCCAGCTGCCACAGCAGGAAGTTGCTGATGCGGCGCTCGCCACCGGTACGAATGCACAGGTCGGGCAACGGCAGGTCGCCGGTGGCCAGGCAGGTCTGCAACAGGTCAGGCGTGATGTCGTCCGGACGCAGGTGGCCGGCCTGAACCTCACGCGCCAGGCGCTGTGCGGCCTGGGCGATATCCCACTGACCGCCATAGTTGGCGGCGATCTGCAGGATGAAGCGGTTGTTGCCGGCCGTCAGCGCCTCAGCCTCGCGCATGGCCGCCTGCAGCTCCGGATGGAAGCGCGAACGGTCACCAATGATGCGCAGGCTGATGTTGTTCTCGTTGAGGCGCTTGGCTTCACGGCGCAACGCCGAGAAGAACAGCTCCATCAACGCCCCCACCTCTTCCGCCGGACGCTGCCAGTTCTCACTGGAGAAGGCGAACAGGGTCAGCACCTCGACCCCGGACTGGGCACAGACTTCGATGACCGCACGCACGGCATCGACGCCAGCCTTGTGCCCGGCAACACCGGGCAGAAGACGCTTCTTCGCCCAGCGATTATTGCCATCCATGATGATCGCGACGTGACGCGGCACCGAGCCCGGTGCCGCCAGCTTGGTCTTTTCCATTAAAAAACCTCGGCCTTAGACGGCCAACAGGTCCTTTTCCTTGGCTTTGAACGCAGCGTCGATTTCGGCGACGAACTTGTCGGTCAGCTTCTGGATCTCGTCAGCGGCGCGACGTTCTTCGTCTTCGCTGATTTCCTTGTCCTTGGTCAGCTTCTTCAGATCGGCCAGGGCATCACGGCGCACGTTGCGCACGGCGACCTTGGCGTCTTCGGCAACACTGCTGGCCTGCTTGGTGTAACCCTTGCGGGTTTCTTCGGTCAGGGCCGGCATCGGTACGCGGATGGTGGTGCCGGCGCTGGAGGGATTCAGGCCCAGGTCGGAGGTCAGGATGGCCTTCTCGATGGCGGCGCTCAGGTTCTTGTCATGAGCGACGATCTTCAGGGTGCGGGCATCCTCGACGGTGATCGCGGCCACCTGGTTCAGCGGCATGTCGCTGCCCCAGGCCGGGACCTTGACGCTGTCCAGGATGCTTGGGTGGGCACGGCCGGTGCGGATGGACGCCAGGTTGCGGCCCAGGGCCTCGATGGACTTGCCCATGCGCTCCTGCGCGTCTTTCTTGATGTCGTTGATCATGCTTGGCCTTCCTCGATCAGAGTACCTTCAGCGCCACCCACCACGATGTTCAGCAGGGCGCCAGGCTTGTTCATGTTGAATACCCGCAATGGCATCTTGTGGTCGCGGCACAGGCAGATTGCGGTCAAGTCCATGACACCGAGCTTGCGGTCCAGCACCTCGTCGTAGGTGAGGTGATCGAACTTCTCGGCGTGCGGGTCCTTGAATGGGTCGGCAGTGTACACACCGTCGACTTTGGTCGCCTTCAGCACCACATCGGCGTCGATTTCGATCGCGCGCAGGCACGCTGCGGAGTCGGTGGTGAAGAACGGGTTGCCAGTACCGGCGGAGAAAATTACCACATCCCCGGTGTTGAGGTGGCGAATAGCTTTGCGACGATCGTAATGATCGGTGACGCCAACCATGGAAATGGCCGACATGACCAGCGCCGGGATGTTCGAGCGCTCCAAGGCGTCACGCATGGCCAGGCCGTTCATCACGGTAGCCAGCATGCCCATGTGGTCGCCGGTGACACGGTCCATGCCGGCCGCGCTGAGCGCCGCGCCGCGGAACAGGTTGCCACCACCGATCACCAGGCCCACCTGGACACCGATCCCGACCAGCTGGCCGATTTCCAGGGCCATGCGATCCAGCACCTTCGGGTCGATCCCGAAGTCTTCCGAGCCCATCAGGGCCTCGCCGCTAAGTTTGAGCAAAATGCGTTTATAGCGAGGTTGGCGACCACTCACCTGCTGAGCCATTGCGAGTCTCTCCTGCGGCGTACTTTTAGAAAATTCCGTGCGGGCTGTTTACAGCCTGCTAACTGTAGCGTGGCACTGCTTCAGTGCCAGCAGCCTTGGGCTTTATAAACCCGCGGCCGTTTTGACAAAGAGGCTGCGCGCGTGAGCGGGCAGCCTCTTTGGGGCGACAGACGCGTCTGTCTTACTGCTTGGCGGCAGCTACCTGGGCGGCAACTTCTTCAGCGAAGTTGTCAACCGGCTTCTCGATGCCTTCGCCAACCTTGAAGTAGGTGAAGGAAACGATTTCAGCACCGGCTTTCTTGGCCAGCTCGCCAACCTTGACTTCCGGGTTCATGACGAAAGCTTGCTCTTTCAGCGAGGCTTCGGCCTTGAACTTGGTGATACGGCCGTTGATCATGTTCTCAACGATGTTTTCCGGCTTGCCAGCGATCTTGTCGGCATTCAGCTGCAGGAAGACGTTCTTCTCGCGCTCGATGGCCTCGGCGGAGATTTCCGACGCGTCCAGGAACTCTGGGTTCGACGCTGCAACGTGCATGGCGATGTTCTTGGCCAGCTCGACGTCGCCGCCTTTCAGGACAACGACAGCACCGATCTTGTTGCCGTGCAGGTAGGCGCCGACAACGTCGCCTTCTACGCGCACCAGGCGACGGATGTTGACGTTTTCGCCGCACTTGGCAACCAGGGCTTCACGCGCGGATTCGCGCGAGGCGATCAGCGGAGCGGCGTCGGTCAGCTTCTGGGCGAAGGCTTCTTCGATGCTTTCGGCAACGAAGTTCTTGAAGTCGTCTTGCAGGGCCAGGAAGTCGGTCTGCGAGTTCACTTCCAGCAGGACAGCGGCTTTGCCGTCGGTCTTGACGGCGATAGCGCCTTCAGCGGCAACGTTGCCAGCTTTCTTGGCGGCCTTGATGGCGCCCGAGGCACGCATGTCGTCAATGGCTTTCTCGATGTCGCCGCCGGCCTTTTCCAGGGCCTTCTTGCAATCCATCATGCCTTCGCCGGTACGCTCGCGCAGTTCTTTGACCAGCGCCGCAGTAATTGCTGCCATTTCAAAATCCTCTTGGAAAGTTTTTCAACCATTCCACCCGCTCTTCACGGGCGTTAAATTCTGCAAATCCGCTGTTTTTACTTCAGCAGGCCCATGATGCGGGACCAACGCTGACAGCAGGATTTCAAGGTGGCAAAAAGGGGGCCAAGCCCCCTTTTTGCGTGCCAAGTCAGACGCTAAGCGTCAATTACTCAGCAGCCGGTGCAGCCGCTTCTTCAGCGTAGACTTCGGTGCCGCCAGCAACGTTGTTGCGGCCGCGGATGACAGCGTCAGCCATCGAAGTCATGTACAGCTCGATGGCGCGAATGGCGTCATCGTTACCTGGGATAACGAAGTCAACACCTTCCGGGCTGCTGTTGGTATCGACAACGCCGATGACCGGGATGCCCAGCTTGTTGGCTTCGGTGATGGCAATGCGCTCGTGGTCGACGTCGATCACGAACAGGGCATCAGGCAGGCCGCCCATGTCCTTGATACCACCCAGGCTGCGATCCAGTTTTTCCAGGTCGCGGGAACGCATCAGGGCTTCTTTCTTGGTCAGCTTGGCGAAAGTGCCGTCTTCGGCCTGGGTTTCCAGGTCGCGCAGACGCTTGATCGAAGCGCGGATGGTCTTGTAGTTGGTCAGCATGCCGCCCAACCAGCGGTGGTCAACGTATGGCGAACCGCAACGAGCAGCTTGCTCGGCGACGATCTTGCCGGCGGAACGCTTGGTGCCGACGAACATGATCTTGTTCTTGCCCTGGGCCAGGCGCTCTACGAAGGACAGAGCTTCGTTGAACATCGGCAGGGTTTTTTCCAGGTTGATGATGTGAATCTTGTTACGCGCGCCGAAAATGTACTTGCCCATCTTCGGGTTCCAGTAACGGGTCTGGTGGCCGAAGTGCACACCGGCCTTCAGCATATCGCGCATGTTGACTTGGGACATGATAGTTCCTTGATAAGTCGGGTTGGGCCTCCACGTATCCCAATGACCAACCCGCATCTCCGAGGAGACCGGGCACCCAGGCCATCGTGTCGACACGTGTGTGGGTTTGAGCTTACGGAGGTCATCCCCCGAAAGCGGCGCATTTTATACCACAGACCACGCACGAACGAAACCCGAATAATGATTCGTCCGTCAGCGGCTTTTGCAGCACCCGGGCTTTAGGGCCAGAATGCCTTCAATAGACCACTGGATCCTCGGGATTATCCCGCCAGATCGCCGCCATGCTCTGGTAGAATCCGGCCTTTCCCGTTCGTTCGCGCCGCACGCGGCGCCGTAGAGAGCCTGTAATGACCGTCACCATCAAGACCGCAGAAGACATCGAGAAGATGCGCGTCGCCGGCCGCCTGGCCGCCGAAGTCCTCGAGATGATCGAGGAACACGTCAAGCCCGGCATCACCACCGAAGCGCTCGACCGCATCTGCCACGACTACATCGTCAACGTCCAGCAGGCCATTCCGGCACCGCTCAACTACAAGGGCTACCCGAAGTCGATCTGCACCTCGATCAATCACGTGGTGTGCCACGGCATCCCCAACGACAAGCCGTTGAAGAAGGGCGACACCCTCAATATCGACATCACCGTGATCAAGGACGGCTACCACGGCGATACCAGCCGCATGTTCCACGTCGGCGAGGTCCCGGAGTGGGCCGCGCGCCTGTCGAAGGTGACGCAGGAGTGCATGTACAAGGCCATCGAGCTGGTCAAGCCGGGCTGCCGCCTGGGCGACATCGGCGAAGTGATCCAGAAGCACGCCGAAAAGAACGGTTTCTCGGTGGTACGCGAGTTCTGCGGCCATGGTATCGGCAAGGTATTCCACGAAGAACCGCAGATCCTGCACTACGGCAAGGCCGGCACCGGTATGGAGCTCAAGGAAGGCATGACCTTCACCATCGAGCCGATGATCAACCAGGGCAAGGCCGACACCAAAGTGCTCGGTGACGGCTGGACCGCCATCACCAAGGACCGCAAGCTTTCGGCCCAGTGGGAACACACACTGGTGGTGACCGCCACGGGCTACGAGATCTTCACCCTGCGCAAGGACGACACCATCCCGCGCACCTCGGCCTGACCTTCACATCACAGGAACGCGACTCGATGCCCCAGGTGGATCCCGAGCTGTTCGACCGCGGCCAGTTCCAGGCGGAACTGGCCCTCAAGGCAAGCCCCATCGCCGCTTTCAAGAAAGCCATCCGCATGGCCGGCGAAGTGCTCGACAAGCGTTTCCGTGAAGGCCGCGAGATCCGCCGGCTGATCGAGGACCGCGCCTGGTTCGTCGACAACATCCTGCAACAGGCCTGGAACCAGTTCACCTGGGGCAACCCGGAGGGCATCGCCCTGGTGGCGGTGGGCGGCTACGGCCGGGGCGAACTGCACCCCTACTCCGACATCGACCTGCTGATCCTGCTCGATGCCGCCGAGCACGAACAGTACCGCGACGCCATCGAGCGCTTTCTCACGCTGCTGTGGGATATCGGCCTGGAAGTCGGCCAGAGCGTGCGCACCGTCGACGAATGCGCCGAACAGGCCCGGGCCGACCTGACGGTCATCACCAACCTGATGGAAAGCCGCACCATCGCGGGCCCCGAGCCACTCCGCCAGCGCATGCTCGATGCCACCTGCACCGCGCACATGTGGCCGAGCAAGGAGTTCTTCCTGGCCAAGCGCGCCGAGCTCAAGGCCCGCCACCACAAGTACAACGACACCGAGTACAACCTCGAGCCCAACGTCAAGGGTGGCCCGGGCGGCCTGCGCGATATCCAGACGGTGCTATGGGTGGCGCGCCGCCAGTACGGCACGCTGAACCTGCATGCCCTGGCCGGCGAGGATTTCCTGCTGGAGAGCGAGAACGAACTGCTAGCTTCGTCCCAAGCCTTCCTCTGGCGCGTGCGCTATGCCCTGCACATGCTCGCCGGGCGCGCCGAGGATCGCCTGCTGTTCGACCACCAGCGCAGCATCGCAACGCTGCTGGGCTTCAACGACGAGAACCCCAAACGCGCCATCGAACAGTTCATGCAGCAGTACTACCGGGTGGTGATGAGCATCAGCCAGCTGTGCGACCTGATCATCCAGCATTTCGAGGAAGTGATCCTCGCCGACGACGACAGCGGCACCACGCAACCGCTCAATGCCCGCTTCCGCCTGCATGACGGCTATATAGAAGCGGTCAATCCGAACGTGTTCAAACGCACGCCGTTCGCCATGCTGGAAATCTTCGTGCTGATGGCCCAGCACCCCGAGATCAAGGGCGTGCGCGCCGACACCGTGCGCCTGTTGCGCGAACACCGCCACCTGATCGACGACAAGTTCCGCAACGATATCCGCAACACCAGCCTGTTCATCGAGCTGTTCAAGTGCGAAATCGGCATCCATCGCAACCTGCGGCGAATGAACCGCTACGGCATCCTCGGCCGCTACCTGCCGGAGTTCGGCCTGATCGTCGGGCAGATGCAACACGACCTGTTCCACATCTATACGGTCGACGCGCACACCCTCAACCTGATCAAGCACCTGCGCAAGCTGCAGTACACCCCGGTTTCGGAGAAATTCCCACTGGCCAGCAAGCTCATGGGCCGCCTGCCCAAGCCCGAGCTGATCTACCTGGCCGGCCTGTACCATGACATCGGCAAGGGTCGCCAGGGCGATCACTCCGAACTCGGCGCGGTGGATGCCCAGGCCTTCTGTGCCCGCCACCAGCTGCCCGCCTGGGACAGCCGCCTGATCGTCTGGCTGGTGCTGAACCACCTGGTGATGTCCACCACCGCCCAGCGCAAGGACCTGTCCGACCCGCAGGTGATCAACGATTTCGCCCTGCACGTGGGCGACGAGACACGCCTGGACTACCTCTACGTGCTGACCGTGGCCGACATCAACGCCACCAACCCCAGCCTGTGGAACTCCTGGCGCGCGAGCCTGCTGCGCCAGCTCTACACCGAAACCAAGCGTGCCTTGCGCCGGGGCCTGGAAAACCCGCTGGACCGCGAGGAGCAGATTCGCCAGACCCAGAGCGCCGCGCTGGATATCCTGGTGCGCGAAGGCACCGACCCGGACGATGTCGAGCAGCTCTGGTCGCAACTGGGTGACGATTACTTCCTCAAGCACAACGCCGCCGACGTGGCCTGGCACAGTGATGCCATCCTCCAGCAGCCCGCCGACAGCGGCCCGCTGGTGCTGATCAAGGAAACCACCCAGCGCGAGTTCGAGGGCGGCACGCAGATTTTCATCTACGCCCCCGACCAGCACGACTTCTTCGCCGTGACCGTGGCCGCCATGGCGCAGCTCAACCTGAACATCCATGACGCCCGCATCATCACCTCCAGCAGCCAGTTCACCCTCGACACCTACATCGTGCTCGACAACGACGGCGGCTCGATCGGCGACAACCCGCAGCGGGTCAAGCAGATCCGCGATGGCCTGACCGAAGCGTTGCGTACCCCCGAGGACTACCCGGCGATCATCCAGCGCCGAGTACCGCGCCAGCTCAAGCACTTCGACTTCCCACCCCAGGTGACCATCCTCAACGATGCCCAGCGCCCGGTGACCATTCTCGAGATCACCGCCCCCGACCGCCCCGGCCTGCTGGCACGAATCGGGCGGATCTTCCTGGAGTTCGACCTGTCGCTGCAAAACGCCAAGATCGCCACCCTCGGCGAACGGGTGGAGGACGTGTTCTTCATCACCGACGCCGATAACCAGCCGCTGTCCGACCCGCAGCTGTGCAGCCGCCTGCAGGAGGCCATCGTCCAGCAGTTGCAGGCCGGCCAGGCCAGCGAAGCCAGCCCTTCCCGCATGACCTTTTGACGATTACGAGACCTTGCGCCGATGAACCATGCCTTGACCCAGCTTCAGCCCTACCCGTTCGAGAAACTGCGCGCCCTGCTCGGTAGCGTGAAGCCTGCGGCGGACAAACGTGCCATCGCCCTGTCGATCGGCGAGCCGAAGCACGAATCACCGGCGTTCGTCGCCAAGGCCCTGGCCGACAACCTCGACAAGTTGGCGGTCTACCCGAGCACCCTCGGCCTGCCCGCCCTGCGCCAAGCCATCGGCCAGTGGTGCGAGCGCCGCTTCAAGGTACCGGCCGGCTGGCTGGATGCCGACCGCCACATCCTGCCGGTGAACGGTACACGCGAGGCGCTGTTCGCCTTCACCCAGGCCGTGGTCAACCGCGCCGACGACGGCCTGGTGGTCAGCCCCAACCCGTTCTACCAGATCTACGAAGGCGCGGCCCTGCTGGCCGGCGCCACCCCGCACTACCTGCCATGCCTGGAAAGCAACGGCTTCAACCCGGACTTCGATGCCGTGCCGGCCGAGGTCTGGAAGCGCTGCCAGATCCTGTTCCTGTGCTCCCCGGGCAACCCCACCGGCGCGCTGGTGCCAATGGACACGCTGAAAAAGCTGATCGCCCTGGCCGACGAGCACGACTTCGTCATCGCCTCCGATGAGTGCTACAGCGAACTCTACTTCGATGAGGACGCCCCGCCACCGGGCCTGCTCACTGCATGTGCCGAGCTCGGCCGCAGCGACTTCAAGCGCTGCGTGGTGTTCCACAGCCTGTCCAAGCGCTCCAACCTGCCAGGCCTGCGCTCGGGCTTCGTCGCCGGCGACGCCGCGATCATCAAGCCGTTCCTGCTGTACCGCACCTACCACGGTTGCGCCATGCCTGTGCAAACCCAACTGGCCAGCATTGCAGCCTGGCAGGACGAGGCTCATGTGCGCGACAACCGTGACCAGTACCGCGCCAAGTACGATGCGGTACTCGACATCCTGCAGCCGGTACTGGATGTGCAACGCCCCGATGGCAGCTTCTACTTGTGGGCCAAGGTGCCGGGCAACGATGCCGACTTCACCCGCGACCTGTTCGAAGCGCAGCACGTGACCGTGGTGCCGGGTTCGTACCTGTCGCGCGAGGTGGATGGCGTCAATCCCGGGGCCGGGCGCGTGCGCATGGCGCTGGTCGCACCGCTGGCCGAATGCATCGAGGCGGCCGAGCGGATTCGTGCATTCCTGAGCCGCTGACACCGCAGCACTATCTACCGCACACCGGCACGCCAGCAGAGGAAAACTCCGGGCTTTCAAACACGGAGTTTTCCCATGTCTCAACTGATCTTTTCCCACCACCTGAAGCCTGCCGACCCACGGTTCGCCGAACTGCAGGCACGATTGGAGAATCCCGGCAACGTACCCACGAGCGCCGGCGGCCGAAAAAAGCGCGCCTTGGCCATCACCCGCAAACTCTGGCGCCCCGGCCGTTTACTGAAGGTATCGTTCCTCGGCAGCCCCGATGATTTCCTGAAGTCGGAAATCTTCAGGACTGCTTCACAATGGCTGCTACGCTCGGGGGCCAACCTGGCAATGACCCTGACTTGGGATAACGACCCACAGGCACAAATCAGGGTGCGCACTGGCAGGGCGCTGCCACGCAATGAGTCCTGCGCCGGAACCGACGCCCTGGCCATGCCCGCCGAAACCATGAACCTCAACGTCGAACCCGGCGATGCCGCCTTCGAGCACGTCGTATTGCACGAGTTCGGCCACGCCCTGGGGGCGGAACACGAACACCAGCACCCCGATGCCAGCATTCCGTGGAATGTCGAGGAAGTTGTGCGCGTGGCCAATGCGGAACAGGGCTGGACGCGCCAGCAGGTGATGGACGAGATGATCGCCAGGCGTGCCGACATCGGCCTGGTGAAGACCCAGTACGACCCAGCTTCGGTCATGCATTACCCGGTTCCCCAGGCGTTCACTCACGGTGACTGGGAGATTGGGCTGAACAGCCACTTGAGTGAAAAGGATCTGGCTTTCATGCGCCTGGCCTACCCTTTTCCAACCAATGGCTCCCAGGCAGTTACCTGACCTGGCCCAGGTTGGCCTCACTCAAGTCCAGCTCGCCCAGTACCTGTCGTACCACTTCATCGCCCACCTGATGCTGGCGATGCAGGTTGTACAGTTCAAGGCGCTGGGCCCGCAGCGCACGCAGGCGCAAGCGGCGCTCCAGCAGGTCCATCTGCTCGGCCAGGGCACGGGCCTCGGCGGTATCGTTGTAGCTGTCCAGCTCATCGCGGTACTCAGCCATCAACCGGGCCTTGAGCTCGATGGCCAAGGTGGCCTGCGCCGCGTCCTGTGGTGCGCCGGCATCACTGACTTCCTCCGCCTCGAGGGCATGGATGGCTGCCTCGGCCGTGCGCCGCCAGGCCTCCTGAACCTCCTGGCGCAGGCGCTCGTCCGGGCTCTTGGTTACGCCGCGCAACAAGATTGGCAGCGCGATGACGGCACTGACCAGTGACAACAGGATCACCCCGGCGGCGATGAAGATCAGCAGGTCACGCTCGGGAAACGCCTTGCCCGCCCCCATCAGCAAGGGCACCGACATCACGCCCGCCAGCGTAACCGCACCGCGCACGCCACCCAGGGTCAGCAGCCAGCAGGACCGGGCGGTCGGCATCAAAACCAGCTCGGGCTTGCCACGCCAGCGCCGCACCACGCCGATCGCCCGCCAGATGCTCTGCACCCAGATGAACCGCAGCAACACCAGCGTGGCGAAGATCGCCATCACATCCAGGCAGCGCCATGCCAGGGTCGGCCAGGCCGCCGCCTCGTCGCTGACCACCGCCTTGACGATGTCCGGCAGTTGCAGGCCGAGCAACAAGAAGATCAAACCGTTGAAGGCGAACTCCAGCAGCGACCAGACGCTGCGGTTGAGCAGGCGGGTGCTGGTCTGGCGCGGCAGCAGGTCGAGCCAGCTCTGCATCATGCCGGCAGCCACCGCCGAGAGAATGCCCGACACACCCAGCCGTTCGGCCAGCACATAGGCGGCGAACGGCAACAACAGCATGAACACCACATGGGTCGCCGGATCATCCCAGCCACGGGTGATCATCCACATCCGCAGGCGCCCGACCAACCAACTGAGCGCTACGCCCACCGCCAACCCGCCAAGGGCGACGAGCACGAAGGTGAGGCTGGCTTCGGTCAACGAGAACACGCCGGTAATGGCCGCCACCAAGGCGAACTTGAACGTCACCAGGCCCGAGGCGTCATTCATCAAGGCTTCGCCTTGCAGCATGTGCATCAACGGCGTGGGCAGACGGTCCTGGGTAATGGCCGACACGGCCACGGCATCGGTAGGCGAGAGCACCGCGGCCAATGCGAAAGCAACGGGCAATGGAATAGCCGGCAGCAGCCAGTGGATGAAGTAACCGGCCCCGACCACGGTGAACAGCACCAACCCCACCGCCAAGGCCACAACCGGTCCGCGGATGCGCCACAGCTCACGCTTGGGCATGCGCCAGCCATCGGCGAACAGCAACGGCGGCAGGAACAGGAACAGGAACAGCTCCGGATCCAGTGCCACATGCAACCCCAGGGTCGGCCAGGCCAGCAAGGCGCCGGCGCCAATCTGCACCAGCGGCAGTGGAAGCGGCACCACGCGCCCCACCAGTTTCGACAGGCTCACCAGCATCAGCAGGATAAGGACGGTATAGGCTGACTGCATCGGTGAGCTTCCTGTTTGAACGGAGAATCGACAGCGGGGCGCAACAACGCCATTGAAACAATATGTTAGCGGGGAGCGTCTATCGTGGGCCGCTGCACGATAGTCGCAGCTCGCCCCTGAATATGTAACACAATGATTCGTGAGAAGCTGTGATACACATCGCCCCTGCCTTCGAGCCCGTGGCCGTGGCGCCAACCCCATCGATACCGCATAATCGGCCCCACCCTATCTTCACGGAGTATCGGGCTGCCCGGCGGCCCTGGCATTCAATGGCTTACACTCTCTACGGCATCAAAGCCTGCGACACCATGAAAAAAGCCCGCACCTGGCTTGAAGAAAAGGTCATCGGCTTCGAGTTCCACGACTACAAGACCCAAGGCATCGACCGCGACAGCCTGAACCGCTGGTGCACCGAGCATGGCTGGGAAGTCGTGCTGAACCGCGCCGGCACCACCTTCCGCAAGCTCGACGATGCCAGCAAGGCCGATCTCGACCAAGCGAAGGCCGTAGAACTGATGCTCGCCCAGCCGTCGATGATCAAGCGCCCGGTACTGGACCTCGGCGACCGCACGCTCGTCGGTTTCAAGCCCGACCTGTACGCCGCGGCACTGGCCTGATCCCCGCATTACGCTCCACCCCCTTTTCGCACGAGGTAATCGCATGTCTCAATCCCTGTTCAGCCTGGCCTTCGGTGTCGGCACCCAGAACCGCCAGGGCGCCTGGCTGGAAGTGTTCTACGCGCAGCCGGTGCTCAAGCCGTCCGCCGAGCTGGTCGCCGCCATTGCGCCGATCCTCGGTTACGAAGGCGGCAACCAGGCCATCGCCTTCACCACCGCCCAGGCCGCACAGCTGGCCGACGCGCTCAAGGGTGTCGATAGCGCTCAAGCCGCCCTGCTGACCCGTCTGGCCGAAAGCCACAAGCCGCTGGTCGCCACTCTGCTGAAAGAAGACAGCACCCTGGCTTCCACCCCCGAGGCCTACCTCAAGTTGCACCTGCTGTCGCACCGCCTGGTCAAGCCGCACGGTGTCTCGCTGGCCGGCATCTTCCCGCTGCTGCCCAATGTCGCCTGGACCAACCAGGGCGCGGTCGACCTGGCCGAACTGGCCGAGCTGCAACTGGAAGCGCGCCTGAAGGGCGAGCTGCTGGAAGTATTCTCGGTGGACAAGTTCCCGAAGATGACCGACTACGTCGTGCCGGCCGGCGTGCGTATCGCCGACACCGCCCGTGTGCGCCTGGGCGCCTACATCGGCGAAGGCACCACCATCATGCACGAAGGCTTCGTCAACTTTAACGCCGGCACCGAAGGCCCGGGCATGATCGAAGGCCGCGTTTCTGCGGGCGTGTTCGTCGGTAAAGGCTCGGACCTGGGCGGCGGCTGCTCGACCATGGGCACCCTGTCCGGTGGCGGCAACATTGTCATCAAGGTCGGCGAAGGCTGCCTGATCGGTGCCAACGCCGGTATCGGCATCCCGCTGGGCGACCGCAACACCGTGGAAGCAGGCCTGTACATCACCGCTGGCACCAAGGTGAACCTGCTGGACGAAAACAACCAGCTGGTCCAGGTGGTCAAGGCCCGCGACCTGGCCGGCCAGACCGACCTGCTGTTCCGTCGCAACTCGCTCAACGGCGCAGTGGAGTGCAAGACCCACAAGTCGGCCATCGAGCTGAACGAGGCGCTGCACGCCCACAACTGAGAACCTGCGAGTTCGAAGTGATAAGATCGGGTCTTGCTCTTACGGGCAGACCCGATTTTTCTTTCCAGGCCCCGCGAACATGTTCCAGCCCTCCCCCTGGCGTGCCGACTTCCCCGCCATCGCCGCCCTGCAACGGCAGCACCAGACCTACCTGGACAGCGCCGCCACCACGCAGAAACCCCAGGCACTGCTTGACGCCCTGAACCATTATTACGGCCATGGCGCAGCCAATGTGCATCGTGCACAGCACCTGCCGGGCGCCCTGGCCACCCAGGCGTTCGAAGGTACCCGAGAGAAGGTTGCAGCCTGGCTCAATGCGCCGGACACACGGCAGATCATCTTCACCCACGGCGCCACCTCGGCCTTGAACCTGCTGGCCTATGGCCTGGAGCATCGCTTCGAGGCGGGTGACGAGATTGCCGTCAGTGCGCTGGAACACCACGCCAACCTGCTGCCCTGGCAGCAGTTGGCACATCGGCGCAACCTGCGCCTGGTTATCCTGCCGGTGGACGACCAGGGGTATGTCGACCTGGAGCAAGCCCTGCAACTGATCGGTCCACGCACCCGCCTGCTTGCGATCAGCCAGCTGTCCAACGTACTGGGCACCTGGCAGCCGCTGGCACCGCTGTTGGCCCATGCCCGCGCCCAGGGCGCGTTGAGCGTTGTCGATGGCGCCCAGGGCGTGGTTCATGGTCGCCATGATGTGCAGCAGCTGGAGTGCGATTTCTACGTGTTCTCCAGCCACAAGCTCTATGGCCCGGACGGTGTTGGCGTGCTGTATGGCCGCCAACAGGCGCTGGAGCTGCTGCGCCATTGGCAGTTCGGCGGGGAGATGGTCCAGTTGGCAGACTATCAGAGTGCCAGCTTCCGCCCCGCGCCACTGGGCTTCGAGGCGGGTACTCCGCCTATTGCCGGCGTCATCGGCCTGGGCGCCACCCTGGATTACCTGGCCAGTCTCGACGCCCATGCGGTTGCCGCCCATGAAGCCAGCCTGCACCAGCATCTGTTGCGCGGGCTGGCCGATCGGGAAGGAATCCAAGTGCTTGGTTCCCCCCAGGCGGCATTGGCCAGCTTTGTCATCGAGGGGGTGCACAATGCCGACATCGCCCATTTGTTGACCGAACAAGGGATTGCCGTGCGCGCCGGGCATCACTGCGCCATGCCATTGCTGAGGAACCTGGGGCTGGACGGGGCGATTCGCGTGTCCCTCGGGCTGTATAGCGACAGCGACGATCTGCAGCGCTTCTTCGAGGCGCTCGACCAAGGCCTGGAGCTGCTGCGATGAGTCTTTCGAGCGAGGCCAGCCTCGTGCTGGAAAGCTTCGAGCAGGCTCGGGGTTGGGAGCAGCGGGCACGGCTGCTGATGCAGTGGGGGGATCGGCTGGAACCGCTGGACGAGGCAGAGAAAAGTGAACACAACCGCGTGCACGGTTGTGAAAGCCTGGTGTGGTTGGTGGCCACGCTGGAAAACGACCATTGGCACTTCAAGGCATCCAGTGATGCTCGCTTGCTGCGAGGTTTGCTGGCGCTATTGCTGGTGCGGGCACAAGGGCTGCGCAGCACGGAGCTGGCCGATCTGGACCTGAGTGGCTGGTTCACTCAACTGGGGCTGGAGCGTCAGTTGTCACCCTCACGCAGCAATGGGCTACATGCGGTGTTGCTCAGGATGGCCGAGTTGGCATCCGCAGGCTGAACCCACACGAACCAGCGCCAAACGCACACCTGTAGGAGCCAGCCTTGCTGGCGAACACCGGCAAAGCCGGTGCCAAATACCGCGCAGGGGCCAACGCCGCTATTGGGCCTTGACCCGCTCCGAAGGTCGCCGCGCCCCCGCCACAAGCTTCTCCACCGCCTTGCTCGCGGCCACCATGCCGAAGGTCGCCGTCACCATCATCACCGCGCCGAATCCGCCCGCGCAGTCCAGCCGCACGCCCTCGCCCACGAAGCTCTTCTGCAGGCACACGCTGCCATCCCCCTTGGGATAACGCAGCTGCTCGCTGGAAAACACGCACGGCACGCCATAGTTACGGCTGGTATTGCGCGAGAAGTTGTAGTCGCGACGCAGGGTCGAGCGCACCCGCGAGGCCAGCGGGTCGTTGAAGGTCTTGTTGAGGTCGCCGATCTGGATCTGGGTCGGGTCGATCTGCCCACCCGCACCGCCAGTGGTGACAATGGCGATCTTGCGTCGGCGGCACCAGGCGATCAGCGCGGCCTTGGCCATCACGCTGTCGATGCAGTCGATCACGCAGTCGAGGTTTTCGGTGATGTACTCGACCATGGTGTCGCGGGTGACGAAATCGGCCACCGCGTGCACCGTACACGCCGGGTTGATCGCCTTCAGCCGCTCGGCCATGGCTTCGACCTTGGGCCGCCCGACCTGCCCTTCCAGGGCATGGGCCTGGCGGTTGGTGTTGCTGACGCATACGTCATCGAGGTCGAACAGGGTAATTTCACCCACGCCACTGCGGGCCATGGCTTCCGCCGCCCACGAGCCGACCCCGCCGATGCCGACAATGGCCACATGGGCCTGGCGCAGGCGTTGCAAGCCTTCATCGCCGTACAGCCGGGCGACGCCGGCAAAGCGTGGATCTTCTGTGCTCATGGCTCAACCTCGAAAAAATCGGCGCGCATTATATGCCAAGCGGCCTGATCTGGGGTTGCCATTGGCGAGAGTCCTGCCAAGCCTGCTTTAATGTTCCATCAAAGAAAAAGATATGGACGACAACCGAGCGGCCCCAGAACTTCATCCTCTTTGGCAAATCCAACGCAGTGCCCGCTTCGCCAGTGTAGGACTTGCGCCCTGACGGCCCCACGCCGCGCCACTCTTCGGAACCTCTAACACCTATGTCATCACGCAAATTCGGTCTCAACCTGGTGGTGGTCCTGGCCATCGCCGCGCTGTTCACCGGGTTCTGGGCACTCATCAACCGCCCGGTGTCCGCCCCTGCCTGGCCGGAGCAGATCTCCGGTTTCTCCTATTCACCGTTCCGCCTGGGCCAGAGCCCACAAAAGGGCCAGTACCCGAGCGAGGACGAGATCCGCCAGGACCTTGAGCAACTGAACAAACTGACCGACAACATCCGTATCTACACCGTCGAAGGCACCCAGGCCGAAGTGCCCCACCTGGCCGAAGAGCTTGGCCTGCGTGTCACCCTGGGAATCTGGATCAGCAACGACCTGGAGCGCAACGAGCGCGAGATCGAGAAGGCCATCGGCCTGGCCAATACCGCTCGCAGCGTCGTGCGGGTAGTGGTGGGTAACGAGGCGCTGTTCCGCGAAGAGGTCACTGCCGAACAGTTGATCGGCTACCTGGACAGGGTCCGTGCCACAGTCAAGGTACCCGTGACCACCAGCGAACAGTGGCACATCTGGAAGGAACACCCGGAACTGGCGAAACACGTGGACCTGATCGCCGCGCACATCCTGCCGTACTGGGAGTTTGTGCCGATGAAGGATTCGGTGCAATTCGTCCTCGACCGCGCCCGCGACCTGCGCAAGCAGTTCCCACACAAGCCACTGCTGCTGTCCGAAGTCGGTTGGCCGAGCAACGGCCGCATGCGCGGCGGCGCCGATGCCACCCAGGCCGACCAGGCCATCTACCTGCGTACTCTGGTCAACACATTGAACCGCCGGGGCTACAACTATTTCGTCATCGAAGCCTACGACCAACCCTGGAAAGCCAGCGACGAAGGCTCGGTGGGCGCCTATTGGGGGGTGTTCAATGCCGCGCGCCAACAGAAATTCAATTTCGAAGGTCCGATCGTGGCGATCCCGCAGTGGCGGGCCTTGGCCGTAGCGTCGGTGGTGCTGGCAATGATCGCCCTGACCGTGCTGTTGATCGACGGTTCGGCCTTGCGCCAGCGCGGTCGCACGTTCCTGACCTTCATTACTTTCCTGTGTGGCTCGGTGCTGGTGTGGATCGGCTACGACTACAGCCAGCAGTACAGCACCTGGTTCAGCCTCACGGTCGGTGTGCTGCTGGCATTGGGTGCCCTGGGGGTGTTCATCGTGCTCCTGACCGAAGCCCATGAACTGGCTGAAGCGGTATGGACGCACAAGCGGCGCAGGGAGTTCCTGCCGGTGCAGGGCGACAGCGCCTACCGTCCCAAGGTCTCGGTGCACGTGCCGTGCTACAACGAACCACCGGAGATGGTGAAGCAGACCCTCGACGCCCTCGCCGCACTGGATTACCCGGACTACGAAGTGCTGGTGATCGACAACAACACCAAGGACCCGGCCGTGTGGGAGCCACTCAAGGCCCACTGCGAGAAACTCGGCGAGCGCTTCAAATTCTTCCATGTTGCGCCCCTGGCGGGCTTCAAGGGCGGCGCGCTGAACTACCTGATCCCGCATACCGCCAAGGACGCCGAAGTGATCGCGGTGATCGACTCGGACTACTGTGTGGATCGCAACTGGCTCAAGCACATGGTGCCGCACTTCGCCGACCCGAAGATCGCCGTGGTGCAGTCGCCGCAGGATTACCGCGACCAGCACGAAAGCGCCTTCAAGAAACTGTGCTACAGCGAATACAAAGGCTTCTTCCATATCGGCATGGTCACCCGCAATGACCGCGACGCGATCATCCAGCACGGCACCATGACCATGACTCGGCGCACCGTGCTCGAGGAACTGGGCTGGGCCGAGTGGTGCATCTGCGAGGATGCCGAACTGGGCCTGCGGGTGTTCGAGAAAGGCCTGTCGGCCGCCTATGCCCACAACAGCTATGGCAAGGGCCTGATGCCCGACACCTTCATCGACTTCAAGAAGCAGCGCTTCCGCTGGGCCTATGGCGCCATCCAGATCATCAAGCACCACGCCAGCGCCCTGCTGCGCGGCAAGGGCAGCGAGCTGACCCGCGGCCAGCGCTACCACTTCCTGGCCGGCTGGCTGCCGTGGATCGCCGACGGCATGAACATCTTCTTCACCGTGGGGGCGCTGCTGTGGTCGGCGGCGATGATCATCGTGCCGCACCGGGTCGACCCGCCGCTGATGATGTTCGCCATTCCGCCGCTGGCGCTGTTCTTCTTCAAGGTCGGCAAGATCCTGTTCCTCTACCGCCGCGCCGTGGGGGTGGACCTGAAGGATGCCTTCGCTGCGGCACTGGCGGGGCTGGCGCTGTCGCACACCATCGCCAAGGCGGTGTTGTACGGGTTCTTCACCAGCAGCATGCCGTTCTTCCGCACACCGAAGAATGCCGACAGCCATGGTGTGCTGGTGGCGATCTCCGAGGCTCGCGAAGAGCTGTTCATCATGTTGATGCTGTGGGGCGCGGCGCTGGGCATCTACCTGGTGCAGGGGCTGCCGAGTTCGGACATGCGCTTCTGGGTAGCGATGCTGCTGGTGCAGTCATTGCCGTACCTGGCGGCGCTGGTGATGGCGCTGTTGTCGTCGTTGCCAAAGCCTGCGGAAAAGGCCGCCGAACCGCAGCAGGCTTGAGATCGTCGGGGGCGCGTTGCGCCCCTTTCGCGGCACAAGGCCGCTCCTACTCTGGCTGTAGGAGCGGCCTTGTGCCGCGAAAGGGCCGCACCACGGCCCCACTTCCCCCTGGTTTGATATAAGATAACGCCCCTCTGTTTCCCTCGCCTTGCCTTGCCCCGGAGTCCTGCAATGACGGCCCCAGCCGAGCTATCGCCTACCCTGCAACTGGCCTGCGACCTGATCCGCCGCCCCTCGGTCACCCCGGTCGACGCCGACTGCCAGACCCAGATGATGAACCGCCTGGGCGCCGTCGGCTTCCAGCTCGAGCCCATGCGTTTCGAGGACGTCGACAACTTCTGGGCCACCCATGGCACCCAGGACGGCCCGGTGCTGTGCTTCGCCGGCCACACCGACGTGGTACCGACCGGCCCGGTACAGCAATGGCAGCATGAACCGTTCGAAGCGCTGATCGATGCCGACGGCATGCTCTGCGGCCGTGGCGCCGCCGACATGAAGGGCAGCCTGGCTTCGATGGTGGTGGCCAGCGAGCGCTTCGTGCAGGACTACCCCAACCATCGCGGCAAGGTCGCCTTCCTCATCACCAGCGACGAGGAAGGCCCGGCACACCACGGCACCAAGGCCGTGGTCGAATTGCTCAAGGCGCGCAACGAGCGCCTGGACTGGTGCATCGTCGGCGAACCCTCCAGCACCACGCTGCTGGGTGACGTGGTCAAGAACGGTCGCCGCGGTTCGCTCGGCGCCAAGCTGACCGTGCGCGGCAAGCAGGGCCACGTGGCCTACCCGCACCTGGCACGCAACCCGATCCACCTGGCCGCCGCGGCCCTGGCGGAACTTGCCGCCGAGCACTGGGACGAAGGCAACGCGTTCTTCCCACCGACCAGCTTCCAGATCTCCAACCTCAACTCCGGCACCGGCGCCACCAACGTGGTGCCGGGCGATCTGACGGCGCTGTTCAACTTCCGCTTCTCCACCGAGTCGACTGTCGAAGGGCTGCAGCAACGTGTCGCGGCGATCCTCGACAAGCACCAGCTGGAGTGGTCGATCGACTGGGCGCTGTCCGGCCTGCCGTTCCTCACCGAACCGGGCGACCTGCTCGACGCGGTGTCGTCGAGCATCAAGGCGGTCACTGGCCGCGAGACCCAGGCATCGACCAGCGGCGGTACCTCCGATGGCCGCTTCATCGCCACCATGGGCACTCAGGTGGTCGAGCTCGGCCCGGTCAACGCCACCATCCACCAGGTGGACGAGCGCATCCTGGCCAGCGACCTCGACCTGCTGACCGAGATCTACTACCAAACCCTGGTGCGGTTGCTCGCCTGATGCTCGCCTGCCCCCTCTGCCAGGCGCCCCTGGCGCGGCTCGACAACGGCGTGGCATGCCCCGCCGGCCACCGTTTCGACCGCGCCCGCCAGGGCTACCTGAACCTGCTGCCCGTGCAGCACAAGAACAGCCGCGACCCGGGCGACAACCAGGCCATGGTCGAGGCACGTCGCGATTTCCTCGACGCCGGCCACTATGCGCCCGTCGCCCGCCGTCTCGCCGAACTGGCGGCCGAGCGCGCCCCGCAGGCCTGGCTGGACATCGGCTGCGGCGAAGGCTACTACACCGCGCAGATCGCCCAGGCGCTGCCGGCTGCCAATGGCTACGCCCTGGATATCTCCCGCGAGGCGGTCAAGCGTGCCTGCCGCCGCGCCCCACAGGTGACCTGGATGGTCGCGAGCATGGCCCGTGTCCCCCTGAGCGACGCCAGCTGCGGCTTCATCGCCAGCGTGTTCAGCCCGCTGGACTGGCAGGAGGCCAAGCGCCTGCTCGCCCCCGGCGGCGGCCTGATGCGGGTCGGCCCGACCAGCGGCCACCTGATGGAACTGCGTGAGGTGCTCTACGATGAAGTGCGCCCCTACGCCGATGACAAGCACCTGGCGCTGATTCCCGAAGGCATGGTGCACGCCCACAGCGAGATTCTCGAGTTCCGCCTGAGCCTGGTTGAAGCCAAGGCCCGCGCCGACCTGCTGGCCATGACCCCGCACGGCTGGCGCGCCAGTGCCGAAAAGCGTGCACGGGTGATCGACCAGCCCGAACCGTTCGAGGTCACTGTTTCCATGCGTTATGACTATTTCGTGCGCCAAGACTGAGCACACCGGAGCCCCTGATGCGCCAACCCGATATCGAGATCTACCTCAAGGACGCCGACGTCGATCACAAACAGATCGCCGACTGGCTGACCCAGGCCCTGGGCCCCTGCAGTGAATGGAAGCAGAAAGGCCAGACCTTCAAGTGCACGGCCGGTAACATTCCGGTCACCTGGTTACCGAAAGCTGTGGGGAAATGGAACAGCCTGTACCTGGAAAGCGACCAGACCCCATGGGCCGATGACATCGCCTGCGCCCGCGCGGCTTATGCCGCACTGAACGTGGAAGTACGTTGCGCGCCCGGTAGCTGGGCAGAGGAAGATGGTGAAGAAGATGCCGATCGCTGGATCCGCATCAGTGCCGACGGTGAACAGGAAATCACCTGGCGTACGAACTGAAGCTACAAGCTACAAGCTACAAGCTACAAGCTACAAGCTACAAGCTACAAGCTACAAGCTCGATTGCATCAGGCTGCAAGCTCCACGGACAGCTTGCAGCTTGAAGCTTACCGCTTGAGGCTGCGGTCAGAGACCAACGACGTCCTCGGCTTGCAAGCCTTTCTGGCCTTGCACCAGGGCGTATTCAACCTGCTGTCCCTCGACCAGGGTGCGATGCCCCTCACCACGGATAGCCCGATAGTGGACGAACACGTCCGCGCCACCTTCGCGCTGAATGAAGCCATAACCCTTGGCATCGTTGAACCACTTCACATTCCCAGTCTCACGAGACGACATCTGAACTACTCCGGTTTTTTATTTTGAAGATCGCCTTGCCGGCCTGGGGTCAGCACCCAGGGCCTTCGCAGCTTGCCCGAATATCCTGCAAGCGGCAGGCCGAGTATATGACACGAAACAAAAAAAATTCATGACGGCACTGATTTTTGCCGATTTTTGCTGAACTTACGCAGATACGGCAGACTATCGGCCTGGAAAACACCGAAACTCTCACCCAGGGCCCACCCCCATGACCCGTTCCCCCCTGCGCCGCCTCATCTTCGGCGCCCTGCGTCGCGTTCTCTACCTGTGGGTGCGCTCCGAAACCATCAACCAGTCCTCGCTGACGCTCAAGCTCGACCGCAGCCGCCCGGTGTTCTACGCCCTTTCCTCGCCGTCGCTCACCGACCTGGCCGTGGTGGACCACGAGTGCACCAAGGCGGGGCTGCCGCGCCCAGTGCTGCCGGTGGCCGTCGGCCCGCTGCAGGAGCCCGCCGGGTTCTTCTACCTGACCCCCGACCCCGACTGGCTGGGCCGGCAGGACAAGCGCGGCGCCCCACCCACCCTCGAACGCTTGGTTGCAGCCATCAGCCAGCACGCCGAAGAAGATGCGCAGATCATCCCGGTCAGCGTGTTCTGGGGCCAGACCCCGGCCAGCGAGTCGAGCCCCTGGAAACTGCTGTTCGCCGACAGCTGGGCGGTCACCGGGCGCCTGCGCCGGCTGCTGAGCGTGTTGATCCTGGGGCGCAAGACGCGTGTGCAGTTCTCCGCCCCGATTCATCTGCGCGAGCTGGTCGACCACAACAAGGGCCATGAACGCACCGTGCGCATGGCCCAGCGGGTGATGCGCGTGCATTTTCGCAACCTGAAGACCGCGGTGATCGGCCCGGACATCTCGCACCGACGCAACCTGGTCAAGGGCCTGGTGCACGACCCGCTGGTGCGCCAAGCCATCAGCGACGAAGCCGAGCGCGAGAAGATCCCCTACGCCAAGGCCGAAGCCAAGGCGCTGCACTACGGCAACGAGATCGCCTCGGACTATACCTACACAGCGATCCGCTTCCTCGAAGTGGTGCTCAGCTGGTTCTGGAACAAGATCTACGACGGCATCAAGGTCAACCATATCGAGCAGGTGCAGGGCATCGCCCCTGGCCATGAAGTGATCTACGTGCCCTGCCACCGCAGCCACATCGACTACCTGCTGCTATCCTACCTGCTGTTTCGCAACGGCCTGACGCCGCCGCACATCGCGGCCGGGATCAACCTCAACATGCCGGTGATCGGCGGGTTGCTGCGCCGGGGTGGCGCGTTCTTTATGCGCCGCACCTTCAAGGGCAACCCGCTGTACACGGCGGTGTTCAACGAGTACCTGCACACACTCTTCACCAAGGGTTTCCCGGTGGAGTACTTCGTCGAGGGCGGACGCTCGCGCACCGGGCGCATGCTGCAGCCACGCACCGGCATGCTGGCGATCACCCTGCGCAGCTTCCTGCGCTCCTCGCGTACGCCGATCGTCTTCGTCCCGGTGTACATCGGCTATGAGCGAGTGCTCGAGGGCCGTACCTACCTGGGTGAACTACGCGGCGCGAGCAAGAAGAAAGAATCGATCTTCGACATCTTCAAGGTGATTGGCGCACTCAAGCAGCGCTTCGGCCAGGTCTACGTCAACTTCGGCGAGCCGATCCGCCTCGCAGGCTTCCTCGATGAGCAGCAACCCGGCTGGCGTGAGCAGGCACTCGGCCCGCAATTCCGACCAGCCTGGCTCAACGACACCACCACCCGCCTGGGCGAGACCGTCGCCCGCCACCTGAACGAAGCGGCGGCGATCAACCCGGTCAACCTGGTGGCCCTGGCCTTGCTTTCGACCAGCCGCCTGGCCCTGGACGAGCGCGCCCTGACCCGTGTGCTCGACCTGTACCTGGCCTTGCTGCGCCAAGTGCCCTATTCGCCGCACACCACACTGCCCGAAGGTGATGGCCAGGTCCTGATCAAGCATGTACTGGGCATGGACCTGCTGGCCGAGCAGAAGGACGCGATGGGCCGCATCCTCTACCTGGACGAAGCCAACGCGGTGCTGATGACCTACTACCGCAACAACGTCCTGCACATTTTCGCCCTGCCAGGGCTGCTGGCGAGCTTCTTCCTCAGCAGTTCGCGCATGAGCCGCGATCTGTTGGGCCAGTATGTGCGGGCGCTGTACCCCTACCTGCAGGCCGAGCTGTTCCTGCGCTGGACGCCCGAACAGCTGGACGAGGTGATCGACCAGTGGCTGGCGGCGCTGGTCAGCCAGGGCCTGCTGCGCCAGGAAAACGACATCTACATGCGCCCGGCCCCCAGCTCGCGGCAGTTCGTTCTGTTGACCCTGCTGGCCCGCACCATCACCCAGACCTTGCAGCGCTTCTACATGGCCACCTCGCTGCTGCTCAACAGCGGCCAGCACACGCTGAGCGCCGAGGAGCTGGAAGAGTTGTGCGTGATGATGGCCCAGCGCCTGTCGATCCTGCATGGCCTGAATGCGCCGGAATTCTTCGACAAGACCCTGTTCCGCCACTTCATCCAGACCCTGGTGCGCGAGGGTGTGCTGCAACCCGATGGCGAGGGCAAGCTGGGTTACCACGACAAGCTCGCAGAGCTGGCCGAGGGCGTGGCCAAGCGGGTGTTGTCGGCGGAGCTGCGCCTGTCCATCCGCCAGGTGGCGCTGCACCGGGATGAGCCGCAGGAAAACCCTGAAGCCTGACACTTAGGATTCGCAGTTTGTAGGAGCGCTCCACGAGGAGCGCTTCCTCAATCTGCCTCTCCGGCAGAAACAACTTCCCTCTGATCGTAACCCCGCCTGTTTCCCACAATGGTATCCGACACCAGCTACCGGTGTTATCCACCTACCGTGCTTGAAACAGGAACACTACATGCCAAATGAAAACATCATCGAACTGCATGGTTCGATCGATCTCGTCGACATTCCCGAATTCGATGCAACGCCGGTTCGCGTGCTTGTGGTGGTGACCCACCCCGGCATCATTCCCCGCTCCGAATGGCTGGCATCCTGTGTCCAGCAGTACAGCGGCGCCCCGATTCCCTACCAGTTGCACCTCGACAAGCGCACTTTCGCAGCCGGGGAGGCATTGGAACTTGAAGCGGTTCTGATCGCAGGCTGGGGGGAAGGCTCCGAAAAGGTACGTGTCACACTGCCGCTGGCCCTCGATCACGCCACCATTCGCGTCGAACAGGACATCACGCTCGCCGGCTCTGAAACGGGCGCCCAGCGAATGGCGGCCCCCAGCTTCAAGCAGATCACTGGCAGTGTACTGGCCGCGAACATCGAGGATTTGTCCGGTCATCAACTGTTCGCCGATTTGTATGAAGTACGTCTGAACGATGACGGGCAGAAGGTCTTCAACCAGATCTCCGAGAATGTCTACCAGATGCGTGACCTCAATGCTCCGTTCTCGCTGTACTACGACCAGCAGGTGCTGGTGAGCGATGGCGTCAGCCACGACCTGAGCTTCATGCTGCAGGCCCCCTCGGGCCACTTCGTTGCCGGCCGCAACCTGCGCAACATCGATCTCGAAACACTGGAAGCCGGCATGCAGGTCGAGCTGCGCAACGCCAGGTCTTGATCACCTCACGGCAAGATCGCCCCTGGCGATGAATTTCCGCTAAAGTCCTTGGGTTGGCCACAAGCCGGCCCAAGGATTTTGGAGATTCCATGAAAAAGCTCGTCCTGCTGTGTTGCGCATCCCTGCTCGCAGCCTGCTCCAACCATGCCCCGTCCAACCAGGCCAGCCTGGACGGCGAAGTCTTCTACCTGCAGCGCATTGCCCTGCCACCGACCGCCACCTTGAGCGTCGCCCTCCAGGATGTATCGCTGATGGACGCCCCGGCGGTGACCCTGGCCCGCCAGGCCGGCCCGGTCAAAGGCAACGTGCCGCTGCCCTTCCACCTGAAGTATGACCCCGCCCAGGTCAAACCTGGCCATCGCTACGCGCTCAGCGCACGCATCGAGCTGGACGGCAAGCTGCTGTTCATCAACACCGAACACCATGGTGTGCTGCTTGATGGCAGCGACCCGCAACCTGTCCGCATCAAGGTCGACCCGGTCCGCTGAACCCGCTCCATTCTGTCTATAAGGAAAGCCCCATGATTCGCACCTCCCTGCGCTTCACCACCCTGTGCGCCGGCCTGCTGCTGTCGGCCAGCGCGCTGGCCCTGTCGCTCGGCGACCTGTCCCAGAGCGATGCCTCCGGCGGCCTGAAGGACGCGCTCACCCAAGGCGCACAGATCGCCGTCAAACAGTTGAGTTCGCCGGGCGGCTTCAGCAACAACCCCGATGTGCGCATCGAGCTGCCCGGCAACCTCGGCAAGGCAGCCAAAGCCATGAAGATGTTCGGCAAGGGTGACCAGGTCGAGGCCCTTGAAACCAGCATGAACAAGGCCGCCGAAGCCGCCGTGCCACAGGCCCAGGCGATTCTGGTAGACGCCGTGAAGAAGATGACCGTGACCGATGCCAAGGGCATCCTCAGCGGCGGTCAGGACTCGGCTACCCAGTACCTGAACAAGAGCAGCCGCGAGCAGATCCGCGCCAAGTTCCTGCCGATCGTCAAGCAGGCCACCGACAAGGTCGGCCTGGCCCAGCAGTACAACAGCTTTGCCGGGCAGGCCAAAGGCCTGGGGCTGATCAAGGATGACGCCAACATCGAGAACTACGTGACCGAGAAAGCCCTGGATGGGCTGTTCGAGATGATCGCCAAGCAGGAAGAAAGCATTCGCCAGAACCCGGCCCAGGCGGCGACCAGCCTTGCCAAGAAAGTATTTGGCGCGCTCTGAACCTGAACGCTCCCACGGGATGGTGCAATGCAATTCCTGCAGGAGCGGCTTCAGCCGCGAATCGAGCACCGCGGTGCCTGGCACCGGCTACGCCGGTGTTCGCGGCTGAAGCCGCTCCTACACGATCAACGCTGTACCAGTAGGAGCCCCGATCTTCAGCCCTTCTTCACCCTGAACCACGCCGCATACAACGCCGGCAGGAACAGCAGCGTCAGCACCGTGGCCACGATCAACCCACCCATGATCGCCACCGCCATCGGCCCGTAGAACACGCTGCGCGACAACGGAATCATTGCCAGCACCGCCGCCAGCGCGGTCAGCACGATGGGCCGGAAGCGTCGAACCGTGGCCTCGATGATCGCCTGCCAGCGGTCCAGTCCCGCCGCGATATCCTGTTCGATCTGGTCCACCAGAATCACCGAGTTACGCATGATCATCCCCGCCAGGGCAATGGTGCCGAGCATGGCGACGAAACCGAACGGCTGGCGGAATACCAGCAGGAACAAGGTGACGCCGATCAAGCCCAGGGGCGCGGTGAGGAACACCATGAACATCCGCGAGAAGCTGCGCAGCTGGATCATCAGCAAACTCAGCACCACCACGATGAACAGCGGCATGCCGGCGTTCACCGAGCGCTGGCCGCGTTCGGAGTCTTCCACGGTGCCGCCCACTTCCAGCAGGTAACCGTCAGGCAGCTCGTCCTTCACCTGCTGCAAGGTTGGCAGGATCTGCTTGACCAACGTGGCCGGCTGCTCCTTGTCGTAGATGTCGGCACGCACGGTGACCGTAGGCAGGCGATTGCGGTGCCAGATGATACCTTCCTCGAAACCGTATTCCAGGGTGGCCACCTGCGACAACGCCACGCTCTGGCCATTGTCGGTGGGCAAGGCCAGGCTTCCCAGGCTGCCCAGCTCGCGACGCTCCTCCGGGGTGCCGCGCAGCAGGATCTCGATCAGTTCGTTGTCCTCGCGGTACTGGCTGACGTTGCTGCCCGTCAGCGAGCTTTGCAGAAAACTCGACAACTGCGCGGTACTCACGCCCAGGGCGCGGGCACGGTCCTGGTCGATGTCCAGGTAGACCGCCTTGCTCGGCTCCTCCCAGTCCAGGTGCACGTTGACCACGTGAGGGTTCTCGCGCACCTTTGCCGCCACTTCACGGGCCAATGCCCGGACTTTCTCGATATGCTCGCCGGTCACACGGAACTGCACCGGGTAACCCACGGGCGGGCCGTTCTCCAGGCGCGTGACCCGCGAACGCAGGTCGGGGAACTGCTCGTCCAGCGTACTGATCAGCCAGCTGCGCAGGCGCTCACGGTCTTCCAGCGACTTGGCCAGCACCACGAACTGGGCGAAGCTCGCCGCGGGCAGTTGCTGGTCCAGGGGCAGATAGAAGCGTGGCGAGCCGGTACCGACATAGGCGACATAGTTGTCGATGCCGTCCTGTTGCTTGAGCAGCACTTCCAGTTGCTTGACGCGTTCGGCGGTGTTGTTGAGCGAGGCGCCCTCGGCCAGCTTCAGGTCGATCATCAGCTCCGGACGCCCGGAAGCCGGGAAGAACTGCTGGGGCACGAAACGGAACAGCAGGATGCTGCCGACGAAGGCCGCGATGGTGAGCAGGATCACCGTCTTGCGTCGCCGCACGCACCACTCCACCATCCGCCGCACACGCTGGTAGAACGGTGTGGCATAAGGGTCCGGCGCATGCCCGTCGCTGCCGTGGCGCGCCGCGTGCAGCTTGGCCAGGTCAGGTAGCAGGCGTTCACCCAGATACGGTACGAAGACCACCGCCGCCACCCATGATGTCAGCAAGGCGATGGTCACCACCTGGAAGATCGACCGGGTGTATTCGCCGGTGCTCGAGGCCGCCGTGGCGATCGGCAGGAAGCCCGCTGCGGTGATCAGGGTGCCGGTCAGCATCGGGAACGCCGTGCTCGACCAGGCGTAGCTGGCCGCCTTGAGCCGGTCGTACCCTTGCTCCATCTTGATCGCCATCATCTCCACCGCGATGATCGCGTCGTCCACCAGCAAACCCAGCGCCAGCACCAGCGCGCCCAACGAGATCTTGTGCAGGCCGATGCCGAAGTAATGCATGCTGGCGAAGGTCATCGCCAGCACCAGCGGGATTGCCAGGGCGACCACCAGGCCCGTGCGCAGGCCCAGGGAGAAGAAGCTCACCAGCAGGACGATGGCCAGGGCCTCGACCAGCACCTGGACGAACTCGCCGACACCGGCCTTGACCGCCGCCGGCTGGTCGGAGACTTTGCGCAGCTCCATGCCTGCCGGCAGGCTCTGGGCCAGGCGGGCGAACTCGCCTTCCAGCGCCTTGCCCAACACCAGGATATCGCCGCCATCCTTCATCGAGACGGCAAGCCCGATGGCATCCTCGCCCATGAAGCGCATGCGCGGCGCGGGCGGGTCGTTGAAACCGCGTTGCACCTCGGCGACATCGCCGATGCGGAAGGTGCGATCACCGACACGAATGGGGAACTGGCGGATCTGCTCGACGCTGTCGAAACGCCCGCTGACACGCAGCTGCAAACGCTCGCTCGAGGTTTCGAAGAAGCCTGCGGTACTGACCGCGTTCTGTTCACGCAACGCCTGCTGTACCGCCGCGAGCGGAACGCCCAGGGTGGCGAGCTTGACGTTGGACAGCTCGATCCAGATTTTCTCGTCCTGCAGGCCGATCAACTCGACCTTGCCCACGTCCTTGACGCGCTGCAGCTGGATCTGGATACGGTCGGCGTAATCCTTGAGCACTGCATAGTCGAAGCCGGAGCCGGTCAGGGCGTAGATATTGCCGAAGGTGGTGCCGAATTCGTCATTGAAGAACGGCCCCTGGATCTCGGGTGGCAGCGTATGGCGGATATCCGCGACCTTCTTGCGGATCTGGTACCAGAGCTCGGGGATGTCCTTGGAATGCAGCGAGTCGCGGGCCATGAAGGTGACCTGGGACTCGCCGGGGCGGGAGAACGAGACGATTTTCTCGTACTCGCCGGTTTCCATCAGCTTCTTCTCGATCCGTTCGGTGACCTGGCGCGAGACCTCCTCGGCGGTCGCACCCGGCCACAAGGTGCGGATGACCATGGCCTTGAAGGTGAACGGCGGATCCTCGCTCTGCCCAAGCTTGGTGTAGGACATGGCCCCGATCGCGGCCAGCAGGATCATCAGGAACAGCACGATCTGGCGGTTGCGCAGCGCCCAGGCGGAAAGGTTGAAACCCATCGGCACTTACTCCTTGGTCGCCAGGTTCACTTCACGGTTGCTGCGGTCCACCGGGCGCACTTGCTGCCCCTCTCGCAACACATGGCCACCCGCGGCCACCACCCAGTCGCTGGCTTGCAAGCCTTCGAGCACCGGCACGCTGTCGGCCCCGTAAGCACCAAGGCGGACCGCGGCACGCTCCAGGCGATTATCCTTGCCGACCCGCCACACATAGGCCTGCCCGGCTTCGGCGGTGACCGCCGACAGCGGCACGGCAAGCGGCGCCTGCTCGGTGTGGGCGATAAAGACACGGGCACTCTGGCCCAATTCGGCAGGGGTGCTGCTGGAGGTGAAGGCGATACGTGCGGCGAAAGTACGCGAGCGCGGATCGGCTGCCGGCGACAGTTCACGGATACGCCCTTCGAAACGCTGGTTGGGGTGCGACCACAGTTCCACGCTCACGGTCTGCCCGACACTGAATCGGGCGAATTGCTGCTCAGGCAAGCCGATCGCCACCTCACGTTCACCATCGGCGGCCAGGGTGAACACGGTCTGGCCTGCGGCGACCACCTGCCCCACTTCGACCTGACGCTTGGCGATAACGCCGGCCTGAGGCGCGCGCAACACCGCGTAATCAGCCTGGTTGCCAGCGACCTCGAATTCGGCCTTGGCTTGTTTCAAGCGGGCAAGACCTGCGCGGTAGAGGTTTTCGGCATTGTCGAACTGCGAATGGCTGACCATCTGCCGATCCAGCAGTTTCTGGTAACGGTCGCGCTCGGCGCGCACCAGCGCCAGGTTGGCCTCGGCGGCGGCCAGTTGGGCACGGTTGGCCTCCAGTTGAAGACGCACATCTTGTGGGTCGAGCTCGGCCAGGGCCTGTTCGGCCTTGACCCGCTGCCCTTCTTCCACCAGGCGTTTGTTCACCTTGCCGCCGATGCGAAAGGCCAGTTCGGGCTCAAAACGCGCCCGCACTTCGCCGGGGTAGCTGTCGGCCGAGGCGCCAGCGGGTTGGGGCTGCACCACCAGCGCCGGGCGCGGGGCCGAGGGCGGCGCGGCCTGCTGGCCACAGGCGGTGAGCAGCACGAGGGCAGCGGGCAGGGCAAGGGACAACGCACGACGCAACATGATGGAGGACCTTTGGCAGAGGGCGCATCGAATATTTATACTGGCGGGTATATTAAGTCAGGGAATCGGGTCGGGGAAGCAGGCTGCCGACAGAAAATGTGGAATAACGCGGCGACGCGCGTTGCAGCCGGATGGCCCTCGACCCGGTAAGATGGTCGGTTTCAAAACAGATGCGGATCCCCATGTCCAACGACGCACCCATCGGCCCAGGCCGGCCCAAGGACTTGGCCAAGCGCGAGGCCATCCTCGAAGCCGCCAAGTCGCTGTTTCTCAGCCTTGGCTATGCCAACACCAGCATGGATGCGGTCGCTGCGGCGGCAGGTGTTTCAAAACTTACGGTCTACAGCCATTTCACCGACAAGCAGACCTTGTTCGGCGCAGCGGTCATGGCGACCTGTCAGACCCAACTGCCCGACCTGATCTTCGAGTACCCCGACGGGGTGGCGCTGGAGGACGTGCTGTTGAATATCGCACGGGGGTTCCAGGCGCTGATCAGTTCGGACGAGTCGGTCAAGCTCAGCCGGCTGATTTTTGCCTTGGGGAGCCAGGACCCGGGGTTCGGGCGGTACTTCTACGAGGCGGGGCCGAAACGGGTGCTGACCGGGATGGAGGCGCTGCTGCGTTGCGTCGACCAACGGGGGCTGCTGCGCATCGACAACCCGCTGCGAGCGGCGGAGCATTTCTTCTGCCTGATCAAGGGCGCTCCGGATTATCGATTGTTACTGGGATGTGCGCCGGCGTTGACGGGGGATGAGGTGGAGGTGCATGTGCGGGAGGTAGTGGGGTTGTTCATGCGGGCTTATGGGGGGTAGGCATTCAGCTCTCAGCCTGATGGTTTGCGGTTTTTTGAGCATATCCATTGGCGATAGCGATGCTGATTCACCTTTGCGCCCTTACGGCCATCCCTTTCAAGGTCTTTGGACGCAGGGGGCGTTACCGCATCAGGGCCGCCAGGTGCCCGCCGGGATTCTTGCAGCGCCTGTGAAATCGAGCGCCGCCCGCGCGGCGCATCGCGGATGAATCCGCTCCTACATTCGTTGCAACGTGGCCATGACCGATAGGCCATGGTTGTTCGCCTTGTTTGTAAGACGCGTTTTTTCGGCTGGCGCCAAGGCTGGCAACCATGGCCTGGCAGGTGCGGTACGTTGCAACCGATGTAGGAGCGGATTCATCCGCGATGCGCCACGCGGGTGGCGCTCGATCTCATAAGCGCTGCAACACTAACGTCGAACACCTTGAAAGGCCTGGCCGTAAGGGCGCAAAGGTGACTCTGCGTCTACATAGCAAACGGATATGC